>NZ_FMUF01000050.1:0-1310 GCF_900100985.1 Nitrosospira sp. Nsp1
TACTCTGTTCCCGTCAACAATAATTTTCGATTTTTCTGCCTCATGCGTGAAGCGCATAGAACCGTCGATTATCGAACGGCTGATTGTGGGTAAACATGCCATGGATGGCATGCAGCAATTTACGCATGACGGCGCACACGCCCTGCAAAGGGGTTTTGCCGCGGGTGATCAGATGCTCGAAGAAGCCCTTCACATGGGGGTCATGGGTTTTCGCGCTCAAGGCCGGCAGATAGAGGGCCTGGCGGATATAGCGGTTGCCGGCCTTGGAGATACGGGCACGCTTCTCCACGCTGGTTCCGGACTTGAAGTGGCGCGGGTCCAAGCCGGCGGCCTTGACCCATTGCTTGTGGCTCAACTCGGCGGGCAACAGCATCAACTCACCCAGAAGAGCGATGGCGCTGGTCTCGCCGATGCCCTTGACTGTGAGCAGCAAGGCAAAAGGGCGTGAGAGCGTCGGATGCGCTTGGATTAAGGTTTTGGCTTCCATGGCGAGGTGGTCAATACGCTTCTCCAGTTGCGCAATCGACAGCTTCAAGTCGCGCAGGACCGCTTTGGGCGTCTCTGGACTGAAGGTGAGCGCGTGATGCTGATTCTTTGCCGCCGCCTTATTGCGCGTGAGGGTGTTGATACGCCGAGCAAGGGTGCGCAGCATCAGGGTCTCGGTTGCGGGACGCAGCCAAGGCTGATAAGGCATGCGCTCGGCGTACTGCGCCAGCGTGTCGGCGTCCACCGCGTCGGTCTTGCTATTCTTCAGCAACACCTTGGCGAAGTTATGCGCGGCCTTGGGATTGAGCACTATCAGCCGCACCCCGGCATCAGCCAGTGCCAGCGCCAAATCGAGGTGATACACGCCAGTGGCCTCCAGACACACAGTCACCCCGGGAAACTTGGTTAGCCGCTTGAGCAGACGCAGCCGCTCCCCCGGAGTGTTGGCAAACTTCTGGACCTTCATGGAGGTTGCATTTTTGCGGATCACCAGCAGCAATTCTGTGGCACCGACATCAATGCCAGCGAAGATCAGCGTAGAGCTCTTTGAAATCGTTTCAGTTGTCATGATGAATCCTGGAATGAGGTTGAGATACAATGTCACTGGTTCCCTGACCCTGCATAAGCGCCTACCATCCTTGCGAATGCAGGCTCGAAGCCTGAGATACTCCGCGGTATTGGCGAATAGGGCGGGGAGCCAATCTACCTACAAGCTCAGACGCCAAGGTCTGTCTTCAGGATGGGACGGCTTCCCCAGTGAACTGATGATGTTACTTGCACCTTCAATCAAAATCAGAACAATTTCAATCATACAAGGATGGGTG
>NZ_FMUF01000051.1:0-1217 GCF_900100985.1 Nitrosospira sp. Nsp1
AAAATAGTAGAGCCCGACCTGATCGATCGATTGCTGGCTGATTACCAGAAACCGGAAGACCTGCTTGGTGAGAACGGGATACTCAAGCAGCTGACCAAAGCCATTGTGGAGCGTGCATTACAAGCCGAACTGGCGATTCACTTGGGTCACGACAAGCATGAAGCGGTGGTCAACGACAGCGGCAACACCCGTAACGGCAGCAGCGCCAAGACGCTCAAGAGTGATTTTGGTGCGTTGCCGATCGATATCCCACGGGACCGTGACGGGAGCTTCGAGCCGCAACTCGTTGCCAAACACCAAACACGCTGGAGTGGCTTTGACGACAAGATCCTGTCGCTGTATGCGCGGGGCATGACGGTGCGGGAAATCCAAAGTCACCTCGAAGAAATGTATGGGGCCGAGGTCTCGCCAACTTTGATTTCCTCGGTCACCGATGCCGTCATGGACGAAGTCAAGGCATGGCAGGCGCGCCCTCTGGATGCGCTGTACCCGATCGTCTATCTCGACTGCATCCATGCCAAGGTACGTGACAGCGGTGCCGTGCGGGTCAAGGCGGTCTATCTGGCATTGGGCGTGAATCTGAATGGTAATAAGGAATTGCTGGGCTTATGGGTGGCTCAGACAGAAGGCGCGAAGTTCTGGCTGCAGGTCACAACCGAGTTGAAGAATCGCGGCGTACAAGATATCTTCATTGCCTGCGTGGATGGTCTCAAAGGCTTTCCTGAAGCGATTGAGGCGGTGTTCCCAAAGACGGCGGTGCAGCTGTGTATCGTGCATATGGTGCGCTACAGCTTGAACTTCGTCAGCTGGAAATTACGCAAGGCAGTCGCGGCCGATCTGCGCACTATTTATACGGCGGCGACCATCGAAGAAGCCGAAATGCGCTTAGTGGAATTCGCGGCTAAATGGAGTGCCGGCTACCCGGCGATCGTCCAATCCTGGCAGCGCAATTGGGCGCGTATCGTGCCCTTCTTCGACTACCCGGCAGAAATCCGAAAGGTGATCTATACCACCAATGCGATCGAGTCGGTCAACATGAGTCTGCGCAAAGTTACCAAAAACCGGGGCTCATTTCCGAATGACGATGCCTTGATCAAGCTGTACTATCTGGCACTGCGCAATATCAGCAAGAAATGGACGATGCCGATTCAGAACTGGAAAGCGGCACTAAATCGATTTACCATCATGTTCGATGAGCGTATGCCACAGCATTAAAC
>NZ_FMUF01000048.1:0-1261 GCF_900100985.1 Nitrosospira sp. Nsp1
CGTATTGCGCCAGCGGTAGACATCTCCGCGGAGCAACAGCTAACCCAGGTGCGAAACCGGATCAGTCAGTTTGAGCTAAACTGCGCACTACGCATGAACGGCTGGTTTTGGCACCATCTCGACAAAGAAATATAGAGCTTTTCAACAAACTCAACGTTTTGCGTATACTCGCCGCTTTCAACATTGGTGGTGGCGTCATGGTCAAAAGCAACAAAATCGTTCCGGCTGACATGCTTGAGGCAATTGAGTCTTGCTATCAGCGGTGTGCAGAACACGTAGATGAATTCGCAAGCCAGATGGACTCCCAACCAGCGCCAGCCAGTGTATACCACTACACGAATAGCACGGGTTTACTCGGAATCTTGGAGAGCGGGAAAGTCCGGCTGACCGACATATTCGGTCTCAATGATCCTTCCGAGCTTCGACATGGCGTGAATCACGCGTGTGAAATTCTTGCAGCAGAAGCACTGAAAGATCATTCGGCGGCTAAACTCTTTGCTGAAAAATTCATTAGGGTGATGGGTGGAGGCGTTCAAGAATCCGCACATTTCTTCGTCGCCTGCTTTAGTTGCGATGGGGACGATTTGGGGCAGTGGCGCGCCTATGGAGACAATGGGAGAGGTTTTGCCTTGGGATTTGGAGGTGGACTGATAGAAAAAGCATTTGTAAACGTAGATGAGCGTGGTTACGGTAATGCTGGCTTTCCTGTTACTTATAATGACGCTTTGCTTCGCAAAATGCATCAGCTGCTTGTGCGAGAAGTTCTTCCCCTGATCGGAATGCCCTTTAGCAGGAATCTGAGCGATGCTGCGACCAATGAGTTTATGAAAGAGCTTTCCATTCACCTAAGTGTTTGTGTGATTCGCGCGGCTATTTTCTTTAAGCATGAGGCATACAAAAACGAACAGGAATACCGATTCCTACAAATTCGTGAGGTGAATCTACCGGTTGACGATTTGAAACATCGAACATGGGGCTATTCTTTGATTCGTTTCGCCGAATTTGACTGGAAGACCAGAGATCAACACGCACTACGGGAAATTGTCATCGGACCAGCCGCTAATGAGAACGACGCGCGATTGTTTGCTCGCAACTGCTTACTCGCCGGTGGATTCGACCCTGAAAAGGTAATTGTCCGTCAGTCCAAAATTCCGTACCGTAGCAATTAATTCTCACCAGCGGTCGAACGTCTGTTCCTGACACATTTCTGCCTGTGGCGAAAGTAGCAAAACCTTGAGAATTCATTAAATTCAACAGATTA
>NZ_FMUF01000020.1:0-53865 GCF_900100985.1 Nitrosospira sp. Nsp1
CATCTGGTAATGGATCGCGCCTACGAGGGGAATGAAACACGGCAACTGGCGTTGGACCTTGGTTTCATTCCGGTAGTCCCGCCCAAGGCCAACCGCGTTGAGCCTTGGGAATACGACAAGGTTATGTACCGGCGGCGTAACGAGATTGAGCGACTGTTCAGGAGGCTGAAAGGATTCCGCCGTATCTTCTCCCGCTTCGAGAAACTGGATGTAATGTTCACTGGCTTCATCCACTTCGCTTTGATCGTCGAAGCACTTAGATTGTGTTAATAGGCCCTAGGCGGTTAATTGGGTTTTATCCCATTTTCACGGACGGTTTGGTTAAGCCCAATGGACTTCCCCCGGAACGGTAGACACTCCGTGGCCTCATAACGAAGCACATTCAAACGCTTCGGGACTCATGCCGCCCAAATGACTATGTCGGCGGCTCCTATTGTAGAAGACCTCGATGTAATCGAATATCGGCACGAGCGAGATCTCTTGTTTTGTAGATCCGCTTGCGGATACGTTCTTTTTTTAGACTACTAAAAAAAGATTCGCTACCGCGTTATCTCAACAATTTCCGCGCCGGCTCATGCTGGACAGTAAGTGGTGGGAATGGCAGGAGCGGATCCAGTCATCACTGCCCTATTGACTGCCTCGATCGGAGTGCACCACAACCGGTTGCGTGGGTTTGCGTCGCCACACGGTCATCAACAGGCATCAAGGACCAGCTCTCGAGCCAGTGTCGGCTTCATGGACCACCCGACCACCTTGCGGGCGTATAGATCCACGATTACAGCCAGGTACAGCCAACCTTGCCAGGTGCGGATCTAGGTCATATCCGTTACCCATGCCAAATTCCCGCTTCAAGCGGTTGGGTGAGACGATGGATGGTCTGCCTGCAATATGCTTGGGAGCCTTGTAGCGGCGAACAGCCCTGATCTGATGGCCTCGCATCAGTCGGGCCACCCTATGTTTGCCATATTGTTCGCCCGCCTCGCGCAGGTCCCCAAATACACGTGGGGAGCCGTAGATCTTGCCGCTAACCATATAGGAGTCGCGAATCAAGATCAGCAGGCGTTCGTCCTCAAGTGCACGATCCGACATGGGCTTTGCACCCACTAATAAAACCCTGAGCGCGCTACTTGCAGCACCCAGCACAGGATGGTCACCCGGTATTCCTGCCAATGCTCGTTAATAAAGCGGTACCTACTCGGATTCCCTGGCAAAGTACCGCGCGGCTTTTTTAGGATATCGCGTTCCTCTTCGGTACGGCGCAGTTGTGCTCGCAGCCTTAGAATTTCGCTCTTGGCCTCCAATAATTCTCCAACTCGCTGTTCTGTCGGGCGCGACAGCCTTAACCTATTTATACAGGCTGTGAATCGACACACCAACACGACTGGCAACTTCGCTGACAGGATATCCACGCTCAATCACCTGCCCGAACCGCTTCTTCCTTAAACTCCGGGGTAAAACGCTGGGTGCTCAGAGGACTTCCTCCTAAGCTCAAATCATAGCCCCGGTTTGCCCACTAGACCGGAGGAAGTCCATCAGCATTTTAGATTGTCCGTGAAGTCGGGGTAAAACTCGAAGCTAGCTGTCCCGCTATAGCGGCCTGCTGAGAAAGAGGTCTTTTTTGCACCGACACCTGCTTATGTTTTTGATTATGCCTATCAGCTACCTTTTTCGTCAAAAATCAATTTTTTTTGTAGCAGAGCCAGAAATAGTGATATATGATTTAATCATATATTTGTCACTAGACGTGACTACAGCACCAATGGACCATAAGGATGAAGGCCAAATGACAAACAATACGCCACCAGTAAACCCGCCCGAACCGAATCCATTGGCCCCCACCGTAAATAATTTTGTTGACTGGCCCAAGGAACTTGTCGCAGCACTTCTAGCAATTGCCATCGTGGGGATGACACTGATCCTTCTTTGGAACATGTTCTTCTCCCCGGCAGGCGTGGACCCAGCACTCTGGCAGCACCAGTCCACGGTCATCCAAACCTGCTTGGCCTTGGCGGGTACCGTTACTGGCTATTACTTCGGCCGCATTCCTGCTGAACGTGCCGCCGCGTCCGCAAACCAAGCATCTACAGTCAATGCGTTGAGGGCCTCCGACGCGATAGCGACAAAGAACAATATGCTCGGGCAATTAAAGGACCTGAAAACACAGTTACAGCCGGGGGGATCGCCAATGGGCGGAAGCGGCAGACAAAATCCAACCCCCGATGAAGTTCGAGCGGTAGTTGTTTGGCGCATCGAACAAATTATTGGTGGAGGCTGAAATGTCGTTGCCGAGCTTTCTGGGGCCATTGATGCCGCTTTCTAAGTTCTTACCCCCGGTTTCATCTTTTAGCGAAGCTTCGCCCATAGGAGGTGCTGGCGCAAATCAGTTGACCTTTTCAATGCAAAAGCAACAACGGGATAAGTGGTGCTGGGCTGCGACCACATCGAGTGTTTCCATCTACTTTGATGCGAGCTCTCAGTGGAGCCAATGTGCAATTGCTATGACCTGTCTAGGGGAAAGCTGCTGCATTACACCCGCTCCTTGCGATATCCCCTACGTATTGGACGTTCCTCTTAGTCAAACCAACAATCTTCAGGGCTCTGCAATTGCCGCTCCTGATGACAGGGCTGATCTGCAAGCGCAAATCGACAATGGCGCTCCAGTCTGCTGCCACATCGCTTGGGCAGGCGGTGGTGGTCACTTCGTGACGGTGTCGGGATACGACTGGTCCACAGATGATGTCATCGTTGATGATCCTCTGTACGGACCCGACCCGGCACGGGTACCCTACAATACATTCGTAAACTCCTACCGCGGGTCAGGAACGTGGGATTGGTCGTATCACACTCAAGCTTAGTCTCCCGGGAGCGCAGCCATGACTATCAAATCCTATCAAGGTCCGAGTGACGGATTAACAGTGATGGCGGCCGCTCTTGCGGCGCGCGCACCCGCGAAGACCGCCGCATTCTCTCCACTGGGTGGAGCGTCACATGCGGGAGGACCAGTTCCTTTCTACCATCTTTCGCTTGACAATCTTCAGAACGACACCGCGCTTGAGCAATCCGTGCAAACCGGCTGGCGATACCCAGTTCTCGGCTCAAGTAAAGCAGGGCTGGTCGATATCCGTGGTGAAGAAGGAGCAAAGGGAGCATCCTTTGGCGGCTTATCGCATGGGATCGTCACGGAACGATTCCTCGAGGCCTCGGCGCTCGCTGACAAACAACTGGCCGGTAGCGCTGAAGAGTACGAGCCACGACTCTTGGACGTACCTGCGCTGAACTTCATAGCCTTGTGGCTGGTAGGGTCTCGACAACACTGGTTTGTTCCGCTACTCGAAGGACAGCCACCAGGTTCAGCCTCACTCCAAATGCTGCCGACAATCCTTCCGTTATTGCGGTCGCGAGCTGTGCTTCGCGTCGCCACCGGTAGTGGCAGGCCTTCGACAGGTCCTACCAATTGACTTCGTTAAATAAAACCATCCAGGTGGCTTTCATGAAAAGTTTTCTTGTGGGACTATGCGCACTCATGCTTGCGGGGTGCGCATCCACACCGCCGCTCGTCTACAAGTACTACCCTGCAAAAGCAACGGCCCAAGTCACTGTTACTCAGACAATTGATTGTGACGCCGACAAGAGACTCATCATTCTTAATACGCCAAGTGTTGCTTCAGTATACTCCAGTGACCGGAGAGCCCCGCTATTCGAGTTCGACGCCTCCAAATTGGGTGGAGGTTTCACTGACAATGACTTCACCTTCGCCTGGTACGACGACGGACGCATAAAATCTCTTAACTCTCAGGTAACGGGCCAAGGTGAGGCCATTGTCAAGGCTGCGACAGTAATCTTGTCTGTCGCCGTGGGCGCCGGCCCCCCAGACGATTCGGCCGCAGCCGCATGTAAAGTAGTGGCATCAAGGGGCGGCAAGCCCGTCACAATTGTCTATGAAAGCGCGGTGGATGATTTGACGAAGCGAATGAAACCGTCGCGATTAAATGTTAGCGAAAACTATGGAGATATTCACAACGTCTTGGGCAAAGTTGTGAAGCTTCCCTTATTTGAGGTGGAGGTTGAAATTGCCGCCACTGATAATCCAGTACTCGTTGAACAGAGTGCTAATGGCTCCAGCAAGCACACTGTGCCCCTTAAGCTTGCCAAAACGGCGTTGGCCACGGTGACAGTAACGAAAAATAAAATTGCGATCAGCAAAAGCATTGTAGTAGTTCCAACTGCTCATACCTATGAGCTTCCCGTTCCCCGTGGAGCATTTTTCGGAAAGGCCACATTCTCGGTCCAACTTAACGAAGCCGGTGTTTTGACGCAAGTTTCCTATGGGAAGACCTCCGGGTTCGCTGCCACTCTGAACTCTGCGAGCACCTTAGACGCAGCTCTTTCTCCCAGCGACGCAGCCAAGGCCAACGCCCTGAAGTCACAAGCAGACGTAATGGCGCAGACTGCTCGATTAGCTAACTGTCAGGCAAAGCCGTCCGAGTGCAAGTAGAAATCCGCTAGTTGTTGATAAAACTCCCCTTAGTAGATATTAGGACTTGCCTCGATAGCTGTAACTAGGTAACTCTATCCCAACGCTCACTTTAAAGAAGACTTGCTTTACATCTTGACGGACGAGCCCGAGATAGGCTTACATTTCACATCGTGTCAAAATCGCCTAAACCGTACACCTGTTTCTAGGTGGCTAAAGGCAGATTCATGCTAACCTTTAAAGTGGAAAGGCGTTGTGGAATATTACGCGTGAGAATGTGTGAAAGACTGCTTGTGGAATGTATTATTCCCCAGACAACATCTGTAAACGTTTCTGGTTTGAATACATGCTTCGAAAATAATGGGTTAGTCAAAGCTTGGGAGAAAGCATCCAGAGCAACCATTCTGCGCATAAGCGGCGGAAGTGGTGAGTCGGTATCTAGGTCTTCTACAAATAGGCCTGGGTAGAACTCAACATCATCAACGTTTCGATAAACAGCTTTTAACAAGCTTAAAGCAGCAGGGTCTTGTGTAATATCGCTAAAGGATTTTGGGCGCGGCAACGAGACATATTCCCGGTAATCGCTGTAAGCGGGCAAGCGGCACAATCTACCTTGCTGTATTGCTCTAAGTTCACGTTCTTTTAGCTGTTGAGGTGTGTTAAAGACCCCCAAGCGACCAGCCCGACATGCGCTGATATCTTCAAAAGCCTGTGACAGGCCCCCATCCAAGAGCAGCCCGTTGTTCATAAGGGTTTCGAAGAATGGGTAATCCTTTCCTCCCCAGCGAAACTGATTGGGGACAAGTGAGTGCCATCGATATAGTAGGCTAAATTCGGTGGTAATCCAATTGGGTCTGTTCCAGTCTGCTTTCCACGCAATACGCGGATCAACATGAAAACGAATGGTCGGAGAAATATGGTTAATGTATTCCTCTACTACAATTTTGATGAATAGTACGATAACGGCATTTCGAGCAGTCTGAAAAATACGTTCATTGTCCCAATCAGGGTTGTTGTTCTCTATTATCCCAGCTAGCCTGTTGTGTTCTCTCAGAAACAATATATTGATCATGGACACCTGGGGGGCAGCATTGGTACGGTCCCCCCCAAAGGCAAAGATCGTTTCAGCCAGCGGAGTGCCGATTACGCTGTCGAGCAACAGAGGATGATCCAGAGCCTCGAATTCCGATTTAATAATGCCATCCTCAAGCAAAAAAGGCGCATATTCCTCGCCTTTGATCCATTGGGATTTTAGGCGCCCGCGCGCTCCTTTAGCTTGTGATTTGCACCGCAAAGCATCGGTTTGTTCGATGGTACGTCCATAAAGCGGACACATGTCTATGTCATGATTGGATGTGTTCTGCAATCGTACGCTCTCAGGCTCCTTATCAGTTGGCATCCGTGTGCGGATAAAACCGTCTGTTAAGTATTGGGCAAAAGCGGGAAAGAGACAACTTGAACGGGTCGACAGTTTCTGCCCGCCCTCAGGGCGGATGAACAATTTCACCACTTCCTCGATGCTCGACACATTCGGCTTGTCATTAGGCGGCAAGTGCCTCGCACTCCACTTTTTGTCGGTAAGAGTTACCCATGATACGTAATCGTGCGCGGTGGTTAATGGATGGGGGCGAGAGCGGGCAACATTAACGGTGGCATTAATCGCAAGAGCGTTAATCTTCTGGTGCAACCAGGGCCATCGAGAGATTAATGCTAGGATCGCACGTAGAATAGGAGCAGGTAGCTTGTCAAGCATGTAGACTTCCCCTTCAAAGTTTCTCCTTAAACAGGGATCAAACCCTGTACGAGCATACCGACGAAATCCACAAGTCAGCTGCGACCATACTCCCCAACATCACGCTCTGGCTGGAAAGCCTAAATCCCATAAAAACCGCCTTCGCTTCAATGGCTCCAGCAGTCCACCCCGCTAATAATACGAGAATTGCTTTAGAAGTTTTCTTCACTTGAAGCCCTCTTTAAATCAGCTTAGACCCTTCCGCGCATTTTACAAGGCGACTTTATTTACTTAGCGAATTGCGCCACATTAAAGGTGGACCATCTCCCCAAGCTTGCTCTGCTTGTTGACCTTGCGGCCGACGATGCTCCAGGCTGCTGCGACGAACGCCTCCTGCGACAACTGGCGAACATGTGCCGGTGTGGGAAATTCGATCATGAATCTTATCCACCAGTCAGAGCGAGTGCTGCACCAGTATTTGTGCATCTCCGGGAAATATAGGGAAATATGGTGGTTGACGATGGAGTGCTGAACCCGGGTTCGTGCCCGCGAGATCTGGTAATACGTCTTGGAGAGTTCCTGCAGATCATGGTGGCCCGCGAGCATGGGATCCACATACTGCTGTGTCCGGCCCTGCTTGAGCATTTCAAGAATGACTCCGGCATCCTTGGGATCGTTCTTGTCCCACGAGTTGAACATCGCTTCACGGTAGCGCGATTGCGCTACCGAAGAAATGCTGACTACCTCGACTCCAGCTTGGGCCAGGCGATAAGCCAGAGCGCGGTGATAATCACCCGTCGGTTCAAGGCCGGCGCGCGACCGGCCTCCTAGACCCTGAATGAAGGTGATCAGACGCTCAAAGTCTTGTGCGGTGTTGCTCATCTTGAAGCGGTGGCGCTGCCCGGTGGCTGTTTCAATCAAGACAGCGTTCCAGTACCGTGCCACATCAATTGCAATCCAGTGATAAACAGTCCTAATATCGGTAATGTCAGCCATGATAGTGATCTCCTTCGGTCTTAGAGAAACCCAAGGATGCCATTACCTTCAATGGCTGACACCTATTCTGCAGTTACTACGGTCGAGAATTCACCCGTTTTCTTGATATTGAAAAGGGCACAGGTTTGGCGGTTTATTTCGCCGACCCGTATTCAGCCTGGCAACGCGGAACCAACGAAAACACAAATGGCTTGTTGCGAAGATATTTCCCAAAAGGCTCAGATTTTAGAAGTGTAACCCCGGAAAAACTTGCAGCTGTCGTGAAAATACTGAATCATCGACCCCGCAAGTGCCTCGGCTACCGGACTCCTCATGAAGTCTTCCTTGAGGCTAAGCTTGGTGCGGTTGGAAAGTGAATTCACCCATATTTTTTGATAATTTATAAAACAGATGCAGAAATCATCTTGACGCCGTTGCTTACTATAGGCTTACTAATAATTCATCCCTCCTCCAAAAGAAAATCCAAACATGTGCAAGTAATTGATTATTGGTGCCCGGAGCCGGAATAAGGCATTCAAACCAGTCCTGAAGAACCGCGCCATTACTAGCTTCTATGGTGGCAGGTTGAAGAAAGTACCACAAGAGTACCACAAGCTGTGGGTGTGATGAAAGTCATCTCCCCTTGCTAAAGTGGGAACCGAACCCGCACATAGTTTTGATACTCATGTTGGCTTCACTACCAGTTCTTGGATAAAGTAGTATCGGAGTTTGGGCATTGTCCTGTCCTCAATAAACCGGATTAGCTCGTGGCCTCGCGCACTGAGCTTTATGGCCCGCCTGCGGGAATCGTAGGGGTCCAGCTCTACCGTGATTAAACCATAGCCCACTTGTGCCTTAGGACCGGTGGCTAGCTTCTTTATATTTCTTGATACCGCAGCCTGGGTGACCCCAGCGGTTTTGGCTATATCTTCATAATTGGTTGTAGCTCCCCCGCCGAGAGCAATCTTCAGGAATGTCTGGATGGTCTGGATTTGAACATCTCCATCCCCAGTGAAGTCCTTGAATGCTGCGAGTGCATCAGAGAGTGTGGTTACGGTGATTAACA
This sequence comes from Nitrosospira sp. Nsp1, assembly GCF_900100985.1. Classification (NCBI taxonomy): domain Bacteria; kingdom Pseudomonadati; phylum Pseudomonadota; class Betaproteobacteria; order Nitrosomonadales; family Nitrosomonadaceae; genus Nitrosospira; species Nitrosospira sp. Nsp1. Next base: position 8,248 of record NZ_FMUF01000020.1, read on the forward strand.
TAGTGTGGTTTATCTGTTGCGGCGATTGAAATTTAGAGGATGGAAGTTTGTATTCCACTGCCTATAACGGACGATATAGCGAAGACTTTCCCTCCTCCCTGAGTATTTAAGCGTGCCCCAAGGAATTCTGAAAAGATTGTCAGACTGCGGTGGTCCGTTTTCTGGAGTAACTAGGAGGAAACTTTAGGACCCCCTAACGGACACTAGAGATTACCCTTAACCTATGAGGAGAGCTTCAGGTAGGGATTGAGGGACCTGGGGGTGGACTTCAAGAGCCTACGTTCACACTCTATGAAATACTGCCTTGCTTGCTTACCCTTCTCGTTGCGCTCCACCATGGCCAGTTCTTTAGCCATGTCCAAGGTGATGTGGTAGTCCCTGGATGGCCGTCCACCTTTTGGGTTATTTCCAGAATCGGAAACAACTACAAAGTCCTGATTCTCAACGAATCCGTATAGTGCAATCCGTTCCTGAATCCAGGCGGCAAACACTTTCCCAATACTCAGGAACCCATGTAGTTCCCGAGCGTTAACTGCCCGTACTACCCCGCTTCCTACCGTGCGACCTACCTCTTGGGGAGTATTCCCTTTTTTGGGGGAAAACCTCTGTGAAGCAGTAATCACGCCATCTAACTAGCCGCGCCCTCTCTATCTGAGCTTTAATGGATCATGAGGTAGGAGAGAGGGAAGAACAAGGAGCTGGTACGCAGGGTACCCATTCATAAATTTGGGGTTAAACCTATTAGGTGGCCCCCTCTAGGGGTGCCTTGGTATTCCGTGCTTACTAGTCGATGCTGATCAGTGACAGTGTTAATAATGTCAAAGCTGTAGCTTATATGAATCCAATTGATGGGCGCGCGCTGGTTTGTTGTTAGATCGTAGCTCCCGAGTATTCAGACAGGGCGACGCGGTACTCTTTTACCGGGCTGCGGATATTTACCTCATTGTAGAAATAGTCGAGATAATTCACTGTAGCCTTTAGTGCCCAAACCCCAAATGAGCCAGAAGCCCAGGCGCGCGGGAAGAGAGATTCATTGGGAAGGAAAGGTGATGGTTGGAACTTATGGAGAAGCTTATCGGATAGCTTCTTATGCCTATCCTGCTGGCAGGACCACTCGGGCCTAAAGTGCAATACGGCATTGCGTAGGCTGACAAGAGCTTCAACATTCTGGACAACTCCCGTATCTCGGGGCATTCGTTTACCTGAACGAAGGGCGAGCACAAGGTCAAACTTCGTAATAATACTCTCCCTGTCGATTACCCTCGCAACCACCTCTGCTGCGGCTGGGTTCAGTGTAGGTTCAATCGCGGAGTTTTCGAAGTAAAGCTCGTTTGCTAAGCCCTCAAGTGAAGCCACGGTAAGCGTCACAATACTAAGTGACCTGTGAAAAATTTCCTCCCAAAAGGGACCATATGGTACCGACTCGTATTCTTTCTCGATTTGGCGCACATGGCCTACTGCACGGCTTGCAGCAAAAAGGTGGTGCCACGCCAGATTCACACGTGTCTTGATGCTCACGCTCGATACCTCATCTAACTGGACGAGCGAGCTTACACTTAAGTTATTGGTGGTCATTTCTGCACTTTAGCTTTTTCAGCCAACTGTCGATCTAGCTCTGCATCAAGGATGATTAAGCTTTGTCAATGTTTCCACTTTCTACCGCTTGAGGTCTGCTTTGACTTTTCTCGCTGAGAGGGAGGGGAGCATGGGGAGAGGTAAGCTTTTCATTCTTGTTATTCCTTTTTATATTGTTGTCTCATCTACAGCCTTTGATACTACTCCCACTGTTAGCGGTGAGCCAGTCTTTACGAGAGGATTTGCAGGAATCGTCAGGAAGGGCTTTCTGGTGGCCCACAATTGATTTATCGGCTTAATGGTCATTCGCCTTGCTCTAGCTCATCTAAAGGCTTCCTGATGAGCCACTAAACTCAGGTGCTGACTCCCTCATATATGGGATAGGCCGCAAAAGGACCCCCAAAGTTTCCGCAAAGGGAAAGCATGGGGGTCAGGGGTGGAACTGAGAGACACTTGCTGGCTTCTGCTGCTCGATAAGGAGGGCTTGCTTCCCATTCTGTTCAGCTAGGTCAGCGGCTAGGCGTAGGGCTTCAGGCAGGGATTGGGGGATGGTTGGAGTGTTAGGCCTCCCTTCTTCCAGTTCTGTCATCCTGTCGAACACCTTTGCTTGTAACTCATAGCTGTAACTCATAGCCATCAGACAGGCTTCCCGCTTGGGGAACTGGTAGCCCCTTCTATCTCTCCCGTAAGCATCAGGAAGATTGGCCGAAAATTTGGCCGATCCATCTTCACCTAACACCTGGGGGACTTTGGCAAGGAAATGCTTGTGCTGTAGGTACGCCTCATCATTCCCACGCTGGCTATTAATGAACTCCACCATCTCCAGTGAGGACATGGTTATTGGTGCTTTGATTTGATTCCACTCCCTCTAGGACAGAGGTAGTGTCTTGCTACGGGGAGCCTTGAGGCCCTTGTAGGTGGTTGCAGCGTCCATAGCTGAGCCAGCAATCTGCAAGCCGGTACCTATGAGGCTAGGTCTCGGTATTTGGCTAATCTGTGTCTGTGCACCAGCCCGGATACTCTTGGCTTCCTGGTTGAGTTGTCTTTGTTGAGCAAGCCTATTGGACTCTATGGAGGACACATCGGTACCAAAGTTAAAAGAGTTCTCGTTGATTATTCGATCATTGGTGTTGCCACCCAGCCCTGACTCACCATGCACTGCCCTAATCCTTGCAGCCTGAATCATGTTCTCCCGTGCACGCTGTGACATCTGGTCAATGGAGTTCTTGTTTACCTGGTCTTGCTGCTCCTTGTAGGTGCCCATCTGCTGTGAATAGTTAGCCTGGGAAGCTTTATCACGAAACTTTGCCTGTTGGTTCTGCTGCATGTAGGAGGCACCAGCACCTGCTACCCCTACCGCTAATGAGCCAGCAGCCAGTGCCGAAGCAGTGGACATACCAGTGACAGCAGCAGTGGTAGCAGCAGCCGCACTGGATGCAGCAGCCGCTATACTGGTGGCCATTGCTGAGATTGATATAGGTTCACACATGATGCTCCCCTAGCGGCTTCCATTGGTACTTCGGTTTATTAATAGGTTGGTACATTTTGTATTCTCTGAAAGAAGGGTGGTTTATATGGGAGGAAAACAGGTACTTATTAAAGTGGAAGGACATAGGCTTTTCCGGGCACTATGAGCGAACTGTAGTAATGAGAGGGGGAGTAAGAGTTTATTTATTCGTGGTTTCCTTTGATTCGCTATGGGCGCATACCTCCTCCTCATACTTGCTAGTGCGCGCTTCGATAATACTGGAAAGACCCTTTAGGGCTGAGGGAGAGACCTTGATGTATCGCTGGGCTGATTGAATACTCCTGTGCCCCATGACTTTCTGCAAGCGGAAAGCATCCGTGCCTGCGTTAGCCAGGGTGGAACCATAGGTATGACGGAAGGCATGAAGGACAAACTCTTTATCATGCTCCAGGCCCATCTTTATCCGAATCCTCGCCCATGTATGAATGATGACGCTGGGACTCAGAGGGCGAAACACTGGAGCCACTTTGCGCCTCTTGAGAATCTCTAAGGAGCGAGTGGTTAAGGGCACAATCCTATCATCCCCGTTCTTGGTATCCACAATCAGGACTGCCCTGTTGTCCACATCCACATTCCTAGGTTGAATTCCGAGGGCTTCTGATTGGCGCATCCCGGTATCAGCAAGGATAACAATAAGGTCCGCCATTGCCTTTTCAAAGGGACTACTTTGGATGCAAAGTGAAATTGCCCTGGCCTCTTCAGCGGGGGTTATAAGCCTTCTCCTAGCATTCCGAACCTTGTAGCGCACCATGGTAGGCTTTTCCCCTTTGTACCTCTTCCACTTGATCGCTTCATCAAATAGGACCGAAACAAGAGATAACCTTTTGTTGATCGTGGAGGCGCTCTTGCCGCGTCGCCTAAGCCTTTCCGCATAATCTAGAAGGACCTCATCAGTTATCTTGGAGAGTGTACGCTTCGCCCCAAAGTGGTCCTCCATGCTTTTATAAATCAATTCAATAGAATCCAATCTCTTTGCAGACCGCCACTGGTCACGTACACGCAGGGCATGGGCGAATGCTTCAGAAAGAGTGATTGTCCCTACAGGTGTTTGCTTGTTGGCCTCTTTGTCACCGTATCTCAGCTTTGTTTCAAGAGCCTTGGCCTCTGCGTAATCAGTAGTATGCAGGGATTTCCTTATACGCTTACCCTCAGGGGTCCTGAAGTCGCACCAATAGATATTCCCTGGGGAGCGTACCTTTAACATGACTATCCTCGCATTAACTCGCGAATAACATGAGAGCGGATAGGCGGGAGCATTGCATTCTCAATATGCCGCACTAACTCATGCCCCCGGGCCGTCAACTTGACTATTCTTCTCCTGTTATCAAGCGGGTCTAGTGTCATGGTTATGAGGCTATAACCTTCCTGTCCCCGTGGGCCTTCACACATCTTCTTTAGGTTCCGGCTAGCTGCGGGTTGGGTGAGTCCTATTTGCCTAGCTAATTCATCTAGGCCGGGATTTCCATAAGCTGCGATAACTAGGAAGGTTTGCACGGTCTGTATTTGTACGTCCGGTTCATTGGTGAACTGCTTGAATGCTTGAAGTGCGGCGGCTAGGGTATTTAAGGCTATTATCATAGTAGTAAAATAAGGAAAATAAAAGATTAGTAACGAATAAGTGTATGTTAGAGAAGAGTTTTCTTGGGCTGGGGTAATTACTGTTGGAGCTATATAAACTGTAAGAGGATAGAATTGTTATTGCTTTGACATGTTGGAAGTAGGAGGAGGAAAACTGGGTAAAACATGGGGATACAATAGAAGAATGTGTCACCTGAAATGGCGGTGGGCGCTACTTCCATTTCATTTGTGGCTTCAACTAAATGGCTTCTAATGCCGTAGTAGCACAGGTGTGGGCTAGTTAATAATTATTTGGCACATCAAAGGGAGGCGACGAAGTGAGTAAAGGTAGAGACAGAACGGTATCAAAAGGTCCCGATGGGACTTGGGGGAACAAAAGGAATGACGCTGAGCGGTCTTCTAGCGTTCATGGGACTCAAAAGGAAGCCATACAAGCAGCGAAGGAGATGCTAATCAATCAGGGGGGCGGCGAACTGATCACTAAGGGCGTAGATGGGAAGATTCGCAGCAAAGACACTATAGCGCCTGGGAATGACCCCAACCCGCCAAAAGATAAGGAGCATTAGGGCGCTGCTATTCGATTCGAGGAGGAATGATAGCCATGAAAGGGAGCGCATAGGGGCCTGTGGGTGGTAGCTATCAGTACCTATACGCTCCCACTACGGAGGGATAGACTAGAGGGAAGATATGAATGCATATACTAAAAAAGCTTATTAACTCATTAATGCGGGATGGCCGAACACCTATGCTTGAGCTAGAAGTCAAGCAGGTATTGAAGGATTATGTTAACTCTTACTCTTCAGTGGATAGGGTTATAAGGGATGTGCAAGAGCTTCCCCATTCAAAGGAAAAGATTAGAACTGCAATTCTTCAGTTTGCAAAAAGTCATCCACATTTAATAGAAGGCACCATACCCCTACTTCTCAACCTTTCTTGCTATCAGCAGAATGTGGCGCGTAGGGACGCTGCTGAGCTTCTTGAGGCAATACAGCTTGAACTCGAAGCTGCGAAAGCTAAAGCAAATGAGTTACGATATAGACCAGTTAAATAAACATGCCAGCAGACATCAACACAGCCTTAGGACAAGTGTGAGCCGCGCCCGAAAACCACGAGTAAGCCAGACAAACGAAAGTAGTCAATCCTCTACTATGGAATAGCAGAGTAAGGAGGGTCTACAGCAGACCGCCTATGAAGCTCTACAGTACATTATTATGAGCTTTGGCTACCTATCTCTAGACTTTGTACTCTAGCTCATCCTGTGTCCTCCTGATGAGCCTGAGGGTGACTTTAAGGGGACATTAGGTGCCACACTGGGGGATTGTCCTATCCAGCGAGAAAGCCCCCCCAGATAAAGACAGACTGAAAAAGTCTATCAGGTACCTGGAGGGGCTAGTAGGGGGTGCGCCTTGTGGGGACCCGTGACGTTGCCTTTGACCTTTTGGGTCAGTTCTTATTGCAAGCACTCCTCGTGAGAGAACTTACAATTTGTATCAACCAGGTTGCACGGTAATGCAGAGCCTGGGACTCTCTCTAGGTCCCTATGGAAGGGTTAGGCCCTCTAGGGGACGGAGTAATCATAGGACATTGAGGGGGGACAGTATCCCCATACACTCAATATCCATTGATGGGGTCCCTGTGTGACACACCTCTCGGGCACTGTAGGCAGCATAAGTTGCTACGAGAGGAGGATACACAGGGGGAATATTGTTGGGGGGTTCACAGTGTAGGGAGTATGTCTGCGGGCACTACCTAAGCTCCCATAGAATCCTCTAGACCGCCTACCTTATGGACTGGGTAGTGAGGTAGAGGTCTACTTATGGGGGGAGCAGGTAAGGGGCTACTGTGACAAGCACACTGCCCTTCCTCACCAGACACTCAGAGGCCAACCATCAGCCCACCATAAGGGCAACTACTAGTTAACCATTAGTACACCTATAGTTACACTACTAGTTATACACTACTAGATCACCGGGGGGAGGGCTGCTATGCTTGAGTGGGGTTATAGATGGCATTATTGCTGTAAGCCTATGACTACATTACCTTTTCACGCTTCCAACCCATCCAATTCAGGGGTACCTGTTCCTGCATGAATACAGATAGCCATTGCCAGGGAGTCTATACCAGAAGATACAAACGCGCTAGGAAGCTCTACAGTGCATTAGAAGGTCAAACCATAGGGGCAAGTCTAGGCAAGGGGTAGATAATCTACTGTAGAGCCTGTGGATGAGTCCTGGGGCTGCTGAGGTAATACCGTGGAGGTGCGTTTGTTACCTATATCCATCGTACCTTATCCCAGGCATGGAGTTTACGCCCATTCCAGGTGGTACCAATTGGGTGCCTGAGGTTCCTATATTGTTCCCGCCTGGAATAATCACGGTGGCCCCAGCAGGGTACCTGTGGATATTGGCAGTGTTCCCGTAACTGTCCGAATAGGTAGATATACCAGCTCCGTAGTTGTGCTGAGTCGAGGAGTGCCCATCGGGTCCAGTGCAGACTATCCCGCTAGGTCCATAATCACTACAGGACGTAGCAGCAGCGATACCACTGGCTAGCAGTAGGGGAACAAAGAGGGCATGAAGGATTTTCATGATGGTATCTCCTGATTATTGTTGTGGTAGGGGTAGCGTAACAGACTTAGGAACTTACAGCATAGGCCCTCATCAAGCACAGGCCCTACAGTGCATTATGTATTGATGGGCTAGGGGTGAGTATCAGAAATTGGCCTGAGTTCACTGTAGAGCTTCCTGGAGCGATTATGAGGCATTCTGCCCCTCACGTTCCTATGCCGCTGCCCGTTTCGCAGCAGACAGAATCCGATAAACACTGGCTATACCCATTCCGGTTTGTTCAGCAATTTCCTGACGGGTTAGCTTTTGAGCGGCAAGCTCCAAAACCTTATCAGCCTTTCTCTTTGCGGTCGGTTGCCTTCCTTTGTACTTTCCCGCTTGCTTAGCGGCTGCTATTCCGTCTAATTGACGCTCAAGCATAAGTGTCCGCTCAAACTCAGCTATCGCGCCCATTATCGATAGCATAAGCTTTCCGTTTGGAGTGCTGGTATCGATCTGCATACTTAGGATACGCAGTGCCACACCTTTTTTATCAAGCCGCTCGATAATCTGCAAGAGGTGAGGTAAGGAGCGCGCTAGACGGTCTATCTTCGTCACTATCAGAGTGTCTCCCCCGCGAACAAAGTCTAAGGCTGATTCAAGCTCTCCACGTTTGCCCAAGCTGACTGCACTTACCTGTTCCTGAAACACCTTCTCGCAACCCACTTGCTTTAGTTCGCTTAGCTGTGCTTCAAAGCCAGCAACTTGCTCACGTGTCGAAGTCCGCGCATATCCGATAAACACTGTATTCTCTCCTTAATACTATCAATTAAATTTAACAAGTAGTGATAGTAGTGCTATCAAAACCCAAAGTCAATTCTATTGATAGTATTTGCCGGTAATATTTGAGGCTATCGCATGAGCAGGGCCTATTGATAATCAGCAATATCTCTAAATGGAAAAGAATCTCTAGAGCTAGCTTTAGCGATATGAGGAATACAGAGCGGTCCATTAGACAACTCCACCGAGCACTCTTAAAATGCTGAGTTTCCCGTTACCTGTCCTGGTGCAAATTGAATAGAGTAATCACCTTCATTACCAACCTGATAAATTGGATTACGGGAGTAGCGGTTTGGGTCTTTCGGGACGCCAAAGACGCTTGGTTCTCAATTCTCCCCATAGCTCTGATAATAGGCTGTGCATGGCTAATATCCGGTTTGGATGAGCGAGGGATTCGCATATCTGGGCTGCTGCTTGAGTTGTTAGGAATACTGGTGGTGGCAATAGGACTTAGCGAAAGCCGTAAGTTATTTGGACGCCCCAGCCTCTATCAAGCATTCCAGAGGTGGACTGAACGCCGTCCTAGGTTTGGTGCCCGTAAGTATGTTTTAAATGCCGAGGGAGCCAGTTTCATAATTAATGGTAATGATTCATCAATGGCATTTGGTTTAGTCGGCACCTCTGCACATACTCTAGACGAACGCCTTACCTTACTGGAGCGGAGGCTGAACCTTGCGGATAAACAAATCCAAGAAGGACGGCGCAAGCTTGAAGAGGAGACCAAGAACCGCATGGAGGCCATCGTTTCTGAGGAAGTGGCTAGGATAGAAGGGGACGCTATTGTTCAGAAACAGCTTGAGGAAGCAGTAGTTGGTGGAATAAACCTGGAGACCGTGGGCGTCGTTTGGCTAGCATTCGGGGTAACGCTCTCCTCTCTCTCAGTGGAGTTAGACTGTCTCATTAGCAAACTGTCAGGAGCGTAAAAGCGGAACAGGTATCGTGGAGGTATTTCTTCAGGGGCTACTACTTAGCGAGGGAGGGGCCAGAGGGCCAGCTTACTCCCCCGCTATTTTTGACTGGTTATTCAGTGTGAGGGGAGACCAGCAGTATTCCAGAAACGCTCGAATGCACCTATGCGGATATAAACAGCGGAAAGTCCTTGAAACTCTATAATGGATTTGCGGAAGGTAATTGTGAATGTGGACATGATATTTCTCCTCTAGTCTCTGGCGCTTTGGCAGGATTGCCGCACTCAGTGAGAACGAACTATAGATTCATTGAATCCACTTGTCAACTTCTTTTTCACCTAATTTAATCAAGAGTAGTTCCCAGGCAGCTAGGGGCATAGCTCTGTAATTAACTGTACCAACTGGCGCTAACCAGTTGTGCATCGTTCTAAGGGAAACATGTAAGAGACTAGAGGCTTGCTCCCTGGTTAGCTTGTGCTTCTTGAGCGTGTCTCTTATTTCATCTGGTGAGGGAGATGTTAAGGTAGTGTTCATGTCAACCTCTTCTAGTGGGCTTTGATGAATCATGGGGGTAGGAGGGGGGAAACGCCCAGCGCCATGTCGTAGGGTACCTACTCGGAAATTTGGGGTAAAACTATTTAGGGGACCCTCTAGGCACTCATTGCTTCCCGAATTGAGCGAATATCTTTTTCCGGGATTCTCGTAAGATGGGATAACTCGGCAAGCCGCTTTCCATAAGGGGTAATCCTCAAGTTAGCTGGAATCACATGAATCGAAGAGGGTGGACCGTAAAAGGGGCCTTGATCGTGATTCACTTGAGATAACAGACCCCACCCTTCAAGCTCAAAAGATTCCTGCATCAATGAGCTTAGTTCATCCGAACCCTTCTCTTTATATAGGCAGTTTGTGCGCACCCCCTTCTGTTCCGTTTCTGGCGAAAGCATTGCTAGAATACACAGCTCTCGATAGGTAGCGGATTTAAGAAGGCGCAATAGCCGATTAGCCTCATCTGCCGAAATCTCATCGGTAAACGCTACAGAGACATACAGATAACCTATATAACTGATTTTCTCCTCTTGGTGCTCCGAGCGAGACATCTCCAGGATAGCATCGCATAACTCATCAGCCGAGCAGCGTATCTCTGGATTAAAGAAGCCATCTGTTCTTGGTTTATGCCCCTTTTCAAGGCGGTCCTTGATTTCACTAAGCATAGAATAACCCAATCTATCTAACCGCCGTGTCTCATTAGGGGATAGTAAGTTTAGTCCGCAACCAATAGCACTGGATAATATCGAGGTCCCTACCCCTATAGCGAACATCTCTGAGGGGCTATGTGACAAGTATTGACAGAGTGCGGAGATTCCCGAAACTAAAGCAGTTGGTCCCACCCTAATTAGGTCCTTGGCTTCTCCCGAGCTTCTTTCTTTATCCATATCGCCTTCTATAGCGCTGCTCCCTTTGATTGTTCGTGCGGAACCGATAAGACTTCTATTTTATCCAGCCACCCCTTCAACTGCTGTAACCCATACCCTAGCCCATATTTATCCCCAATATCCTCCTTACCCCATCCCCCTACAGCATCCTGAATGTCCTTAGGTGCCCCTGCCTGTCGCAAGCGGTCTCTAATGGTATGGCGTAGCTCATGGGTTGTCCTATTGATTCCTAGGGACCGTATCCACTTGTTAAGAGTTGCTGAGGCGTTGTTGGCCTTGCATTCAGTCCCATTGGTGTAGCGAGGGAAGGCGTAAAGCTGTCCCTTAACAGCCGCCTGTACTATCTGCTGTGCCGCCCATAGTGAGACACTTACCAGTGGAATATCCCGCTTGCTGGAATCATTCTTGAGGGGTCTCCAAGGATGGGGACGAATGGACACGTATGGAATGGCTTCATTAAGGTGCAAGTCCTCTAGGGCTAATCCTGTCGCTTCAGCAAGGCGCAGCCCTAGGTCAATTTGTAGAGCAAGCAGCCAGCGTACATCATCATTCCGCTTCTTACATTCAGGGATGAGGGTAGCTAACTGGTCTTTATCGAATGGTATTCTTGTTTTGGAGTCATGCCCTAGCTCGGCAATTCTGACCCGGAGAAATGGGTTGCTTTTGGCTATCTCCTTCTCAGTAATAACGACATTGAACACAGCCCTTATAACGCTTATTTGTCGTTCTACCGTGGTGGTTTTAGCATCCTCCGCAAGTCTCCTGGAAACGAACTCATTGGCATCGGAGCGTGTTACTTGTTCAAACTCCTTATCACCTATTACTGATATCAACTTGTCCCAAACACGACCAACATAGACTTGGAACTTCTTATCATTCTTCTTTTGGTGGCCGCTTAGGTAAACCCCAAGGGCATCGTTGAGGCGAAACTTTGACTCTTCATTGATTAACCTAAGAGCCTCAAGCTCTACAGGCCCAAGGAATTCCTCAGGATGGGCTTCTTGCCAATTACCATACTCATCTTGTTCGGCCCCCTCATGCTTTCCCCGAAGATACTCCGTAAATAGATCGAAATTAATCTCATCATTAACCGCTGGCTTAGGCATCAAGCCGAATTCTTCAAGTAACTTAACCGCTGATTCGCGAACACTCCACGGCTTTAAATTCTGGTTGTTACGAAGAGAGGCCCACATCGACTCGTATTGCTTATTCAAGGAGTCAACCTGCTTAGCTACTTGCTTTAAATCGTTGGTCTTGAGGTTTACCTTGATGAGCTGAGTACCACCATAACGCTCTAGGAGGTCTAGAGGTATCTTGCGCTGGTAATAGTAAGTGTTCCCACGGGGATAGACATAGCGGATAGACACTTTGAAGATGCTCCCAAACGATAGCTTCATGCGATAGTACCACAAAAGTACCACCGTTTGGAAATAGAATGGCTTGTAACTTATTGAATATAGAAGATTATATATTCTTGTACTGGTGCCCGGAGCCGGAATCGAACCGGCATGGGCGATTAAGCCCGAGGGATTTTAAGTCCCTTGTGTCTACCAATTTCACCATCCGGGCAATTGATCTTATTCATTATTTTCAGACAAAGCTCGGTTGAATTTCCCTGCGTCGGGCAATTAAGCGATACAAAAGGAAAGTCTTCAGCTGAAAACGGGGTTGATTTTATCACACCCAAAAATCATTGTATTGACTGGGTTTGCTTCAACTACATCCAGAAAATGATCCTCGCGGCTACTGTTTCAAGTGTTGATTTTGTCGGCTGCCTTGAGTGTGAACTAGACCCTTACCTCGCGCGTTCCTCCCGCGATAGCAATATCAAGCCACTCCGCCAGTTTAGCTCGCAAGTCAACATTATCCTTACACACCTGGTCTGACAGGTGTACCAAAGTCCAATAGTCATTATCTCCGAAGCCCGTAAGATGAGGCTGAGCAAGAGCGCGGCGGGCACCTTAGAGGATTCCTATCGCCGAAACGGGAGGCGTATTTAAATGCTATCGCATTATATTCAAAAAGCCGCATTCATGCTTTTGAGACGTGACCTGATTTCAAGATGGGCAAAACGATCGGGGTTCCCGCTTGCGCCTAGCCCGACCGTTCATCGCCTACGGAGCGAATAAATGCGTGGACCCCGTATTCAAAAACCGTCTGAATTATCTGATTCCTCACCTCTTCCTTTAAACCGGTGCCTCGCCAAATCACGAAAAACGGATGAAGGCGCCGTGTTGCCCGGAAGGCTGGTGCTGAGCCACTGCCACATCGTGGGTGAAGTAGCGCGGGCGGTGATGATGCGAATGCCGGACTGGTTGCGGGTGGAATTGTTTCCAGATGGCGCTGAATTGATCGCTGCTACCCATGATATCGGAAAGGTCAGCCCGACTTTTCAGAAGAAAATTTATTCCGCGCTATCCCGAAGAGATGATGCCGTGCTTTCATCGCTGAAGGCGTATAACGCCGAAACCGAGAAATGCTGGGGAGGGCATGGCGGCGTCAGCCAAGCAACAGCGGAAGCCCAGAATGTCGGGAGATATATTCCGGAAATCCTGGGCCAGCATCATGGATTTTCGCCAAATTTAGCTGCTTACCAAGCTGTCAGCGAAGTATTCGGCGGCGAGTCATGGCAAGCGCAACGTATCGAATTGCTGGCGCAGCTCAAACAGGCGCTGAATACCAATTTCCCCATCGTGAAGGATGCGTTGCAGGCGCGCGTACTTGCCGGGCTCACCACGGTCTCCGACTGGATCGGATCCGGGTCGCTGTTTGAAGACCCCGACGGCGATTGGCGGCTCAAAATCGAACAAGCATTGGATTCCGCCGGATTCATGCAGCCACAATTGAAACCCGGTTCAAGTTTCCTCGAAGTATTTGGCTTTGCACCTAAAGCTGCTCAAATCAGGCTGATCGAGGCGGCGGATCAGCCTGGCGTGTATGTGCTCGAAGCTCCGATGGGATTGGGAAAAACCGAGGCTGCCCTGTATGCAGCTTATCAATTACTGCAAAAAAAACGGGCCACGGGCATTTATTTCGCGCTGCCTACCCAACTTACTTCCGACAAAATCCATGAGCGAGTCAATGCATTCCTGAATCAAATTCTGGAGGACGATTCGCCTCATAAGCAGGCCTTGCTGGTCCACGGCAGCGCATGGCTGAAACAGTTCGAAATGGGCGAGGAGGGCGGTCCCGGCGGCGCGTGGTTTGCGCAAGGAAAGCGTGGCATCCTGGCGCCATTTGCCGTGGGTACGGTTGACCAGGCCCTGATGGCGGTGATGAATGTCAAACACGGCTTTGTTCGCACCTTCGGCTTGGCTGGCAAAGTAGTGATACTGGATGAAGTACATTCGTACGACAGCTTTACCGGCACGATTCTGGATGCGCTCGTTAAAGCGCTGCGCCAACTGCATTGCACCGTCATTATCCTGAGCGCCACGCTGACGCAGGAGCGCAGAGCCACATTGCTGGGCATCGCGCCACAGGGTAATGCCTGCCCTCTGAGTCCTTACCCTTTGATTACCGCACAGCCTAAGAATGGTGGTTTCACAGAAATATCCGTGGAACGAATTCCCGATGTTTCGGTAACCATTGCTCATCGCTTTGAAACCGACGCTATTGAAGAGGTTTTGCGCCGGGCTGAAGAAGGTCAGCAAGTGCTGTGGATAGAAAACACCGTAAAGGAGGCGCAAGCTCTCTACCGGAAGCTAGCCGCACGCACCAGTGGAATGGAGGTGAAGTGCGGCCTGCTGCATTCGCGCTTCACCAAATCCGATCGGGCCGCCAATGAAAATGTATGGGTTACCTGTTTTGGCAAAGGCGGGGCTGAAGCCCGCGCACGGCAAGGGCGCATTCTTGTCGGCACACAAGTGCTCGAACAATCCCTGGATATCGACGCTGATTTCCTGGTTACCCGTATCGCCCCCACCGACATGCTTCTGCAAAGGCTGGGACGTTTATGGCGGCACATGGAAACCCGGCGCCCATACGGCGCCCGGTGCGAAGCCTGGATACTCTCGCCCGATCTGGCCGAGGCAATCATATCCCCCGAGCTGTCATTTGGCACCACAGCGAAGATTTACGCGCCTTACGTGCTTTGCCGCAGCCTGGCAGTCTGGCAGGGCATTAATCAAGTTCGTTTGCCGGGCCAGATTCGCGAGCTGATCGAAGCGACCTATGCTGCGCAAGAGGAGAGCGAGCATATGGTCCGGCACCTGCACCGGGTGGAGGCCATGCGAACCCGGTTGGAGCGTCTGGCGCTGCATGGCCTATCGAAAGGCGGCACCACGCAACCGGAAGAAAAAGCCCAAACCCGCCACAGCGAGTTGGAATCGACCGAAGTGCTCCTGATTCGCGCCTATCAGCAAGACCCCGGAAAGCATGGGACGCAGGTTACTCTGCTGAATAATGAAAAACTATGGGTCCCGCATAATGGACGTTCCCTCAAGCGCAAGCAATGGCGCGAGATCAGCGCAATGCTGATGCAAAACACGTTGAAAGTCGCTGATTATCTCGCCCCGGACGCCGTTAATAAAACACGAATCAACTGGCTCGGCGATTATTTCTATCTTGGGAGGCCCGAATATGAGGAAAGCGTCATGCTGCGCGTGGCACTGGTTGATGAAAGCGGAGCGGTCAAATCACTCGACAACAGTTTGGTGAACAGCAGCTACCGTATCCACTATGACCCATTAATCGGCTATCAAACCATAAAAAAGGAAGGAGTAAAAATATGATATCTGTAAGTCGGTTCAATCTCGTTGATGAGCCGTGGATTCCCGTTGTGGACGCGGGGCGAGTCAGCCTGAGGCAGTTGTTCAGTCATCCGGAATACCGCGCATTGGGCGGTAACCCGGTGCAGAAGATCGCCTTGACCAAACTTTTGCTGGCTATTGCCCAGGCTGCCTGTACGCCTGAAAACGATGACGATTGGGCAGATATCCAACCGGCGGGACTGGCGGAGAGGTGTCTGGCATATCTTGACAAATGGCATGACCGGTTTTATCTCTACGGTGAAAAGCCATTCTTGCAGATGCCAAGGATCAAAGCCGCTGCCGTGCAAACTTTTGGCGCGGTACTGGCCGAGGTTTCTACCGGCAATGCAACCGTACTTATTCAATCCCAGATAGAAAAACGCCTGACTGATGCAGATAAATCCTTGCTGATTGTACAACTGATGGGATTCGGCCTGGGCGGCAAGAAAACCGATAATTCAATCGTTCTCTCGCCTGGCTATCAAGGTAAATTTAATGACAAAGGCAAACCTTCCACGGGCAAGCCCAGCGCATCGATTGGCTTCCTGGGGTTTCTGCATAATTTTTTGCAAGGCAAATCCCTGTTGGAAACATTATGGATCAATTTATTTACCCGGCAGCAAATTTCCAATCTGGGTATTTATCCACAAGGAGTGGGTAGGGCGCCCTGGGAGCAGATGCCGGAAGGTGAAAATTGCCCGATTGCCAATGTAATGAAATCCAGCCTCATGGGGAGACTTGTCCCGCTTTCCCGTTTTTGCTTATTGATGGAAAGCGGCTTGCATTACTCTGAAGGCATTTCTCATCCGGGCTACAAGGACGGGGTTATCGACCCGAGCGTATCGGTCGATTTTTCCGCTAAAGACCCGAAAGCGATATGGGCTGATCCGGAAAAGCGCCCCTGGCGGTTACTGACCGCATTACTAAGCTTTTTTTCTCAAACCAATAACAAGAGCTTTGACTGTTATCAGCTCCGTTTAGGCATGAAACGTGTCATTCCTCATGTGCAAACGCTTGGAATCTGGTCGGGAGGCTTGCGTGTCAGCAGCAACGCGGGCGAGCAATATGTCTCGGGCACAGATGACTTTGTGGAATCGGTGATTGAGCTTGAAAGCATTGTCTTGGGCGAGCTGTGGTTCACCAATCTGCAACTGGAAATGGACGAGCTGAATGGGCTCTCCAAAACCGTTTATGGCGCAACGCTGAATTATTTCAAAAGCCAGAATATGGAAGCCAAAGGGCAAAGTGCACAAGCCGGCAATCTCTTCTGGCAACTATGCGAGCGCCGGTTTCAGGATATGGTGAATGCTTGCGGCGACGCAGATCAGGCCCGTGCCATGCGTCCTGTTTTCGCCCGGTTCGTCCACAAGGCCTACGACACCCATTGTCCCGATGATTCTGCCCGTCAGCTCGACGCCTGGGCGAAAAACCGGCCCAATTTGAGCAAATATCTTAAAAACCCGACCAAGGAAGCAGCATGAGTATCGATACCCAAGACCCCTTGCAAAAAACGGTCCCGTCTCGCGGTAAAAGTCTGGCGTTCGTGGATTACATTATTAGCCAATGCCAGGCCGACAACGGTTTGCGTGCCGCACTCAAGCGAGCCGACAATCCCACCACCGAATACCAGAGCTGGGAGGTGCTGGCTGGTTTCCGGATAAATTTGGCAGACGATAACCAGCGCTTGCCCCATGCGACCATTGCCGCTGCTATTGCCCGGTCAAAAGTCGAGCAAAACGGCACTGTCAAAATCGGCCAGGCCATTGCGCGTTGCTATGAGGACGGCAACGCCAGCGATCAGGCCAAAGCCAGATTGCGCCGTCTATTGGCCTGCGATTCGGTCCCGGAGGCCTGCCGCATCCTGCGCCCATTGCTCAGCCTGATTGAATCAAGAAACAATACCGCTCCTGACTACGCCAGCCTTCTGAATGATTTGCTCTGGTTCGGCCATGATGACAGCCAGACACGCATCAAAGCGCGCTGGGCGCAGGATTTTTACGGCAAGCCGGCAGACGGAGGCAAGGATGAGTGAAGATGCCGTGGCCTATGCCAGCGTGTTGCGCTTGAGCCGTGCCGACATGAACATCCTTGGCATCAAGGATGCTTATGCCTTGCACAAGGTCGTGTATGGATTGTTTGAAGATATTCGTTCGGAGAACGAGAAGCAAGCCAGCACTCGCAGCGGCATCGTTTATGCGGACAAGGGCGGCGACTTCAATATGCGGCAAATCCTGATGCTGTCCAATCGCAAACCGCACCAGACCCCGCAGTTTGGTGAAGTCCATACCCGAATCGTTCGCTCCGATTTCCTGGCGCATGAACGTTATGCCTTCGAAGTCACGCTCAACCCCGGCAGGCGCGACAAGCAAACGGGCAAGGTCGTGCCCGTTCGAGGGCGCGAAGGCATCGAGCGGTGGTTCAAGACGCATGCGCCGCAATCCTGGGGATTCGAGATCAGTCCCCAAAACCTGCAAACCGGGCAAATCAGCGTGCAAACTTTTGAGAAATCCGGCAGGGCGGTTACCCATGGCAGCGCCACGCTCAAGGGCGAACTCACGGTCATCGACAAAGATCGCTTTACCCGGAGTTTCACCCAAGGCATAGGACGAGGGCGCGCGTTCGGCTTCGGGCTGCTTCAGATCGTACCGTTAGCCGCTATTTAATTTCCACCGATTTAACTCATTCACTTAAAAGGCAATATCAAAATGACCATCAATAACCCGTTCAAAAATCTGCGTATCGAATTTCACATCCTGCAATCCTTTCCCGTTACCTGCCTCAACCGCGACGACGTGGGCGCTCCTAAAACGGCCATGATCGGGGGTGTGCAGCGCGCCCGCGTCAGTTCGCAGGCATGGAAGCGGCCGGTGCGCATGGCAATGCACGAATTTGGCGCGAAACTGGGCATTCGCACCAAGCATGTTGCCGACATCGTGGCGCAGGCCTGCACTGATTCAGGCGCGTCGGCGGAGCAGGCAAATAGTTGCGGTGAAATGATCGCCTCCTATTTGAGCAAAGACACTTTGCTGTTTTTTACCATGACCGAAGCCAAGGCTTTCGCCGGGTATGCGCAGGAACAGGATTTCGATGCCAAAAAACTCAAGGATAAGGATGTGCATAAGGTCGCTAAAAAGACGTTGAATCCAGCCATCGATGGCATTGATATCGCGCTTTTCGGCCGCATGGTTGCGCAAGCGGCTGACCTGAATGTCGAGGCCGCCGCATCATTTTCACATGCGATTTCCACGCATAAAGCCAGCAATGAAGTTGAGTTTTTCACTGCCTTGGATGATCTCGCTACTGAACCGGGTTCGGCGCACATGGGCAGCCTGGAATTTAACGCCGCCACCTACTACCGTTATGTGAGCCTGGATCTGGGCCAGCTTTGGCAAACCCTGGCAGGGCAAGATCTCCCAGGCGCAGTCGAAAACTTTACCAAGGCCCTGTTTGTTGCTGTACCTGCCGCGCGGCAAGCCACCCAATCGGGTGCATCGCCATGGGAATTCGCCAAGGTGCTGGTGCGCAAGGGCCAGCGCCTGCAAGTACCATTCGAAACGGCGATCAAAGCCAAAGATGGCGGCTTTCTCCAACCAAGCATCGATGCCATGACGAGTTATTTGGCAAGGCAGGAAAAGCTGCACGGCAGTCTGTTCGGCAAGCAGGCCGAATACACTTATGGGCAGAACGACAGCTTCAATATCGACGATTTGATTGCTGCACTCAAGCAGCATTCTGCAGGCAGCGTTGCCAGGGAAGAGGCAAATGCATAACCCTTATTTATTGTTGTGGCTGGAAGCGCCGTTGCAGTCCTGGGGTTTCGACTCAAAATTCGGGCGGCGGGATACTCTGGCTTTCCCGACCAAGTCGGGACTGCTAGGCCTGGTATGCGCCGCACTCGGTGCGGACGGCGAACAAAAAGCGCTTTTGGCCGAGTTTGCCGCACTCGGCCAAACCGTGGTTTCTTTTACACGCTGTAAACAGGCGGTAGGTGGGGTCACCAAACAAGATCGGGAACCCTTGTTGCGGGATTTCCACATGGTCGGCAGTGGTTATGACGACCAGGACCCATGGGCCAGTTTGCTTATCCCCAAAACCAGGGAAGGCAAGAAGGCGGTGGGCGGCGGCACCAAAATGACCTACCGATACTATTTACAGGATGCCGCCTTTGCAGTGGTGTTGGAAGTGCCCATTGATAAAGTCGAAACCATTGCACAAGCCCTGCAAGATCCCGCTTGGGATATTTATCTCGGACGCAAGAGCTGCGTCCCGACCGACTTCATTTATCGCGGAACCTTCGACAGCGAAGCCGCGGCCCTGGAAAAAGCGCACTCCATTGCCTGGCAAAAAAACCGTATCGAGGATTTTCGGGTACTGCACGGCGCATCTGGTGAAGCTGACGCGGATGAGGTTTTCACCATCAATGATGTTCCCTTGCAGTTCGGTGACGACAAACGCTACGGCGACCGCCAAGTGAGCGTAATCAATGCCGGATGAAATCACGCCATCGAAGTCATCGTCCAATCGCCTCCTCATCAAGGTAACCCGCGAGAGCCTGCCGCAGGTCAAAGACAAATATCCATTCATCTATCTGGAGCGGGGGCGACTGGAAATCGATGACTCCAGTGTCAAATGGATAGACTGCGAAGCCAATGTCGTACGTTTGCCGATCGCCACACTCAACTGCCTATTATTGGGTCCCGGCACCAGCATTACCCACGAAGCGGTAAAAGTTATCGCGCAATCCAATTGCGGCGTGTGCTGGGTGGGAGAGGACAGCCTCCTCTTTTATGCCAGCGGACAAGCCCCGGCCGCCGATACACGCAACATGCGCGCACAACTCAAACTTTCCGCCGACCCGAAAAAATCGGTGGAAGTCGCGCGACGCATGTTCGCCCGGCGTTTTTCAGATGTGGATTTGACTGGCAAATCCCTGCAGGAAATGATGGGAATGGAAGGTTACCGCGTGCGTGCATTATATGAGCAGAACGGGCAGAAGTACGGCGTGGGCTGGAAAGGGCGCAGCTTTACCCCAGGTAAATTCGAAATGGGCGACATTACCAATCAGGTGCTCACTGCCAGCAATGCCGCGCTTTACGGAATATTAAGTTCAGCCGTGCATAGCATGGGCTACTCGCCACATATCGGCTTTATTCATTCCGGCAGTCCGTTGCCATTTGTTTATGACCTGGCCGATTTATATAAGGAGCATCTTTGTATCGATTTGGCTTTTTCGCTCACGCTCGAGATGGCTGGACGATACAACAAGCACACGGTATCCGCCGCTTTTCGCCAGCGTGTCATTGAAGCAGATTTGTTGAGCAAAATAGGCCAGGACATCGAGACCATGTTAGGAGTGAAAAATGCTCGTAGTGATCGCCAATGATTTACCGCCTGCCGTGCGCGGGCGGATGAAACTCTGGTTTATTGAACCACGCCCCAATGTATTCGTTTCCGGCGTCAAGGACGCCGTTGCCAGAAAAGTTGTGGACTATTTGCACGATCATTGCCCTCACGAAAGCGGCTTGATGGTTTTTCGCCGTATTCCGGAAACCCCAGGTTATGAAATTCATGGCATCGGTGATACCAAGCGCGATCTCATCGAGATATCCGGTTTGCAATTGGTGATCGAGAAACAAATACTGTCCGGGCCAGCGAGCTAAATTATTAAATTTGCATGCGAGCTGTTTTAGGAGGCTCGTTACAAAACACAACTGGTACCGTTTTAGTAATGCTCATTAACAATTTGTAGGTGTCTTCCCCACGCCCGTGGGGGTGTTTCCATCATGGAATTTGCAATGGAAACAACCGCGGAGTCTTCCCCACGCCCGTGGGGGTGTTTCTCATTAGCACTCGCCCTCACAGCGTCCAAACTGGTCTTCCCCACGCCCGTGGGGGTGTTTCTACTGTATGGGTTTTGACCGCCATTTCTAAATCGTCTTCCCCACGCCCGTGGGGGTGTTTCTAATCGTATGCATTATTTTTTAAACCGGGAAAAGTCTTCCCCACGCCCGTGGGGGTGTTTCTCGCTGAAGAGCTATCAGACGTAACCAGCCAAGGTCTTCCCCACGCCCGTGGGGGTGTTTCTAATTCACGAACGATAATTTCAGCCCCTCAGATGTCTTCCCCACGCCCGTGGGGGTGTTTCTAAACGTAGTGGTGGCACCCGCCAATTCGAAAAGTCTTCCCCACGCCCGTGGGGGTGTTTCTAATCGTATGCATTATTTTTTAAACCGGGAAAAGTCTTCCCCACGCCCGTGGGGGTGTTTCCTAAAACAGGATTAGACTTTTACCAGAAGGATGGTCTTCCCCACGCCCGTGGGGGTGTTTCCTCGACAAACACGAACGAGTCATGGTACAAATAGTCTTCCCCACGCCCGTGGGGGTGTTTCCTTTCCATAGCAGCTATTGAGAATGAACTTAGAGTCTTCCCCACGCCCGTGGGGGTGTTTCCGTACATTATCTATGCCCATAATGGGGGAAAGTGTCTTCCCCACGCCCGTGGGGGTGTTTCTGGAGCCGCTCGCCTTCGTGGTAATGTCACAAGGTCTTCCCCACGCCCGTGGGGGTGTTTCCTGCAATTGGCAATGCGTCCGAGTTCGTGGTTTGTCTTCCCCACGCCCGTGGGGGTGTTTCCCACTTCCCCCGAGTCAGCGCCGGAAAAGGTAAGTCTTCCCCACGCCCGTGGGGGTGTTTCTGTTATAGGTTAGGTTAGAGTATTTATACGCGCGTCTTCCCCACGCCCGTGGGGGTGTTTCCCAGCGGGGGGAGTCTTTCACGCTGGCTGAGCTGTCTTCCCCACGCCCGTGGGGGTGTTTCTCAATCGGGCCATAGCGGTCATGGAATGGGTCCGTCTTCCCCACGCCCGTGGGGGTGTTTCCATGGACATTATCCGGACAATGCGCGAGGGGTTGTCTTCCCCACGCCCGTGGGGGTGTTTCCGGTATATGACTGGATCTCCTTGAGGGTATTTTAGTCTTCCCCACGCCCGTGGGGGTGTTTCCCTTCTTTCTTCGGATTTACCCTCAGCCTGTTCGTCTTCCCCACGCCCGTGGGGGTGTTTCTGATGAGCCTTATAAGTTTGGCCGAGCCACTATGTCTTCCCCACGCCCGTGGGGGTGTTTCCTTTGAATTGCAAGTAAGGCTAGTAATGCTTCCGTCTTCCCCACGCCCGTGGGGGTGTTTCCGCTTTCTATTGATGCGTCGCGTATTGTAAGTCGTCTTCCCCACGCCCGTGGGGGTGTTTCCCGAGTAGTCTTAAACCTTTTATTTTACGGAGAGTCTTCCCCACGCCCGTGGGGGTGTTTCCATCAGATGAGCAGGCTCCATTTTCTTACCGCCGTCTTCCCCACGCCCGTGGGGGTGTTTCCCCATCTGATTCTTGCTTGTTTGTAGGCTGTCCGTCTTCCCCACGCCCGTGGGGGTGTTTCTCGCCTCAGAAGGGTCAAGCGGATTGATACCCAGTCTTCCCCACGCCCGTGGGGGTGTTTCTTTCAGAAGC
This sequence comes from Nitrosospira sp. Nsp1, assembly GCF_900100985.1. Classification (NCBI taxonomy): domain Bacteria; kingdom Pseudomonadati; phylum Pseudomonadota; class Betaproteobacteria; order Nitrosomonadales; family Nitrosomonadaceae; genus Nitrosospira; species Nitrosospira sp. Nsp1. The sequence continues at coordinate 30,905 of NZ_FMUF01000020.1, forward strand.
TCGGCCCTGGACGTGATGCGTTTGTCTTCCCCACGCCCGTGGGGGTGTTTCTTTTGTAGTCATAAAACTCGTTCGGATTCTGACGTCTTCCCCACGCCCGTGGGGGTGTTTCCTCCTGAGAACCGGCCTCCGTCATCTTCGGAAAGTCTTCCCCACGCCCGTGGGGGTGTTTCCGTATTTCATTCAAGGCCACAAGGCCTCCGTTAGTCTTCCCCACGCCCGTGGGGGTGTTTCCTATCAGGCCGTGTGGATAGCCGGAATTGTTTCGTCTTCCCCACGCCCGTGGGGGTGTTTCCTTATGAAGGCAAGAAACGGGCTCGTATCGTGGGTCTTCCCCACGCCCGTGGGGGTGTTTCGCCGAGTTCCTTTAAGGAGGCAGTTATGGATTGTCTTCCCCACGCCCGTGGGGGTGTTTCCAAGGCGGGGCGGGTGTAGGCGCCTGGAGGGAAGTCTTCCCCACGCCCGTGGGGGTGTTTCCAGCGCAGCCCCGCCAAGCAAAAGCGTGGTGGTGTCTTCCCCACGCCCGTGGGGGTGTTTCTCGTCCATGCTCTCCCCCGAAAAACGGGACTGGGTCTTCCCCACGCCCGTGGGGGTGTTTCTTAGGTAAGCATAAGATTCGTGACTCTTATGCGGTCTTCCCCACGCCCGTGGGGGTGTTTCCGTTGTCTTACCTGATTCTGTGACGCCGCAAATGTCTTCCCCACGCCCGTGGGGGTGTTTCCCGATAGTTACATCCTGCGCAGTGTCTCCATTGGTCTTCCCCACGCCCGTGGGGGTGTTTCCGGTGGCATCCGGTCTGGTGGTGGTGATGGGCCGTCTTCCCCACGCCCGTGGGGGTGTTTCTATTATGAGGTTTCATTATGAAAATAAAGAATCGTCTTCCCCACGCCCGTGGGGGTGTTTCCGCCAAGGGATTCTCACCAATACCTTAACGGGGGTCTTCCCCACGCCCGTGGGGGTGTTTCTTACCGCTTACTGCTCACTCGGTTGAATGAGCAGTCTTCCCCACGCCCGTGGGGGTGTTTCTGCGTAAAGGAAAGAAAGCCGCCGGTCTTAGCAGTCTTCCCCACGCCCGTGGGGGTGTTTCCCGAAGAACCTGAGGAAGAAGCCGAAGAAGAGCGTCTTCCCCACGCCCGTGGGGGTGTTTCCAAGAATCACATGCTTTGCTGAATCTTGGTGCGTCTTCCCCACGCCCGTGGGGGTGTTTCCCTTTTTCCGGGTTGCGCCTGATTTTCTATCAGGTCTTCCCCACGCCCGTGGGGGTGTTTCTGGGTGAACGGAAAAGAACGTTTCTTGCGCTTCGTCTTCCCCACGCCCGTGGGGGTGTTTCTGCTTTGCTATCACTCAGCAGCGCATCGATGGCGTCTTCCCCACGCCCGTGGGGGTGTTTCTAGAGTCAGTCCTTCCATGATTATTTTCCTTTAGTCTTCCCCACGCCCGTGGGGGTGTTTCTAATTAATTCCCGTTTGGTCGAAGCTAAATTAGGTCTTCCCCACGCCCGTGGGGGTGTTTCCATTGCACCGTCGAAGCGCAAGAAACGCTCTTTGTCTTCCCCACGCCCGTGGGGGTGTTTCTTATTCCAGCTCGAGGCTATCGTTACTTGATGAGTCTTCCCCACGCCCGTGGGGGTGTTTCCACCCGCCTGCAGACCATTGCGCTCATCCATGCAGTCTTCCCCACGCCCGTGGGGGTGTTTCCACTTGCAGCTCGAGCGCTTCCAGATCTGTAAGGTCTTCCCCACGCCCGTGGGGGTGTTTCCGGATTGCGTTTATACGTTTGAGCTGGTGAGCGGTCTTCCCCACGCCCGTGGGGGTGTTTCTTCGCCTGACGCCTTGCGCCTGGGCGTGCCATCGTCTTCCCCACGCCCGTGGGGGTGTTTCTGTTGCCACGCGCATCCCCATATATGCCAACAGGTCTTCCCCACGCCCGTGGGGGTGTTTCTGCGGAGTTCCATCATGTTGCGGCTCAGCCACGGTCTTCCCCACGCCCGTGGGGGTGTTTCCTGCGATCCACCGGTCAATAGCATGTAGGCGCCGTCTTCCCCACGCCCGTGGGGGTGTTTCTATCACTGTCGAGGTGACAATTGCTGGCGCCACGTCTTCCCCACGCCCGTGGGGGTGTTTCCAGGCTGGAGAGGGAAAGGAACGCCGCCGCAGGGTCTTCCCCACGCCCGTGGGGGTGTTTCTATTACAACGATCTCTACGAGATCTCAATTAAGGTCTTCCCCACGCCCGTGGGGGTGTTTCCTACAGTCTGAGGCAAGTGACCGACGAGAACGGCGTCTTCCCCACGCCCGTGGGGGTGTTTCCGAAAAATAAAACGTTAATCGAAGCAGGTTTTTGTCTTCCCCACGCCCCTGGGGGTGTTTCCCAAAAAGCAAGGCGCGGGTCATGATCGAGTTCGTCTTCCCCACGCCCGTGGGGGTGTTTCTTACAGTCTTGACGGCGGGTGATGCTCTTTGCGTCTTCCCCACGCCCCGTGGGGGTGTTTCTATCCCTTTTGCCGCACGTGCAGCATACTCGACGTCTTCCTTACGCCCGTAATTTCTATGCGCATACTGTGCTACGCTTGTGAGTGCGAGCGCGACGAACGGAAAATCGGGTTCCGTTCACTTGGTTGCCATGTATGGGGGTCTGCCGTTCCCCCGCGCTCGCACCCTCATCTAACCACCTTGTAACGATCGCCTTTTATCCCGCCCGCAATTGCATCCGACAACAGCTTGAACGCTGTCCGCGCACTGTTTACAACTTTCCCTTTTGTGCGGTAGTTCAGTGACAGCACCAATTTGATTTTGCGCTTATCGGGGGACGGCAGAATATAAAGAAGATTCTCCGTCTCTGTGTCAAACAGCACCTGTTCCGGCACGGCCATTGCGTGCGACAGCGCCTTCCGTTACCGTCCCCCGCCCGTGGAGGGTGTTTCCGTGAAGTTTGAGAATCGCGATCACCAACTGGCGGATGCTGCGCTGGCCGGAAAGCGTCGCGGAACTGATACAGCAGAGGATATACGAGGGCAAGTCTCAGCACTATCTCTCGCAGATGCACTTTACATGAAACTTTGCTATAGCCAAGGTGTATTACACACCTCTGACGACCGATCCAAAAACCGACTTCCTCGGGCTTTTATTGCCCTGCTTATACTGTTTTTTAAGGTCCCAGCAGATTGGTTGCCAGTCCGTATGCTACCCAGCCAGTCCAGTATAAAAGAACAGAGTTGTAACAAAATAATAAAATCTTCTCCATCGTCTGCCCCTCCTTCTGAAGGTCGATCAAAACGTCATCATTTTGATTTTTCCCAATTGCATCTGTGCGTTACATCGCATAAACCACGTACCGGACCCGGGAATAGGCAGGCATATCGGCTGCTTCTAAAAAATAGGGAATTGCTAAAGGCCATCCATTGCCACCTCAAAACCATCCTTGATATCGCTCCTTTTATCACTCCTTTTTGAATTTTTCAGCACAGAAGCAGACGGTCTTTTCGATAAGCATCAAGCAATTATCATACCCAAGGCCCATGGAGCATACTTTTTCTTGTAGGCACTTACTCGGAATTGCGGAGCCAGATGCTGCAGGTGCAACCGGTGATACCCGATGGCTTTATCTCCTCATTCGTTTTTTTTATCTTTTCGGCAAAATTATTTTCCATTTGCCGAATAATTTACTGCCCAATAGACGCATACCGGGCTGTAAACCGTCAGGACTACGCGTCGAATCAAAATTTGGAATAAACGATTTGTTGTAGTTCTCACCGGCATTTTCTCCTGTTGACGCATCTCTTGTAATTCTCGTCTATATTTCTTCTATCAGTCTTACGCGCACCGCATGTTCGGATCCCAATCGCTCAACCAAGGTGGCTGAGCAATCAGCCACCTATGAATCGGCAGTCGACCTTGCCGTTGTCGGCGAGTTCCGCGATAGCTGGCTCTTTACCGTTTTTGGCTAATATTTCCGGGGAGGCTGCATGAAAAAATATCTCATCAACTGGGTTGTGTTCGCCGCTTTAGCCGTTTGGTCTTCTTATCCGGCACTGGCCGACACGGCTGCGAATTCAGCTATCGGCCATAGCAAGGCCCCGATTTTTTTAAATAAGGAAAAAATCGTCTTTAATCTGGAAACGGACTTTGTTGATTTATGGAAGCACCGCGCACCCGCCAACGCAGAGGTGCCAGAGGAAGTAAAACAGTTTGAAACGCCTGGACGTCTCACTTGGGAAGACAGGACCGGCAAGCATGATCTTCCGGTACTCGTGCGATTGCGAGGCAATACCAGCCAGTCTGAATTGCAATGTCCATTTCCGAAGATGACCCTGAATTTTGAAAAAGATCAGGCGACAGACGAAAGAGTTTCGAAAGGAACGTTGTTCGATGGTCTGAAATCTATCGGGATAGGCACCCATTGTGGCGGCAAACCCGGCGCTTCAGTACGATTCCGCCGCGTTTGGGGAGGCCAGTCGCCGCATCGGGAAGCCCTGGTATATAAAGTACAGGAACTCCTTTCCATTCCGGGTTATCAAGCTTCAGCGACAACCTTCAGCTATATCGACCGCAACACCGGCAGGGGACCGGTTGAGCCGCAGCCCAGCGGATTTGCCGTGAACCGCCCGATGTCCGCTTTTTTTCTGGAGAACATCAAAACCTTTGTGAAATATGCGGATGGGAGAGAGATCCGGTCCGCCGATGCCCGCCTTAAAGATACAGACAAGCTATACATTTTCACAAGCATTGCCAATGCTCCAAAAGATGCGCGCGCTGCCGGCTCGGTAATCGACCCCATTGATCCCAAAACCATCATTCGTCTCATGTTGTTCCAGGCGCTGGTCGGAAATTATGATTGGCATTTGCGTATTTCCTCAGATGATTCCGACGACTCCAGCAGCCTCTGGAATATTAAAGTTGTCGAAGCGGGTCATAAGTGGATCGTTTTTCCTTATGACTATGATTTATCCGGATGGGTAAAGTTGGATAATTCCCCTCCAGAACTGCCCAGTTTCGATAACGATTTCTACAAGCCGGCTGATATTTCCATGGTCGTGACGGAATTCAAGGAAAAACGCCCTGATATCGAGGCCCTGGTGGATGATTTGGCCAACGAAGATCAAAGTGGAGCAAGAAGCATAAAAGAACAGATCAAATCTTTTTACAAAGCGTTGGATTGGATAGAGATTCCGGTCACTAACCCTTAGCCAGCAAAAAAATATCTGTGTTGTGACTAAAGTCTTGAACAGGACATCCGTTGACTCAGACCTGGCGTTAAAAAAAGCACCGCCAGGATTTCAGCACCATAGCCGTTCCGCTCGGCCCAGCAATACCGGGTTCCTCTACCGTGTAAGAAAATTTCCTACACGAATCCCCAGCAGTTTCCTACACGCAAATCGGATGGATTCGGGTTTTTCCGCGTCGTGCAACCCTGCACAATTCAGGCATTACAACGATGGAGGAAAAATGAAAGCTTACGAACTGACATCCGAAATCAAGGAGCTCAACCTGACCTACCTGATGCTGGCCCAGCAGATGGTCATCGCGGATAAGGATATGGCGATCTTCCGGTTGGGGATAAGCAAGGATATCGCTGAAATACTGGAGGTTTTGACGCCCGGACAGATACTCAAGCTCTCCAATTCCAATATGATGCTGTGCCGTATACGTTTCGATGACAGCCTGATCTTCGGCATGCTTGCCAATTACAGTAAAGGCAAAACCATGGCTCAGTCCCATGCGACGATTCTGTTGGCGGGTCAGCCTGTAGAAGAAATTTCCTGATATCGGGTCAATTCCTGGCATCAGGAAAATTCCCCGATCGAAGATATTTCCCGAATTACCGGATACTGGACATTGGAGCGTCATCATGCGTAAAAAGAGCGTCGTATCGGAAGCCCGCGAGATTCAGGCCTCGATCGAGATGATCGACCTGGGTGCCCGCCTGCAATTGCTGGAGAGCGAAACCAGCCTGAGCCGGGAGCGTCTTATCAAGCTCTACAAGGAATTGAAAGGCGTTTCCCCTCCTAAAGGGATGCTGCCCTTTTCCGCCGATTGGTTTCTGACTTGGCAGCCCAACATTCATTCTTCCGTATTTGCCGATATTTACCGCTACCTGATCACGCACGCCGATTGCCGTGGTATCAAAGCCATCATCAAAAGCTACAAACTCTACCTGGAGCATTGCGAGATAAGCGAAATGGAGCCGGTGTTGAGCCTGACTCGCGCCTGGACACTGGTGCGCTTCTTCGAGGGCAAGATTCTGCAAACCGCACCGTGCGTACAGTGCGGCGGACACTTCGTCGTACATGCCAATGACCTTCATCACCGCTACGTGTGCGGATTATGCAACACGCCGTCACGCGCCGGTAAAACCAATAAACCACGGGCACAAACGTTCACTGCGGTGCTCGCCTAGCTGTAACAACCTGCATTTGAAACCGCCCCAACCAGCATTCAGCGCGATTTTGAGCCAGAAATGACTGCATCTGTCGGCCCCGGCAAACCGGTATTAACTGCAAATGAACCTGCATTCAGCCGCATCGACCTGCATTCCATCGGCGCAAACCAGAAATAAGTGCGACTGACGCGGTTTATTGCATGGTCAGCTTGCACTTTGCGTCTCTCTCGCGCGGCGTCCGATTGGGTAGGGTATTACTGGGGTTATTCAATTGCTCTCTGATCCACCACGAGCCTTATGATTACTCTATTTTAGGGGGTAGTGTGCACATAGCTGCAAAAACCGCCACGTAATTTTGGGGTTACTGAAGCTTATGCTGCTAACGCAAAATCAGCTTCGATTGGGAGCCGTTTACTCATATCCAGATCAAATTGGCCATAGGGATTCACATGGCTATATATCAGCGGTGACAATGCTCTCAAATCCACAGCATTCATCCTATTACGCTACGATTTCTCCGATAATACGCGCTGAATCATCAAAGTATTGACGTACACTAAGCATAACTGCAGCAAGTGCAGCGACAATACCGACAGTTCCTGGTCTTCCAGCCGGTTAGGCGACCTCGCCGCTCTTGCCGTAAAAGATGAATCCATTGGTACTGTTCCAGTTCTCGACGACGTTCAATCCCTCGTGAATCTCGCGCCGTAGCGCCTCCGAATCGATATACCGGCACAGGAAAACGGTTTTTAGAACCTTGCCAAGTTCCGTTAACGCCTGATAAGTCGGATGTTGCAGGTTGCCGCGCGTGAAGCGGCGTAGAATGCCATTCAGTTATCAAATTTTGATCCCACGAACCAAATTTCTTCGAGTCTGACGCGCAGGTGGTCGTGCCTTCGTCCCATATTTCCGGCAGACGTACAGCGAAAGTCGCATTGGCAACTCGGGCGATCGCTGCACGCAGCGTGTTGTTTTGAATAAAACGATAGCAACAGAGGATCGCAATACATCTCCATTCGCTATACGGAACGCCTTGCCCAAGTTGGGATTGAGCCTTCCGTAGGCAGTCGGGGAGACAGCTATGACAACGCCTTGGCTGAGTCAGTCAACGGACTGTACAAGACCGAGCTGATCCATCGCCGAGCACCCTGGAAAACCAAGACCGCTGTGGAGCTGGCGACCTTGGAATGGGTATCCTGGTTTAACCACCATCGGTTACTCGAACCTATCGGTTACATTCCGCCGGCTGAAGCTGAGATAAACTATTATCAGCAACTGGCTGAAAAAACCACGCTAGAAGTTTAACTTAAACCAAACAGCCTCCATGAAAGCCGGGGCGGTTCATCTTGAATTATTAGTGCCACCAGAGTAACACCTCCGCGCCGTGCGATGCAAATCTGCCCTCACAGTCTATTAATTAGCTCCAACAGACGCCCATGCGCGTTCTCCACTTTATCGATATTGCCGATTGCTGGCGTACAGCTTTGCCGTCCCCAAAGAGCTTTGAGCGTTCGAATCACAGTCGGTTTATTTACGGGAGAAAGCACCGGAATCGCTTGCCCGTCGACCCACCACCTGTACATACAACTAATCGTCTTTTATCGTATGCTTGTTAATTTATTGCTGAGAGATGTAGTATGCGAATATGGTTTAGCTAGTGGTTAATGATAGTTCCTTATAACCATATAGCCGAGCCCAGATATTATTTTGGCTAAATAGACGACACGGCAATATTCAAGTAGTTTTTTCAATCGTTGTAGCGTGATCAAGAGGGTTCAATGAGCGCTAAATCAATATTCATCATGGGGGCCTTACTTATCTACGGAAGCCTTGCCAAAGCCAGTGGCTATACCTTCACCCATCTTAGTAACCTAGGTGGGACATTCAGTTATGCCTCTGCCATCAATAATGGCGGGCAGGTTGCAGGTTACTCTGCTATTACCAATAACGTTGCCCGGCATGCCGTTCTATGGAGCGGCAACGCTGTGATTGATTTACACATGTCCGGTAACGGTGGATCCAGTTCAGCTTTTGCGATCAATGATGCCGGCCAAATAGCAGGAGCTTCCAATCATCACGCCACTCTTTGGAATGGCACCACTGCAATCGATTTGGGCACGCTCGGCGGGACGACTAGCGTCGCTTATGGCATCAACAACGCCGGCCAGGTCGCTGGTTATTCCGATACAACTGGTAACGTTGCCCAACACGCCACAGTGTGGAATGGCACCACGGCAATCGACTTGGGCACGCTGGGTGGGAACAATAGTTTAGCTGGCTCCATCAACGATGCTGGCCAAGTGGTGGGATCGGCCACTACGTATCCCAATACTATTGGCGTTCATTCCATTCACGCCACCGTGTGGAATGGCACGACGGCGACTGATCTGGGTCCGCAGGGGGGGAGGTATGGGAATTTTAGTTCAGCCTTCGCCATCAACAGTGCCGGGCAAGTTGTAGGAGATGCTGATCTCCAGGCCGCTTTATGGAATGGCGCTACGATGACTAAACTGGATACGCTGAGTGGTGCTACTACCAGCCAGGCTTTTGACATCAACAACGCTGGCATAGTGGTAGGAACTTCCTGGAATAATACTGATCATCATGCCACCCTCTGGAACGGCACTGCCGCAACGGACCTCAACAGTTTTCTAGACGCTGCTTCTGTACGCGATGGGTGGGTTCTCGTTCAAGCAACTGGCATCAACGACAACGGATCGATTGTGGGGGAAGCATATAACTCCAAGTTAAATGGAAATCAGGCATTCCTGCTGACCCCAGATGGGATAAGCCCCAACGATCCAATCATGCCAACAACATATCTGACGAGTGGTTGGGGATTCGACTTCGCAATACCGTCCTACACTATTTATCTTGATCCGCTAGTAGCCACCGGCTACGACTATATTTTGGATTCCGGACCGAACTTCCAGTCAGTATTGCTCCCCAGCATTGGGGATAACCAGTTTGGCCTTTATCTATGGAATGGCACCACCTGGACATTCGATTCAGTAATAAATGCTGGTACCGAACATTCTTTCGGCAGTATGGGAGTGGATCGTTTTCGCATTGCAGGCATCGAAACCAGCGCGGGACTTGATCCAAATTCCCCCACTGCGTTCGTTACTGGACTGACTTTTGCAGGTACGGGAGAGGCCAGCATGCGCATGATCCCACTTACCCAAGAAGTTGGTGTGGTTCCAGAACCGGAAACTTACGCGATGCTTTTGGGCGGCCTGGGTTTGTTGGGTTTTATGGTGCGTCGTCGCAAGACCTCTTAACCAAAGTCGATCCGGAGCTAACGAGAGAATTTGATGGATCTGACGATTTTCTATGAAGAGTTGTGATAGAGCAGCCTGAAGTGGTCATCGCTGTCTCAAGGCGGTAAGTTTAGGCCTAGACGTTATGATTTCTCTCCCATAGGGAGTAATGTAAGCCATCGTAAGGAGAATACAATGTCAGAAAATGCTATTGAATTACGTCCCAGCGAAACTGCGGAACCTAGCGAACCTTCCTTGCCTAATTTCTCAATGCTATCGACTTTACAGCTTGTGGCCGCAGTTTTGCAATTTCCTGTTCGGGTACGCTTATTCAATGATGCGACACTGGCAACCAGAATGAGAAAGAATGTTTCCATGGAACGATTCATGTCAACAGTAGACCCCGCCAGATTAGCTTGGTTTTGCATACTGTCTCTTCTCTTTCTTGGGAGACCGTCTTACGCAACAACGTTTACTGAAACTGGCGATGCTGGGAACGTTCCAAATACTGCCCAGGTAACGGCTGGGGTTGAACCACTCATGGAAATTGCTGGAACATTGAGTCCGACGAGTGGAGATGGCCAAGATATGTATCTAATACATATCGATGGTGGCGGAACGTTTTCAGCCACCACGGTTGGTGGAGTGGCAGGTTTTGACAGCGAATTATTTCTTTTCGGCATAAATAGAAAGGGTATTTATGCAAATGATGACGTAGTGGGTTACGATGCTCCGGCAACCCTCCCAGCTGGCCATGCGCTCACACCAATTACTTCCGGTGACTATTATCTAGCGATTACGCAGTGTTGCTCCGAACCTACTAGTTCAGGCGGTCAAATCTTTCCGGTTTCAGATACTTTCAATAATCACAATAGTGACGTAAATGGTCCGACCGGAGCAGGAGGCGCGTTATCGATTACCGGGTATTCGGGCGCGTATGAGGACTTTCCTGGAGGCGGCTCTTATCGCGTGTTTCTTACAGGCGCTCATGCGGCGGCGGTCGTACCGGAACCAAAAGCATTCGCGTTAATGCTTGCTGGGTTAGGAATGGTGGGTTTGTTCGCGCGACGTCGCTCCAGAACCGCTTAAACAGATTTAAGCCAAGCTTGATCATTAGACCTTCCAGCAAAATCCTGTCCTTTTACTTTTTGCTTGTCTTTCAATAGGAGAGCTTACGAACTTAACAAGGTGGTGGCATCAAAATTGTGAAATTCAACCCATCATAAAATATGTTATCAAGGGTAAATGCAGTCGCAATTATTCCTGGTTCGCGAAAATCAAATGCAGGTCGGCCCGGCTGAATGCAGGTTCATTTGCAGTTAATCCCGGTTTCGGGGGTGGATAGTCGTAGTTATTCCTGGCTCAAAATTTTGTTGAATGCTGGTCGGCGCTATTTCAAAAGCAGGTTGCTACACCTAGCAGTCTGCCGGCTTGAAGAATCGCAGCAAAAAATGAACCGGCCAGCCGATTTCCTTTAAGCTCGACAGGCTGCTGGCGGCCAATCTCCCGGCGTCATCGATCCGGGAGGTTCCTTTCCTCTTCTGGCTGGAATCTTTTCTTTCCCGGCACTTCTCTCTCGTTTCTCTCTCCGTTTTTCGCTACTTCCTCTCCTAAAGTTTACAGGGTTCCGGCCGTTACAAAGGTGGGGTATTTCAGTGGAATTGCCGTTGCTCCAATGCTGGTGAATCAGGCCGCATACTGCACGCAATAACCGGCAATGGCCGCCAATACCGGCAGCGCTGATTATGCAATCAGCACAACAATTCGAACTGGAGAAGTGTCGGAGATATGCTAATAATAATCGGAACTCTCGTCGTTCTCGGATCAGTATTCGGCGGGTATGCGCTTGCGGGCGGACACCTGGCCGCGCTGTTCCAGCCGGTCGAACTGCTGATTATCGGTGGCGCTGCATTGGGCGCCTTTGTATTGGGCAATACAGGCAAGGCGCAGAAAGCCACGCTCAAGGCACTGCCGAAAATCTTGGAGCGCCCGAAGTACACCAAAGCCATGTATATGGATCTCATGGCTCTGCTCTACGATCTTCTTGCCAGGGCGCGCAAGGAAGGGTTGATGTCAATAGAACACGATGTAGATGAACCCCACGAAAGCGCGATTTTTGCGAACTATCCGAATATCCTGGCGGATCAGCAGGTGCTGGAGTTCATGACAGACTATCTGCGCCTGATGGTGGGCGGCAATCTCAACGCATTCGAGCTTGAAAACCTGATGGATAACGAGATCGAGACCCATCATCAGGAAGGCGAAATACCGGTACAGTGCATTAATAAAATAGCCGATAGCATGCCGGCCTTCGGCATCGTCGCGGCGGTGATGGGCGTGGTGCATACCATGGCCTCGGTGGGCCTTCCCCCATCCGAATTAGGCATATTGATTGCCCAGGCGCTGGTCGGCACCTTTCTCGGCATTCTGCTTGGCTACGGCTTGGTAGGTCCGCTTGCCGGCGTGCTGGAGCAGAAACTCGGGGAGTCCACCAAGATATTGCAATGTATCCGGGTGACCCTGCTGTCGAGTATTAACGGCTATGCGCCGGCACTGGCGGTCGAGTTTGGCCGTAAAGTACTCTATTCGACCGAGCGGCCCAGCTTCAGCGAACTGGAAGATTGTGTCAGACAAGCTAAAATCAGATGACCGGAAGCACCCATGGCTAACCAGATTCGTCCCATTGTAATCAAAAAAATTACAAGGCGTAGCGTCCATCACGGCGGCCAATGGAAGATTGCATACGCGGATTTCGTCACCGCAATGATGGCATTTTTCCTGCTCATGTGGTTGCTCAGCACCTCCAGCAAGGCCGAACTGCAAGGCATTTCCGAGTATTTTCAGACGCCGCTGAACATCATGCCCTCAAGGGGCGATGGCACCCACGATGGCACAAGCATCATTCAGGGTGGCGGCCAGGATCTGACGCAGCAAAAGGGGCGCCTCAAGAAATACAATCCCGAGGCAGACACGAAGCCTCTCAATCTCAAGGCCGCGCAGGCCGAACTGGAGCGTCTCGATAAGCGCAGGCTCGAAGATTTGAAGGACCGGCTGGAACGACTGATAGAATCCAACGCGACCATGCGCCAGTTCAGGAAGCAACTGCTGGTGGACATTACCACTGAAGGGCTACGTATTCAGATCGTTGACGACCGGAACCGCCCGATGTTCGCGCTCGCCAGAGCTGAACTGGAACCTCATACCAGGGATATCCTGCAAAAGCTTGGCGACGTGCTGAATGAGATGCCGAACAAGGTCAGCCTCTCGGGTCATACGGACGCAACGCCCTATGCGAGCGGCGAGAAGCACTACAGCAATTGGGAACTATCGGCGGACCGGGCCAACGCCTCGCGGCGTGAACTCGTTGCGGGCGGCATGAGCGAGCAAAAGATCATGCGGGTAGTCGGTTTAAGTTCCGCTGCGCTTTTCGATAAGGATGATCCGATTAATCCCATCAACCGCCGCATCAGCATTATTGTAATGAGCAAAAAAGCCGCGGCGGCTCTTGACAAGGAAGGTAGTGAAACCAAAAAAATCAAAAGCGGCACGGTAGTGAATTCGCAAACGCTACGCCTGGCCGATAGCGGTTAAGGACCTCTAGGTCCGCCGCTGATACAAGCCGCCAGAATGTTTTAACCTGAATCGAGGTACCCGGCTGGATTCAGGTTAAAACGGAATTGCGGGCGGAAGTTCGCTCTTTTCCGCCGATGACCTATTCCTGAAGCACCCGATAATTGGCATATGCACGATTATGGATGTGCCCCAGGGAGTCAGCGGTGAGCGAAGATAGCGATCTTGAACGGACAGAACCTGCGTCGCAGAGGCGGCTTGAGAAAGCCCGCGACGATGGACAAGTTCCGCGCTCCACAGAATTGTCCACATTCATGGCCTTGATCGCCGCCGGCGCTGGCCTGTTGCTGATGGGCGGTCATCTCGGGCGGGAGCTGGCGAGCCTGATGAAAGACGGGATGATGGTGCCGCCCGAGATCGGTTTCAATTCCGGCTTGCTTACCGAGCGCATGCTCGACCAGTCTTTGCACGCCCTCCTTGCATTGTCCCCATTTCTGATTCTGATGTTCCTTGTGGCGCTGCTAGCGCCCATGCTGCTTTCCGGCTGGCTTTTTACCTGGAAATCCCTTACACCCGATGTCAGCCGGCTTAATCCCCTGAAAGGCCTGGCTCGCATGTTTTCGCTGAACAGCCTGGTCGAGCTGGTCAAGGCGCTCCTTAAGGCCACGCTGATCGGCACGATGGCGATCTGGACCGTCTGGCATCAAAAAGAAGCGGTGCTGTCACTCATTTCAGCGCCGCTGGCGGCAAGCGCCGGCCACATCGCTGAACTGACCATCATGAGTTTTATGGCCATTGCGGGAACCATGGTGCTGATCGCGGCGGTAGACGTACCGTTCAAGCTCTGGGATCACTATCGCAAGCTCAAGATGACCAAGGAAGAGTTGCGCCAGGAAAACAAGGAAACCGAAGGCGATCCGCACGTCAAAGCCCGCATCCGTGCCCAGCAACATGCCATGGCCAGAAAACGCATGATGAGCGAGATTCCCAAGGCTGACGTGATCGTGACGAATCCGACTCATTATGCGGTTGCCCTGAGGTACGAAGACGGCAAGATGCGCGCGCCAAAAGTTGTTGCCAAGGGCGCGCACCTGCTGGCGCAGAAGATCCGCGATATCGGTGAACAGCATCATGTGCCGCTGCTCGAAGCGCCACCGCTGGCCCGCGCCTTATACCATCACGCCGAGCTGGGAGATGAAATTCCACAGGCCCTGTACAACGCGGTTGCTGAAGTGCTGGCCTATATATACCAGTTGCGCCGCCACCGCGAATACGGCCAATCGAGCGGCAAGGCTCCGCTCCCACCCGATGCGCTGCCAGTACCGGCTGAAATGGACCCGGAAAATGCCGCCTCGCAGAAACATGAGAAAAACTCGAATAACCCATGAACTCGATTAAAAAACTGACTTACCTCTTCAGTGGCGCGAACGTGCACAGCCTGGCCGGGCCACTGCTGATATTAATGATTCTCGGCATGATGGTGCTGCCGCTGCCCGCCTTCCTGCTGGACATGATGTTTACCTTCAACATCGCGCTTTCCATCATGGTATTGCTGGTCAGCATCCATACGCTCAAGCCGCTTGATTTCGCGGTATTTCCCACGGTTTTGCTGCTTTCGACGTTATTGCGGCTGTCGCTCAACGTAGCATCCACCCGCATCGTATTGATGGAGGGCCATACCGGACCCGATGCGGCGGGAAAGGTAATCGAAGCATTTGGCCACTATCTGGTCGGCGGCAACTACACGGTGGGCATCGTGGTGTTCATCATTCTCGTGGTGATCAATTTTATCGTGATTACCAAGGGGGCAGGGCGCATCGCCGAGGTGGCCGCGCGCTTCACCCTGGATGCCATGCCCGGCAAGCAAATGGCGATCGACGCGGATCTGAATGCCGGCCTCATCGGCGAGGAAGAAGCCGGCAAGCGTCGCACTACCATCGCCCAGGAAGCGGAATTCTATGGTTCGATGGACGGCGCGAGCAAATTCGTGAGGGGAGATGCAATCGCGGGCATCCTGATCCTGATCATCAACGTGATCGGTGGATTGATCATCGGCACGCTGCAGCACGACCTGGATATTGCTACCGCGGCTAAAAACTATACCCTGCTCGCCATCGGCGATGGATTGGTTGCACAAATTCCCGCGCTCATCATCTCCACGGCGGCGGGCCTGGTGGTAAGCCGCGTGGGTACCGACGAGAATATCAGCAGCCAACTGGCGGGCCAGCTCTTTTCAAGGCCGCAGGTGCTGATCCTGACTGCGGCGATCATCGGCCTGATGGGCATGATACCCGGTATGCCCCACATTGCTTTTCTGCTGCTGGCGGCTGTGCTGGGTGGCGGAGCCTATCTGCTGACTCAACGCAACAGGCGGGCGGCAGTTCCCTCAGCGGCTGCGCCTGCTGCGCAACCGGAAGTCCAGGATGCGAGTTGGGATGACGTAATGCCGGTCGACATCCTGGGACTTGAAGTGGGATATCGATTGATTCCGCTGGTGGACAAGTCGCAGGATGGCGAACTGCTGCGGCGGATCAAGGGCGTACGCAAGAAATTCGCCCAGGAAATCGGGTACCTCCCGCCCCCGGTACACATTCGCGACAATCTGGAACTACGGCCCAACGGTTACCGGCTCACGCTCAAAGGCGTCGTGATCGGCGCGGGCGAGGTCAACGTCGGTCAATACCTGGCGATCAATCCGGGTACGGTATCCGCCAGTTTGCCTGGCCTCCTGACCAGCGATCCCGCATTTGGATTGCCCTCGGTCTGGGTCGACGCCAGTCAGCGCGAGTATGCCCAGACCCTGGGTTATACCGTGGTCGATGCCGGCACAGTCGTGGCCACGCATCTCAACCATCTGGTACATAGCCATTCGGCGGAATTGCTGGGCCGCATGGAAGTGCAGCAATTGCTGGACCGTCTCGCGAAGGATTCGCCCAAGCTGGTGGAGGATCTGATCCCGAAGCTGCTGCCGCTCTCCACCCTTCAGAAAATCCTGCAGAACCTGCTCGAAGAGAATGTGCACATCCGCGACATGCGGACTATCGTCGACGCGCTGGCGGAGCACGCCGTCCGAGTTCAGGACCCGCACGAACTGACCGCGCTGGTTCGCATCGCTTTAGGCCGCGCAATCGTTCAGCAGATTTGGCCGCAGCCAGGCGATTTGCAGGTCATCGCGCTGGATTCCGGATTGGAAAGGCTGCTGACACAGGCCCTGCAAGCCAGCCCGAACGGAGCCGGCATAGAGCCGGGGCTGGCCGATACGCTGCTGCGCGAAGCCTCCGGCGCAAGCCGTCGCCAGGAACAGGTAGGTCTTGTGCCGGTACTGCTAGTACCCGCACCGCTGCGAACACTGCTGGCACGGTTCCTGCGCCGTACCGTTCCGCAGCTCAAGATATTGTCACACGCCGAAGTACCCGATTCCAGCAACATTAAAGTCACGTCTATTCTGGGAGCCCGAGCATGAGCATCAAACGATTTTTTGGTAAAACAACCAGTGAGGCATTGCGCAAGGTTCGCGATGCACTTGGTTCCGACGGGGTAATTCTATCCAACCGCGCGGCGGATGGCGGCGTCGAGATATTGGCCTTGAGCAATAACGACATGACAGCCCTGATACCGCCGCCCGAGTCTGAAAAAGCAGAATCGGCGCCCCAAGTACATCGGGAACAGGAGGCAGACGAGTCCTGGTATCACAAGCAGGCGCTTCTTCCTTCGGCCAGGAAAAACGCCCTGAAGTATGCCCTTGAAGCTGATACAGACTTCAAAAACCTGGCTCGACCCGATACGGGTCTTTCCAATGAAAAACAAGCGCAATGGGCAGGCACGGCGGCAATTGCAAACGACAGGGTAACCCCGGTTCCGGCTGCTGAAACTACTCAAATGACGACACCGGTAGTACAAGCAATGCCGGATCCGGCAACCACTGGAAAAACCGCCCGATCTACAATTAATTCCGGCCCGGTGCGCGTGACGAACGATGCCGCCGTGCCGGATGTTTCCGGTTCCGGTTCCGCAAAGCGGGGCCGGAATACCCGTAAACCATCCGGCAAGGCAATTCCGGATGAGAATACTTCCAGTAAAAAGAATCCGCCTGCAATCGATCCCCTTCAAATGGCCGATGCGGTGGCCGCGAGTGTGCTCAAAGAGATCAGGTCGCTGCGCGGCACTATGGAACAGCAATTCTCCGCGCTGAACTGGAACAATCAGGAAAAACGCGACCCGGTCCATGGAGGACTGCTGCGCCAGGTATTGGCGGCAGGCTTCAGCCGTTCTCTCGCGCACAGTCTGCTGGAACAACTGCCTGCGGAAAATGCCGGAAAAGGCGAAAAAGACACGATGAACTGGATAAAAAACGTGTTGACTTCCAATCTCCGGAGCATTGGCGACGAACGCGAAATTCTGGAGAAGGGCGGTGTTTATGCGCTGGTGGGCCCTACCGGGGTGGGCAAGACAACGACTACCGCAAAGCTGGCGGCGCGCTGCGTGGTGCGCCACGGCGCGGATAAGCTTGCGCTGCTCACTACCGACAGTTATCGCATTGGCGGGCACGAGCAATTGCGGATTTATGGCAAGATCCTTGGAGTTACCGTGCTTGCCGTGAGGGACGCGCAGGACCTGAGCCTCGCCTTGGCTGAGTTGCGGGGCAAGCATATGGTTCTGATCGACACCGTGGGCATGGGTCAGCGCGACCAGATGGTAGCCGAACAGGTTGCGATGCTGGCAGGTTGCGGCACTCCGGTCAAACGGCTGCTGCTGCTCAATGCCGCTTCCAACCGGCATACACTCGACGAGGTGGCTCACGCCTATCAGGGGGACGGCCTGGCGGGTGCAATCATCACCAAACTGGATGAAGCGGTCACCATTGGCTGCGCGCTCGACACTGCAATCCGGCATCGCTTGCCGCTTTATTATGTAGCGGGCGGCCAGCGGGTTCCGGAAGATCTGGAAATGGCCGACTCCCGGGCTCTGGTGAATCGCGCGCTGGATAATCCACCTGCCGAATCTTCCTGCATCATGCCGGAGGATGCTTTCCCTTTGATCCTGACAGATCGCAATATCGGTGCGGGCAACCCGGACATGAGCGAGGTTCACCTTGGCTGAGCCTATCCATGACCAGGCAGAGGGACTTCGCCGCTTGCTGGTACAGAATTTTCTGAGTGTTTTCACCATCACTTCCGGTGGCACGGACACAGGCAAGACAACCACAGTTATCAGTCTGGCGACAGCCCTTGCACACAGCGGCAAGCACGTACTGGTAATCGATGAGAATGCGGGCGCCAATAACGTCAGCGCTACGCTGGGTATCAGCGCCCACCGTGATTTGCTCGATGTAATCCGGCGGGACAAGACGCTGGATGAAGTGATCATTCCTAGCCCCGAAGGGTTTTTCATCCTGCCGGCCGGGCGCGGTATGCGTGTTCTGGGAAAGCTGAGCGCGGACGACCAGGCTCATGTGATCGGCTGTTTCGAACACCTTGCTCAACCGATTGACGTAATACTCATCGATGCCGCACCGGGCCGATCCAGCCAGATGCTTACGGTTGCCCTTTCCACTCATGAAATCGTGGTGGTCGTTTCCCCCGATCCGGCTTCGATTACCACGGCCTATGCGTTGATCAAACATATCTGTGGTCATCATGAGGATAAGCAGCATTTTCACATAGTGATCAACAAGGCTGGAGCCGAGACCCAGGCGAAGATGATTTTCGACAACATGGCTGACGTAGCCAGGCGCCATCTTGCGGTTTCACTCGATTTCATGGGTTTTGTGCCGCAAGACGGCAAGCTTTGCCTCGGCCGGCGTGTAACCGGCGCAATTCCCGCCACTGCTTCAGCAGCCGCGTTCCGCCGGATAGCGGAATCGTTGGCCGAATGGCCCTGCCCGGATGACGAGGAGAGAGGCGTGGAACGCTTCATGAAATCCCTGTTGCTAAGCAGCCGGAACAACAGTGCCGACGCCGCCGCCACCGCCACAGGTGCGAGATGAGCCAGACGATGTATACCTCAGCCGGCGTAATCGATAAACAGCAGCATCTCGCCGAGTTTGCCCCACTCGTCAAACGCATTGCGCATCACATGATGTCCAGGCTGCCGGGCAGCGTGGAAGCGGATGATCTGATCCAGGTCGGCATGATCGGCTTGATGGATGCGCTGAATCGTTACCAGGAAATACCGGGAGCCCAGTTTGCGACATATGCGCAGCAACGCATACGCGGCGCCATGCTGGACGAATTACGCCAGATGGATTGGCTGCCGCGGGGGGCGCGCAGGAATATGCGTCAAATCGAAACGGCAATCAACGCACTGCAGCAACGCCTCGGCCGTGCGCCCACGGAACCGGAAATAGCCAAGGAACTCGAGGTGCCAATCGAAGGCTACCACGAGATGCTGCTGGATGCGCGAGGTGCGCAACTGATCCATTACGAAGATTTCTCCGATAGCGAAAATGACGATTTCCTGGAACGCAACTGCGTCGACACTAGCGGCGATCCACTGGCAAACCTGTTGAACGGCGACCTGAGGCAAGCACTGATCGGCGCCATAGGCGGCTTGCCCGATCGGGAAAAAACATTGATGGGGCTCTACTATGAACAGGAGCTGAATTTCAAGGAAATCGGCGCGGTTCTCGGGGTATCCGAATCCAGGGTATGTCAGATACATAGCCAGGCCGTTGCGCGGTTACGCGCCAAACTCAAGGAATGCGCATGGACTTCAACAGCATAATCGGTATTGCCATTGCTTTGATCGCCATCTTTGGCGGGCAGGCACTGGAAGGCGGCAATCTCGGCTCCCTTGTCCAGTTTACCCCGCTTCTCATCGTGCTGGGGGGTACATTGGGAGCGGTACTGTTGCAAAGCCCGGTGCGCCAGTTCGTACTCGGCATGAAGATGAGCCGCTGGGTATTTGTTCCGCCGCTACTCGACGTGGGTACATTGGTGGAGCATATCGCCATATGGAGCACCGCTGTCCGTAAGGAGGGCCTACTGTCGCTCGACACGCACGTGGAAGGTATTGATGATCCTTTCGTAAAAAAAGGATTGCAACTGGTGCTGGACGGCACGGATCCGCTGGTATTGAAGCGCATGCTGGAAGTGGAGATCGATACATTCGAAGATTTTCATCGGCAGGGTGCAAGAGTATGGGAAGCGGCGGGAGGCTACGCGCCGACCATCGGTATTCTGGGTGCGGTGATAGGTCTTATACAGGTCATGGAGAACTTGTCGGATCCGGCACATCTGGGTAACGGAATAGCCGTGGCGTTCGTGGCGACCATCTATGGCGTGGGGCTCGCAAACCTGGCATTCCTGCCCATCGCCAATAAACTGAAAACGCTCATCGGCCGTCAGGTACTGATGCGCGAAATGCTGGTGGATGGGCTGGTCGGCATTGCCAAAGGCGAGAACCCGAGACTGATCACCGGCCGCCTCAACGGGTATATGGCGTGACCAGAAATATGAATGAATATCGCCGTCGAAGAAGGCTGATATGCAGGGTAATGCATATTTTCATATAACAAAAAGCTGCTCATCCATAACCCCTATTTGAACTGAAATGCCGCGCAGACACAGACCGGAAGAGCATGAAAATCATGAGCGGTGGCTGGTATCCTACGCCGACTTCATTACCCTGCTGCTTGCACTGTTTGTCGTGATGTATGCAGCTTCCCGCTTGAATAACGGCCAGTATGACCAGGTGTTGGCGGGATCGTTTGTCAGTGCGTTTGGCGCGCAACCGAAGGGGAGCGATAAGGCAGTCCTGACGCCTGACGTCATATTGCCGAAGCGCACGCGGAAAACGGCTCCGATTATCGCTTCGAACCTCCCAACGGCGGATGATGAGCTCACGGTAAAAAAAGCACGTCGACTTGTGGAAGTGCAACGCCAGCAGAAGGACCAGATGGATATCATCGCCCGCGAAATCATGGCTGTATTCGGTTCGCTGGTGGACGATGGACAGGTGAGGGTAATCCACAGCAACCTGGGCCTGGGCGTGGAGATCAATGCCAGCGTATTATTCTCGCCCGGCCAGGCACTATTACGGCAGGAGTCGAGCAGAGTGATCGAGGCGGTGGCGCAGGTGTTGAAGAACGACAGTCATGCGATTCAGGTCGAGGGCCATACCGACAATATACCGATCGTCACCGAAAAATTTCCCTCCAACTGGGAACTGTCGGCCGTGCGTGCCAGCAGCGTGGTGAGGTTGATGATCGGCAATGGCGTGGATGCCACGCGGCTTACGGCAGCGGGGTATGGCGAAAATCGCCCTGTCGGACCGAACGACACGGAGGAGGGCCGTATGCGAAACCGGCGAGTCACAATCATGATCCTGTCCAGCCTTCCCGATATCTCGGCCGGGATTTTATCCGGGAATTCATCTGAGGGTTCATCCGACACTTCAACCGGGGCTTCACCTGATGCGATACCCGGCCTATCCGATACCGTACCTGCTACCTTGATAGACACCTGATTGGGTACGTTGGCCTGGTACGCCGCGCCGTATCTGAAGGCTTACTGATCGACTCAGCCCTCGCCAAGCTGGCGACCACCGAAAAACGACTGGGGTTGGCCATCCGAACAATACAGCCTCGCGTTTTGCCCGCCATGGGTCGAGGTCTGTAATACCGATATCGCCTGCTGGGTGTAGCGCAGGCGCTGACCGACAAGGATGCCGTTGATCTTGTTGAGCTGACTGGCTGTTTCCGCCAATTGAAGTAGTTCTTCCCACGCACCGACAGCGGCGGGGCAATCGCGTAAACCGTGTTCCATGCCGATGTGGTCTTGAGTATAGCCGAGCTTTCTCAACCAGTAGTTGCGCGCATCCGACAGTTGAGCTAATTGTTGGGCCTGGTGCGCTTTTTCGTTGGCAATTGCAAGCAGCAGGGATGTGCCCGGCTGCTGTAATGCAGCTTGCTCCCGGCGCAAAATATCGATGAAGTCCCGCGTCGCGTCGCGCTCGCGGCTGATGCAGGCAACAGGATCGAAAATACTGTTAGTCAAGTTAACCCTTCCCCCTATGGATCAGGTCGCGCACCGTGTCGAGCAAACCATCGGCGACCTTGCCGGGGTTTACGGTGAAGTGGCCCTCGCTGATTGCCCGTTTGATTTCTTCTACCCTGACGGCATCGAAAACTTCGACATTTCCCAATTTTTTTTCGATGCTTTGCAATTGTATGCTCAGTTGAACGCTATCTTTTCCGCCCACTGAAGCATTCTGGCTTTTTGAAGGCACGCCACCCACTGCCATTTGCCCGGGTTTGCCAGCGCTCGCCTCGCCGATGGGCTTGGTAGCGTTGGTTTTGATGCCATTTTCTATCTGCACGGATTTGCTCCTACAATTGATTGTAAGCAGTGTAACGGAGGTCTCGTAAGAAACTTGAGCTTTTTTGCCAGAATCTGTGGCATAACAGGTTCAACCTGAAAAGCCTTTTATCTCAGTGGCAAAAACCATCACACATTTGACCAAATTCTCATTGCAGTTCTATGATTCATCAATAGTTCACAGGATGGGTGAAGCAGTTCGTAGGATGGATGCAGCAGAGCATAACCCATCAAGTTCGTTTCATGAAAGCAATTTTCCAGCCGTGATAAATTGCATTATCGGCCCGGCCACAGTTTGCCATATAGGGCCAAACGCAAATTCTGATGGGTTGCGCTCTGCTGCACCCATCCTTGTATGATTGAAATTGTTCTGATTTTGATTGAAGGTGCAAGTAACATCATCAGTTCACTGGGGAAGCCGTCCCATCCTGAAGACA
>NZ_FMUF01000031.1:0-34965 GCF_900100985.1 Nitrosospira sp. Nsp1
TGCTCTTCACTAAATCGCTTCTTCATGTTCGCCTCCATGTCAAAATTAACATGAAGACTCACTCAGCGGGTGGCTACAATATTCTTAGCAGATCACCCGCTCAGCACGGGGCCAATGAAACCGCCGGGAATAATCGGATTGCGCGCTTTATTTCATCACCTCTTTATCCAATCGGATGGACTATGCAGCCGGACTATGTGCGGCACCGAACAGACACGTTGGCAGTAAGGACTTATAATTATTGTTTTTTTCCGATAGCTGTTCACCTATTCCCAAGGTTGGTTCATAGTCGGCCTGCACTACTTCGAGTGATGGGGCCGTCTGAATTTTTACGTATGGTGAACAAAACAATTAGAGGGGATAAATATGTCTGAATTAGTTGTAGTGGGCTTTGAAAATACCGAGGAAGCCGATCGTGTACTGTTGAGGCTTGCCAAGTTAAAAAAAGAATACCTCCTGGATCTCGAGGATGCGGTTGTCGTCGTTCGTGATGACGAGGGCAAGGTCCATCTCAAGCAAAGCATTAATCTCACCACTGCCGGCGCAACATCTGGTTTTCTTTCCGGCGGCCTGTGGGGCATGCTGGTCGGATTGCTATTCCTTAATCCATTTGCCGGATTTGTACTGGGCGGTGCTATTGGTACCGGGGCGGGAGCGCTTTCAGGTTCTTTATCGGACTATGGCATCAACGATGACTTCATCAAGTCATTGGCCAATACCATCCCGAATAACTCGTCGGCACTTTTTATTCTTGTGCGCAAGGCACAGCCGGAAAAAGTCATGGCTGAACTCGTCGGCGTGACAGGCAAAGTACTGCGTACATCCCTGTCTCCTGATCAGGAGAGAAAGCTTCAGGAAGCACTGGCGGGCTCAACAGCGGCAGCTAAAACATAATCTTTTGAATTTTTAACCGGGAACCGATCCTGGTTCCCCGGCGCGATGAACATGGATATTCATATCTTGCTCGCCTGAGCCTGTTTCGTACAGCCATCCCCCATCTGTGTCGAACATGCCCACAGAAATTAGGTTACGGCCTTTAACCTATCCCATGTGGGAAACCATGTAGACGAAAATGTATCCGTCTGTAATGTGTAAGCGGGGTGATAGTATGTTTTATGCGCAACAACTTCTTCTCCTCTGCTTCGAAATTCTTATCTTTCCCCTTCCAAATCTACAATCAAATTCCCATTTTTAAAATCCCTGATAAAAGTTACATCTTCCTATTTACCTTAATTCTCTCACCTTGATAGATAAATTCGATTTCATAGAAAACTTCCTGACGCTTCTTTAACTGAAGTAACTGGAAAATCATTGAATCAAGAAAATCCCTGATTTCTAATTGTTCTCTGGTTTCGGCAGACGTTTTTTTATCTTTATCGCATCAACAACTTTATCAAAATCAGATTTAAATTCTTGATCTTGAATAATACGAAATTTTTCGTATTCTGATGCAGCATGTTTACGAGCGGATTCTGTCTTTACACTCCCGAAATTTTCCAAAACCTCATAAGCATTAAATTTTAGAAACCCATCAAGTTTTTCTGCCCAGTCTTCCATTCTCATAGGCATCCTCCTTCTTGCGAAATTCTCCGCAAAATCGAGATACATAGTTACGAGCCGGTTTAGATCATCAATTTCTTGTTGGTTAAGGTAATTTTTGCCAGTAGTAATATCAAGTTTAGTAATCTTCCCGCCCTTCTTTCCGTTCTTCCATGACGTCAAGCCCATATGAGGCTTTGTGGAATCAGCTCTAAGCTTTATTAGCTCCGCCGATGTATGTCCATGAATAGCGTAATGAAGTTTATCTTGGACGTGCGCATAAAAATTAATAGTGGTAGGCGCATTTTTATCGTAATCGATGCTGCATTGCGCATATATATCTGTTATTTTTTGATAGAATCGTCTCTCTGATGCCCGGATTTCCCTGATCCGCTCAAGCAGTTCATTGAAATAATCCTTTCCAAACAAGTGATTACCTTGTTTTAAGCGATCATCATCTAGAGCAAAACCTTTTATCAAATATTCCTTAAGGATGCCTGTAGCCCATTTCCGAAATTGGGTAGCTTGGTACGAATTGACCCTGTAACCAACTGATATTATTACATCAAGATTATAAAACTCTATTCTTCTTTCGACCGATCTTCCGCCCTCCATTTGAACTATTGGAAAATTTCCAACAGTTGCGTTTTGATCAAGCTCGCCAGAAGAGAATATTTCCTTTAGGTGATAGTTTATAGTTGAAACATCGACATTAAATATCTCTGCGATGCCCTTTTGAGAAGCCCAGACGGTTTCATTGCCAAGAACTACCTGTACCTTTATCGCGCCATCATCCGATGCATAAAATAAAAATTGGGAACTTACTTGGGTTTGAGTAGGCGATTCTTGCAACGGTGGCAATACATCGCTTACAGTAATATCCGTGTCCACCACATTGTTTTCTTGAGTCTCAACTATCGCAGCTTCTGTTTGGATTAAATCTGAGGCTCGTAAATAAATGTCCCTGTCTTTTGCCAGCGATAGAATCTGGCTGTGCCATTTGGAGGGAATGCTCCCGCGCTTTACCCAGTAGGCTATACCGCTTTGCCTAATTCCGATAAGAGATGCAAGAGCGGTTTGCCCTCCAAACTTATCAACGATGTCTTTTATGTCCATAAAGCCTCTTCTTTTTGATAGATCAAAGAATATTATCAAATTATTTGATAATTATCAAAAATAGACTCGGAACCATTTCTGAGGATTGCAATGCATATTTGAAATCCTCATGTCAATGACTTCCAGAAATAAAAAAGCTGCATAGTGGCGCCCCGGATTCCCAAATGAAAACGCGGTTGATTACTAATGAGGTTGAGCTACACTAAATCCTCCAAAAAGAGGGGGTGATGGTTACATACATGGTTAGGTATGAGCTGTATAAAGGGGGTAAAATTACGCATCACTTATCGCGACCATTAAATCATATGGCACATATTGGAACTGCCTATATTCCACTTGGACTCATTGTAACCACGAAATCTGCTGCTGAGATTCGAGGTCATCTTCAACGATTCATTGACCAAACGATGAATTGCTGGTTGCCGCGCTCACAGGTGAAGCCGCGTAGATCGGGTTAGTGCTGAATGTGTCAACGCCGGTTTAAAACTGACCCACTTTTTCACTTTTTGGCCGGAATAAAACTGACCTACTCGGACATCCAATTTCACTAAGCCTTCACCTTCACCTGACCGGCTTTGCGTTTATCCTTGAGCCGGTAGCTTTCCCCCGAGATCTGCACGATGTGAGCGTGATGCAGCAACCGATCCAGCATGGCCGCCGTCAAGGTCTGGTTGTCGGCGAAGGCCGATGACCATTGCCCAAAGGGCAGATTACTGGTCAAAATAATGCTGCCCCGCTCATAACGTTTAGCCACGACGTTAAAGACTAAACTACCACCTACTGATAGTAGGTGGGTTAGCGCAGCTTTGATGCAGACGACTAAAGTCGTCTGCATCAAGCTAAACGCGCATGAGTCAACACACTTAAAATCAAAATCGCCGTCTAAAGACGGTGGTTTTAACCAAATCTATTGAAATAAATTGGCTTCATCGCACCCGAAGGGCAAATAGCCGATTTCATCGATGATTAATAGTCGCGGACCAATGACTGCGCGATTCAGATACTGTTTTATGTTTGCGCGCAATCGAAAGCTGCAGCATTAGATGATGAATCACGTCTTGATGCTCCCATGACGGCATGGTAGGCCAAGGCTTGCGCCAGATGACTCTTGCCAACTCGGACCCAACGGCACGAACCGCCCTGGGTTTTGAAGAGGCTCCAACATCCAAGAGTATGGAGCCTCTTCAAAACCCAGGGCGGTTCAAACTTATCCTTAATGTCACCTTGAAAATTCATTAATCCAACATGGTCTGCCACTTCTGGCCGATCTAGTCGGAGCTATTATAGGTAAGACCAATGATGTGGCGGTAACTTTGACGGTAACCGTATTTTCTTTAAATAGAATAGTCCAGTATGCATGGGCATTGCAGAACACCATTTAATTCCCGCCGCCTCGACCAAATGCGCATTGAGCACTTCACTATCGGGTTGCTCCTCGCACCGATCATCCCGTACTCGGCATCAAGATGGACACGGTAGTTGTCGCCTTCGTCTACCGATGCCTCTGCTCACGGTATATTTACGGGCCCGGTAGCTAAAGACCCAGATCAAAGCATAGACTTAGCCTGGTCGAGTACCGTGTCGCATACTTTCTTGATTGCCTTGGCCTTCAGGCCAGCCATACTCAGATCAACGCTCTGGCCACTACTGCCCGTCAGGATACCACTCGCGCCGCTGATATAGTCGGGGTTGCTCTGGGCTGGTTGACCCTCGCTACCGGAGAGCTTTCCCATCAACTGATCCTTGACCGAAGACGCCGAAGAGGCGTTTTCACCGCCCAGATAATTATTCTTGACGCAGAATTCGATAACGCCCGCGGCATTGCCGGTACTTCCCGCCGTTATGGATGACAACGACCCCAGTGAAGAGGCTGCGCCGCCGATATTGCTTCCGCCCAAGATGCCTTTCAACTGACCCAAGTCCTGGGCTGCAACGGAACCGGAAAATATCGCTATTGCAATGCTGCCGCCTAACAACAACGGATGACGCTTGGAAATATTCATTCGACTTTCCTCCAGGATGTTTAATAAACTGCTGTGATGAGGCGCGTCACGATGACGGCATGTTCCGCAAGACCGCAATCTGGCGGTACCAGCGGGCAAGAACGACTTCCGGCTCGTGTAGGGAAAAGGTCAAGCCACACTCCACGTCTGCATAGCGCGACAAATGCTTGTGTATGCACTGTATTTGTCCTTCGAAAATGGCGAGCGCAACGCCGGCAGCTTTACTCTCGCCCAGCTTTCGCATTCGCATCCGTATTTCGCACATACCACGGTCAAGCGGCATGGTCAGCGTCGAGCGGCCGTCACGAGCAATATTGGCGG
Organism: Nitrosospira sp. Nsp1; assembly: GCF_900100985.1. NCBI lineage: Bacteria > Pseudomonadati > Pseudomonadota > Betaproteobacteria > Nitrosomonadales > Nitrosomonadaceae > Nitrosospira > Nitrosospira sp. Nsp1. The sequence goes on from NZ_FMUF01000031.1 coordinate 4,980, forward strand.
CGGTACCCGAACTCGGGAAGATAATAAACCGGATACGCCCGTCAGGCAGCACGAGTATCTCGCCGGCACTGAGCAAGGCGGCGTGAGGCCACCCGTCCGAATCCACAGTAGAGAGCCGGAGAGCAACATTTTTGGCGACCAGATCTTCCCCATTCAAATAGAGGCAAATTTCATGGGGAATGTCAATCCGGGATATTTCAGTCGGCGGCAGGTAAAGCGGGTTGGCTTCGCTCATGTTGGTTTCGTCCGCACTGATTAGGTCACAATGTGCCACCTAAACCTAGCACAGGCCTAAATCATCGTCAACATAGATCATTGACATAGATATCGGATATTGTAATCTGGCGAAGCATACGCCGAACTCAGCCGCTTTGACAGCCCAGCCATATCAGATATGAAGAGCTCGATTCCGTTTTCCCAGCCGCCAGCCTGCCCGTTCACTCTGGTTAGAGCGGCTGGAGCTGATAAAATGTTCCCAAAGTTCGATCTGACATAACTGCCAATATTTTATTTCGGATAAGTGGAAGTAAGATTTTATTAAAACGATTAGAATCAGACGAATCACGCCTCTCAATTGAATTCGGAGTACCGCATCGCATGGTCGAATCACGCAAACAGAGACTTATCGTGGGCGTTAGCGGCGCTACGGGAATCATTTATGCGATACGGGCCCTCAAGGTGCTTCGCACCATCGGCATCGAAACGCATCTGATCGTCAGCCGTGCCGCCGACCTGACGCGGACGTACGAAACCGATCTCAGCAGAGAAGAACTGGCCGCCATGGCAGACCATGCCTACAACATCAAGGACGTGGCAGCTCCAATCTCATCAGGGTCCTTTCAGACGCTGGGAATGCTTATTGCCCCCGCATCGATGCGGTCGGTCGGCGAAATAGCCACAGGCGTTACATCCTCGCTCCTGACACGCGCTGCCGACGTCGTACTCAAGGAACGCCGTCGATTAGTGCTGATGGTCCGTGAGGCGCCGCTGAACCTGATTCATCTGCGCAACATGACAACTATTGCAGAAGCCGGTGGCATCATTTTCCCCCCCGTGCCCGCATTCTACTCAAGGCCCACAACGCTGGAGCAAATAATCGATCAGTCAGTCGGGCGGGCACTCGACCAGTTCGGCATTCATACTGATATATTCCCGCGATGGGGAGAAGACCTCCGCAACAAGATGACCCGCCACAACGAGTAGCACCCTATAGCCAAGGTCTCCTATCGCCGTTAGACGCATGACTATTCCCCGGCTTTAATTCCCTATCAAGCCTCAATCGAGGTGATCCCTTCCTCCAGCTTCCCCCAGTTGCCCCGTAGTGATAGTCATTGCCTCCCAACAGATGCAAGACTCCATGACAAACCCGGAGGCGATTGATGAGAACTCCAAGGCAGGGGCTGCCCCGTATAGAAAATACGATACAAACTGGAAAATTCTCGATCACGAGGCGGCCATCTACTCATCAACTAGCAGCAAGGCAGAGTCAGTTGGGACTGGGGAGGGTGGGCACCGTTCTAACCCCTTCACTTGACGTACCCCACTGGGTGTTGGCTCTTGCGTTATTTTCCGCGCGGCTCGCGTTCACGCAATTGGGTGTTGCATCAATGCTGCGCGGACTGGTCTTGCATTCACTCAGCTTCGCAGCACGCTCGGCGTCATTTGCTTCATACCAGTCAACGGATCGAACTTCTTCCTGCGGCGCATGAGTCTCGCAGCCCCCCAGCGTCGTTATCAATAGCACCCCCACTGCCATGAAAATAGCCGTCACTGTCTTTTTTGTATTCATGATTTTCGCTCTTTAATATGCTCATTGGCAATTCCGGCCCGCGCTCTCAGAGGATGGGTAAATATAGGTTTTGCTCACTTTCGCAGCAAAAAAACACAGGTACATCCTCAATATACCGGCAGAATGGATGGGGGCTGAAAACCAGGCTTATCGGCATCAACCGATAAGCCTGGTTTTACCCTCCTCCATCCTTTGCCAGAATCAACATCGGACAAGGCCGGGGTAGCAGCGACCGGAGGTCGTTTTCTCTTTCATTTTGAGCATTACACGACTCAAATTGTTGCTCTGTGCGCTAACGAACCTACCGGTGAAGATCCAATTGCGCTGCCGGTTGATATACCCGGTTGGCATACATCCGCGCCACCCACTACGCCATCTCGCCAACCATCGGGCTCCGCAACAAATCGCGACTCTCCATTTCTTTTTGCAAGATATCCATGGCCTGGTTATGGATCATATCCAGCGCGTCATAGCCCCGGTTGCGCAACGATGCCGCCTTGAGCATCCCGCACGCCATCGATTTTCTGAGTTCGCGCAAACCTGATTTTTCCCCGCAGTAGGTGCGGATTATTTGTTCGGTGCCTCTTCGGCTGTGCATTCCCGTGCCAAAATTTGCATTCAGATGGCGCACCAGCAAATCAAAACCGCTTGCTTCCCTGCCGAATTGCACGCTTATGTAAGCCATGTGCAACACGGGCAATACGCGTTCGCACAGCCCGAGTATCAACGCCGCTTGAGCGTGCCGGTCATACGCGGTCAGCTCGCCATTGGCGCCCTCCCCGCCCCCATCGGTTCCACGCATGGCATTCACGGACGAGATTTTTACGATCGGCCTGCTGCAGGTTTCATAAGCCCATCCGAGGGCGTGCTGCGGATCATTAAATTTCATTGTCATATTCCTTCTGGTTGATATAACGCACAATGTTTCCCATGCTTCCGCCCTTTCCCGCAATATTTCGTATGTTGCGACGCAAGAGGGATAGTTTCTTCATATCGGCAGCCGTGGCACGACTGCGCCTGCCTGCGAGCGGCAACCTCTTCGGGATTTCCGTATTCCCAGCGCTCGAGGTGCACGGAGGCGTTGCTTGCCCTGGTCGTTGCCTTGATCGTTGCCCTGGCGATATTCATTTTCTCTCGCCGCTCCGATGTACCGGGTGTTCCTCATGCATCCCGCAGGTTCTGATATTTCGGGTATTTTTCCTTGTATCCATTTGCTTTTATCTTCTCCATGTTTAATTATGACTTCACAAACTTCCGTTGCCCCTTCTCGACACCGTACCGCTCAACCTGCCTTTCTTTCATATCTCGTCTGCCCATTTCGGCTATGCAACACCTCTTCAATAGCCTCTTCCAGATCGCAGCTCATGCGTTTCAAACCCAGCGCCGGCTGGTCCGTTCCTCCGTGCAGCACCTGCTTCGCCAACTGCTCGTTCCCGATCAACAGCAGCCGGTCATTGCGGAAACCCTTCAGGTTGTTATGGGCTGCCGCGATGCCGATTAGCGTAGGCGGGTATTGCGGACGCTCACTGCGGGAACAGAAACCGCGGTAACGGTTCTCGAATTCCTTTGCCACAAACGGCCATTCATCTTCAGCTTTGGTTCCAAGCGCAATCCAGCCGCCCATGTCATGGATCACCCGGTGGATCAGCGCGTCGTCGAACACCACGTCGCAATAAGTTCCTGCTTGCCGCACGACCTGATCGACCTTGGCCCAGGCTCTCAGCGCGGCATCCTGCGTCGAGCCTTGCAACATGCGGATGACGTCAGCCGGCTTGGGCGCGAACTGTCCCGCATCCGGATTCGCCAGATGCCGGTTAAAAGCATCCACAATCGCGGCCAGGTCATACCTCTTGAGCGCCGTCCACCATACATCCAGCGCAAAGGTGGATACGCTTTTGCCATAAAACCCCATCACCCCGGCAATTCCATCGTGAAATTTCTGAAAATCATCAGTTTGCATGCTGGGCATCCCCTGATTGCGGCTCTCCAGCTTCCGCCAACCTCAATTCTGGCGGCAGCCATCCTTTCGTCGCAGCCCTGTTCGATGATTCGAGCAATTCCTGCCTGTTGGGCATCCGCCCCTGATGCAAGACCAGTTTTGCGGCCTCTTCGCGCTGGCGCTTCACCGTGCCTATGACATAAGCAAAATTTTCCTTTCCCTTTGCAATGGCGTTTTTAGCCGCTTGCACAAATTCATCCTCCACCGCACCTGCCTGCAATAACGCAAGCAATGTCGGATGATGAGGATTGCTGCCTTGGACCCCATGCCGGGCCAAAGCCTTGCAACAGGCCCCTGCCGCGCCCGGCGGCACTGAACTTCGGCTTCCGGCTTCAAAGGGTTGGGTGGAATCAATGTCGGAAATAATCGGGGAAGTCACACCAGACACGATGTCGGATACACACACCTGCTCTTCCGGCGAGTAAATAGTTCGTGTAGAACCATAGTCTCTATCTTGATGGGGTTGGTGCTGGCGCTGGTGAGCTTTGCCACCGGGCTCCCCAGCAGGTATTGCGGCGGCTATATCGCCGAAAGCCGTGGATAACCCATCGGGTATGTCCTGGACCTCCCGCCGGGTTTGCTGGAAGGATTCTTTTGGCGGACGGCCGCCTTTTCTGCCGTTGATGCGTGCCGCCTCTATTTTGGGCCGGGCCTTGGCGATCTCGCGGTCGGCACGATGGTTATGGCGCAAGCCATCCATCTCGGAAACAGGAAAAAACTGATCGGCAACTACCTTCACGGCGTGCTGCTCAAGCCGCGTCATTGCCCTGCACACCCTGTAGAGGCTGGGCAATTCCTTGGGCAAGGGCTTTTCTACGCTAAAATAGGTATCGAGCAGCATTGTGTAAGCACCGTGCTCTGCCAAAGATAAGTGTGCGGTGTCCCGCTGATAGTCGCCGCAATATCGTTCGTAATAATTCACGGGATAACTCCATTTATTCGACGGTAACTGAACATGAATCCGGTAATCCGACTGTCGGATCGGATAATGAAACCTTTTTTAATCGGCGGATCTCCAATAAAAGGCATTATTACAAGTTTTACTTGTTCCGTCAAGTTATTCTTGTAAGCGCATTGCAAGAGTTGCTTGTATTATGAATGCATGGATATTGCGAAAATAATTCGGGAGGGGCGTGAAAAGCTTAACTTGAACCAGTCCCAGTTGGCTGATCTGGTAGGTGTATCGCCGCAGGCTGTTCAACAATGGGAAGCAGGCGCAACCCAGCCTCGCGGAAAAAGATTGAACAGGATCGCGGAAATACTCAAGCTGTCGCCAACTGTGACGCATTTCGGAATGCCCTCGGAGACACCGGCTGTGCCTGGAGGGAAAGCACACGGTGAACGCAGGGGCATAAAAACGGGCCTATCCGCCAAAGCCAATGCCGAAAAATCCGGCTCGGATCATGACCCGCTTATCGATCAAGTTATTGAAGCAATGCGGCGCATGTCGAAAGAAGACGCTGCCCGCCTGGTAACAATAAGCAAGGCCCTTGTCGGCGAAGGGTCTGTGGAAAGGGCGGAGGCTATGCTCGACCTGAAGCCGTTGCCTGTTCCCGATCTAGCCGCTCATCCGTCACCTGCTTTTCCTCCGCGTCGGATGTCCCAGGCAGGAACAAAGGGCCGGGGAAAGACGGCAGTCAGATAGAAGGTTGCACGACCGCCATCAGATGGACAGGCGGAAATTCGACAGGCGCCGAAGCTAGCAATCTGTCGGACTTGAAGAATCGCAGAGAAAAAATGACTGGTTGAGGGCGGATTTTGAAGGCCAATAGTTATTCTATTGACCGAAAAGCAGCGAAACATGAACAGGCCAGACGCTTTTACAGCCGATCTCCTTTAAGTCCGGCAGGCTGCTGGTAAGCGGCCCCGAAGAGAAGCCAGAGAATGATTGACAACGATAGTGCGACCCACCCAACCAAGACCTTAACAATATGAAACCTTCCAGCGGTATTCCCTACGACAGCATAGATATGCTGTTCGCTTTTCATGTTTCCGAAAAGGCCCGCGCGAAGCGAGAGCAATATATTATGCAATTCCCTCAACAATTGCGTGAAGCGGAAAAGCGTAGCTATACGCTCGAGCAAGCGGTAAAGGAAATTCTTGCGGATGTGGCCGAAGTCGCCGTGCTCATCAAGGAATTGGAGAGTTAGCATGTCTCGGACCCGCTGCTCGCGGTAACGATTTTTAAAAATAATTATTTGTATCCTTCGGAGCCCACTATGAAATCCGCTATTGTCGCCCTGCTCAGCATATTGATTCTTTCTTCATGCGCCTCCGGGCCGAAAATGAACCGCCTGCATGAAGGCATGACAAAATCAGAGGTCCTGGGCGCTATCGGCAGCCCCGATGGCTACCAGCAAAGCGGTGAGTATGAGGTACTGCTTTACGTTGACCGGAACACTACTCCCTGGACTTTTTTTGGTGGCTATTATCGGGATGTCTCCGATTACTCGGTTATTTTAAAAGACGATCAAGTGGTAGAGTATGGCCCGGGACGGACACATCAACGTGACTCCGAGGTGTCGCCTTTCGTAAGAATACCAAGCCGATAAAAATTGCCGTCGCTAAGGCAAATCCGCAATCCCTCAGTTCAAAACTTGTAGTGCGGGCACACGCGCTACAAGTTCCCCTTGACAATTACAAGATTAACTTGTAATATGCTCTCCGTGCTGCAACACCTCGGTTTGTTTGGTCCAGGTGTTTGCAGCATCCGCGAAACAGACGTGTAGCCTGATCCGGCATAGCCTCGATCCAGTAAGTCCCCAGTGGCGTGGAAAGACAAGCGGTCGCGAGAAGGAAACGCACAAAGAAATCTCCAGGCTGTGCCTGGCGCGGAACTGAGCCCGATTTGAAAGGGCAAACAAGGCAAACTCGAGGGAAAGGCGCGATGATGGAAAACGGGGCCGGGCGTTGGATGAACTGGATGGAAACATGGACCGAACACCGCCCGGCTCCCCTTGATCTATCAGATAGCGAGATACTGGACTGGTTAAGCGAATACTGCGACCAGGCAATTTATAGCCGCCCCACCCCGCAATATGGCGGCAGCTTCACCTTATATTGCGATCAGATCAAGACAAACGGCCCAACCCTGCGCGAAGCGGTTTGCCTCGCGGCGGCGAAGTGGAATGAGGTTAATGAATAAACAGGCTTCATCCTGAAAGGGCGAGACACCATTCTTTCAAATCGTGCATGAAATGGCGGTACTTGGGGTTTAGGGCGCAATGGAACGTAAAACCCGATTAAGCATCTGCGTCGTTGGGGTTGCGCAATGGCCGCAGCTCGCCTCGAGTAACCGCCTCGGGCACTGCGAAAGAGTAGCGTCCCAACAGATTTATATGTCGCTCATGAACGAATGGCGACAACCGCGCGACATCCTCATCTCGTACCGGGTAGCCTTCCTGCCTTAGCTGCGTGAGCACCGCGTCGATGTAGATCGTATTCCGCAACACGATGATGTTGACCACCAGACCAAGGGCGCCCAGTTGATCCTCCTGCCCTTCCCGGTAGCGTTGACGTAGCTCACCACGCTTACCGTAGAGCTTAGGTGCCTGGCAACATAAGTTGGACTATCCCCGACCTAGTGTTTCATCGCCAGCAGCCGGGAACATTCTGCCAGATTTAGAATTTCAGTTTGGGGAGGAAAATCCAAAAACCCTGCTATATTTAAATAGCAAACTGTTTCTTTATCTTTATATGCTGTAGACGCTTTGATACCTTCTCCTAGACTATAAGTCAGCAGCAAATTTAACCAGGTAGCAGCGTTGAATTTTGCCCGACCAGAAAACGTATAAAAAGTTCTTGCACCAGCATGTTGCGTGAAAAGTTCGATGGTCAACTGGTCAAAATTCCGCGGTGATTGACATTGGCGATTATATGACTACGATTCTACATCTCTCGGACCTACATGTCGGGATTCACTTCGATCCCACAAAATCCACAAAATGGCGCTTCCTTGAGCAGGAAGTCGAGAAGACAATAAAACCGGATCTAATTATTGTAACGGGAGATTTGGTCAATAGCCCCTGGCCTTGGACATTGAACAAAGCCAGAAAGATGCTGGAGGAACTTCGCAACAAAGCAGGGGATAAATGCCAACTGGTAGTAGTCCCTGGCAATCACGATACCCGCTGGCAAGGCATGCTCGCCGTCTCCCAAATAATGGTTTTTGGCGGCGTATTCATCGGTCTCGCGTTTATGATTGCATATTGGGAAGAACAGCCGTGGCGGCACATTGTATACCTTGCCTATCATTCGAATTGGCGAGCCTTTTGGAAGATCATCGGAGGAGGCGAGGTCCTTGTAGGAGGACTATTCTTCGTTGGCGCAATCCTGATTCTTCTTCGATTCTTTCTCACGACTCGGCTCGAAAAGTACTTGAAGCCACTGCTGATCACGAGTCCCACGTATTTTCATGATCTTAAAATTGGTGTCCTGCCATTCGATTCCGCGAGTAAAGGGATCGGTTGGGCGCGGGGATACGTCGATGATAAGGGATTTTTGGCGCGTCAATCTAGCTCAGACACCAACCCCAGTGACGATCTATTCTGGATCGCCGCGGTCCACCATCATCCTTTGCCGCTTCCGTATGATAGTAAGGACGAGCGCATGATGATCCTCAATAATGCTGGCGCGTTTCTGAGTGAGTTGCGCAAGCGTCGAGTGCGACTAGTTCTACATGGACATAAACATCATCCTCATTTTACTAGGATGGCGGTCGACCCAGCACGCGACCAAAGCTTCGAGTTAGCAGTGTTGTCCGCTGGCACTCCGACGGAAGAAAAGGGCCAAGGGAACTCAAAGCATGGGTTTAACGTCATCCGTATTAGCGATGGCGATATCGTAACCATTACGCAATACGAGGCTGGGTTAGAAGAGCCTACTTTTGAAAAAAAACCCGAGTTTACGATGGAACCACCGGAATTAAGGGGCTGGGCGGAGCATGTTCGCGCAGCGGCCAAACATCACTGCACTGCGGATTCATTGGTTGCGAGGGGGACGATCAACAGTGACGGTGATGTTTTCTTCCGGCGAGTGTATTACGGCGTTCGTGTTAATAACAACGCTGTGATCGCCGAAATCAAGGATGACATCATGGCGGAGACGCGCGGTCACGTCGAGGGGCTTGAGGCAGGCTGTTTATCGAGAAACTTTACGGCTTTAACACTTAAGATCGGAGCGCAACGAACGGTTGGCAGAATGACCGGGAAAATTCGATTTGCGGACGAAAATGAACAGGGCGGGTTACGAAGCGGGGATGGCTCAATTGACTTCTATACGCAGTTCTATGCCAACAATGGTATCGCGCTGTGGGACGATGAACTGCGACACATGTATCCGACTGAAAAAGAGCGTGCGACCGAGTGGGTAACGTTTACCGTTTTAGATGGATTGCCGGTACGAGAGGCTTACTTCATAGTTGAGTTTTCTGCGGGTTATCCCCGCCCTACGAGCGTTCAACTTTTAGTTAAGTATCTTGATACTTGGAGTCCGCTCGGTAGTCACTCAGTAACTGTACTCGACGGCGTTGACCGGGGGACGGAATTGATAGTTGCTATGCCATACCCGTTGCCTAAGCATGAGTATCAAATCAAGTGGTGCGTCTCGAAACGCGAAGGAGGCGGAGCCTCTGACCAAGAGCAAGCACAAGCAAAGGCCGAGGAGCTCGCGCACTGGCTTGTAGAACAATTAAGAGATGCTGCATTATCGAAGCTTAGCGGATTACTAGGCGCGATTGAGCGTCTTGCAAAGAAATATTTTGGCAATGAAGACCTTTTGGTACCTCAGTACAACGTCACTTTGTATGGCTACGACGAGCAGACACAAAAGCTTCGTTGGAGTGCTAGCCTACAAGGGACCTCAGATCCGTATAAGGGCTGGGAATTTAGTTATGGCAACGGCTTGCCGGGGCGCGCGCTCAGAACGGCACTAGTGACCGTATTTCGCAAGCAAGCGCTCAAAAATAGCAATAGCAAACAGTGGCTGTATCTTCGCGGCGACGGCGAAGTAATTGATAACATCAAGAAAATAAATGAACTTGTTTTGATTGCCGTGCCATTGGTGGCGACGATGCAGGTTGCTGAGAATTCTTTGTTTAGTAAAACCGGAAGACTGCCAGGACCAGCGTACGGAGTGCTACAGATCGCTACGAGCAAAAGCTTAGCGTGGTTGAATACTAAGGATGATGTGAATCTTTTAGCTTTTGCTGCGATCGCGAACGAAAAAATTTTGTCTCAGTTGGAGGATATTATGGTGTATGATTTAAAAAATAGAGGAGAAATTCATGATCAAAGTTAGTGATGCGGTTTTTCATCCAGATGCATCCGCTGTCTCTGGAAGAGATCTCTCGGAGCGGGTTGCACAGATGCGACAATCGCTTTGTCAGATTCAGGAATCCAGCAACCTCAAGTGTGAGAGCACTTCTGACAACTTAGGGGGTCAATTTGCCTCCCCGCTCGCCGCTCGGATACCAACTGATCGGTCTTATTAAGAGGTAGCTGATCCCGCTCGGTGTAATCAGTGAAGCTTGCCGGATTGATCGCCAATTATTCAGCGAGGAAGGTGAGCGGCGGCCCGGAGGCATTGCAAAGCGATTAGTCAGTTCTGGACAGAAGACCGCAGCGGATGCTGCCAGACTATTCAACGTTCATCCCGCTACCGTGTCGCGTCTCCTGCAGGGTGCCAAGGTGCCTTAACCGGGTTTTACGTTCCATTGCGCCCTAAACCCCTACTTCCGCAGCCCTTTTATTCCCTATAGCTGATTTGAGACAGAAAACCTTTGTCTGGCGGGGCGATCACTTCCGGCTCCCTTGAAGCAACCATGGGGGGTGGAGGCGTTCCGAACCGCTTCCTGCGGGCCGCGCGCTCTACCACTGTGATGAATACGTAATCCGGCTTGAAGGTTTCCACCAAACGGGCAAACAACTCAGGGTGCGCCTCGTCATAATGCAGTTGCAGTGTTTCGGTGAAAGTGGCAGCCATAAAAGGTGACATCGCCGTCCCGAAAGAATCGCGTAACCATAACACTCTCTTCTCATTCAAGGCGTGTTTCGATTTAACGAGTAATGGACGCCGCGCGGTATGAATTTGAGGATTGCCCCCGGATCGCTTGAGGCTGCCCGTATCGAAATCATACTGCTCGGTTTCGATAGGGCGATCACTGATAATCCTGATGACCACCTCCGTATCTCGCAACGTTTCCTTCAACCTCAGGAATTTCGCCAAATCTCCTCCTTGGCGCTCATTCACCATGAAACGACGTATCGGTTGCTCGGTAAGCCGCCGCAACCCTTCCTCGGCGCGAGCAATTTCCGTTTCGAAAGCACTAAAAGCCACCCAGGCGCCAAGGCTGTTCCAATGCGTGTCTGTTTTGTAGTAAAGCGATTCGGGAAATTGGGACTTTGCCGCTCGCAAGGCCATTCTGGTGTCGACATAGAGCCCCTGGCTGACATTGGCCAGTAACATATCCGTTGCAGAGTGGGCGGCAGGCTGCGCCCAGTCCGGCAGGAACTCGGGATAGATCGTTCCCTTGTCGGGGCCCAGCATGACCCGAAACATGCTGACGCCTTTTTGATTCAGCCACTGGCTCCAGGATTCGGTCGCACTCCCGATTACCCCGGCAATTTGCGCGTCCTTGGCCGTTGTCCCGTGACGTCCCTGAGCGACGGTTTTGTTGTACGGCTCACCGAGATAAAGCCAGTCTTCTTTTCCGATGAACACCTGGCTCGGGTTAGTGGAAATCCCGTGAGGATAGGAAAAACGGCTCAGTAAAGCCAAGGCGAAATCGAAATTGTAGAGCACGGATTCGCTCCACCATTCCCGCCCTTCATTCTTCTGTCCGTTCAGCATGCTCAGGTTGATCACGGGCACGACCGCCAATGCAAGCAATGCGACGCAAACGAACATTAAAACTCTTTTTTTCATGTGAGCGTCGCTTATCCCGGATGTTTCATAAATTCGCGTAATGATTGCGCAGGATTTTGTTTTGTAGGGAGATTTTGTGAAAGAGTGGCGTAGTTATTCATACGCCCGACTGAACGAAATTTTCATACAAAACAAAAGACCAGCAAGGGCACGCGTCAATTTATGAAACATCCGGGTTAAAAATTGAAGTAAAGAAATATCGAGCTCGTCGTTACCATCGTGCAATACATGGCAATGCAAAACAGCAGCAGCGCTCCCGATAGTTTTGCGGTCCCATGGCCGTCCACCATCAGCTCGAAAGAGTTCTTCCGGCTGATGATTCCCAGCGTAAGCAGGATCGCCGTGAAGCAGAACACGTTCGCGGCAAGACCGGCAGGCAACCACCTCAGGAGATGATCGGAAAACCAGCCGCCCCACATCAGGCCGCTGGTTTGCACGTCCATTGCTGAAAAATGAAGGAGCGAACCCACATCCGCCATTCCACGTATGACCCTGAGCGCATCTTCTAGGGTATTGGCCCGAAAGAAAATCCACGTAAAATTGATGAAGTTGAATGTCAACAGCCATGCCAATGCTTTCGGCATACGCAGGCCCAGCCCGCTCCATGCCCGATGCAGAACGAGTGCGACACCGTGAAACGCGCCCCACATCACGAACATCCAGCTTGCACCGTGCCAGAGGCCGCCCAATATGAAGGTTGCCATGAGGTTCAGGTAAACCCGGGGGGTGGAGCAACGATTGCCGCCCAGCGGAATATAGAGGTAATCGCGCAGGTAGCGGCTGAGCGTAATGTGCCACCTTCGCCAGAAATCTTGGATATCCAATGCCTGGTACGGAGAATTGAAATTGATGGGCAGCCAGATGTTGAACAGCAACGCTGCCCCGATCGCCATGTCACAGTAGCCGCTAAAATCGAAATAAAGCTGAAAGGTATAGGAGAGGCTGGCTGCCCAGGCACTGAAAAAATCAAGCGCCGTTTCGCCATCGAACCCGGCATTTGCCCAGATTGCAAAGGTGTCCGCAATGACCACTTTCTTGAACAAGCCGATGCTGAAAATGAATAGCCCGAGGGCAATATTGCGGTAGCGCACCGCCAGGTTCCAGCGCGATTTGAACTGTGTCATCATCTCATGGTGATGCAGAATGGGACCTGCTATCAAATGAGGAAAGAAAGTGACAAACAGTGCGTAATTCAGGAAATCATATTCCCTGGCCTCGCCGCGATAACTGTCGACGAGATAGGCGATTTGCGTGAAGGTAAAGAAACTGATGCCCAGCGGCAGCAAAATATCGGGCAAGGCAAGGCCGACATTGAAAGCGGCATTGATGTTATCCGTCAGAAAATTGGCGTACTTGAAGTATCCAAGCAAGCCAAGGTTTGCGACAATACCGCCAGCCAGAACAAGACGGGGCGGGAACCGCGAATATCCTGCCGCAAAGTTCGAAGAAAGATGAGTGCCGACAGCGAAGTTGAATAATATGGACCCGACGAGAATCGGCAGGTATGCCATGTTCCAATACGCATAAAAAAAAAGGCTTACCGCCACCAGCCACGCCTTGCCCGCGAGGACAAGCCGCATTCGATTCAATGCGAAGTAACCGAGGAACGCGATCGGTAGAAACAGCAGAATGAACTTCGGTGAGCTAAAAATCATCTGTGTATGGCTCTTCCATGGATTAGCCGGGGCGTTTTATTGCACCGGCGTTTTTACAGGCGATCCCACGCTCGCCCGTATCTCATCTTGTTCCTGACCAGGCTGCGTTAACGCGGCGCCTTCCAGCCCCGTCCTGATAATAAACTCTCGGCGATCATAAAAAAATTTTTGACGCGGGTAAGTGCAGCCGGACCAGGCTCGGCCAAGGTTTACCCTAAATGGGCGAGAAGTCGTTAATCCCCATCTGCGTCTTGCAATGTTCGGATACGCTGCCACTGAAGAACTGACAAGTACCAACCCTGATATACACCGGACCGGCGTGAAATGGGAAAGCGGCATGAAAAGTGAGGCTGGCTGAATAGGGCTGAATCAGGCTGTGCGCCACCCGGCAACGTATACTGATTGCCCTATCAAAAAATTATACACCTTTGAAGCTCAACGTCGAGGCGCTATTTTAAAATATGCTTCCGTACGGTTTTCAGCAGGATAGTGGAGCGTAGCGCAACCCATTAAAAGCACGCAACACCACACATTAACCACGACCGGATACCGGCGCGACGCCAGCGTGGTAGGGTATGAGAATAGCCAAATGATGGGTTGCGCTACGCTCCACCCACCCTTGTATGATCGAAATTGTTCTAATTTTGGTTAAGGTGCAAGTAAGATCATCAGTTCACTGGAGAAGCCGTCCCATCCTGAAACCAGGTCGGGCTGTGCCCGACATGGTTTCCTGATCGTCGGGCACAGCCCGACCTACATAAGCTGAGCAGTCGTCAAGCTGAGAATGGTGCAGAGGCATATTTTAAGATGAGGGGAAATACAACTGGCGTCGGCGATACCGGGTTATCCGCTTTGAATCATCCGTCTTCGGCAATTCCGTCAAGGATCCCCCACATCGCATCTGTGGATTTAATGCGTGGACTGGTCATCGTCCTCATGGCGCTGGATCATGTGCGCTGGTATTTCCTGGATGCGGATTTTAGTCCTACCGATCTTTCGCGCACGGATTCCGCCCTGTTTCTCACCCGCTGGGTGACGCATCTTTGCGCGCCGACCTTTGTCTTCCTGGCGGGCACCAGCGCCTTTTTATCGGCCGCTCACAACCCGGACCGCCATCAACTTGCCGCTAGATTGCTCACCCGAGGGCTCTGGCTTGTCATTCTCGAGCTTACGGTTGTCCGCTTTGCCTGGTTTTTCAATCTGGACTATAGCCAAATGGATTTGCAGGTCATTTGGGCCTTGGGGTGGTCGATGGTCGTGCTGGCCGGGCTCGTCCATATGCCTTTGTGGTCGATCGCCGTTCTGGGTATCGGCATGATTGCCGGGCACAACCTGCTGGATGGTATACGGATCGAGGATTTCGAAATGGCGGACGGATCGCTCGGATGGCAGGGATGGGTGTTAAGCGTGCTCCATATTCCGCGCTTTCCGGTAGTGTATCCCCTCATCCCCTGGATCGGCGTGATGGCGGCGGGCTACGCCTTCGGCCCTTTGATGCTGATGACGCCGAGGATAAGGAAACAACTGGCACTTGTATCCGGTGCCGTCCTCGTCGCGGCCTTCGTCACTTTACGCGCCTGCAATACCTATGGCGACCCTTCGTCCTGGTCCACTCAGGAAACAACCTTGCTCACGCTTTTTTCTTTTCTGAATACAACAAAATATCCCCCTTCCCTGCTGTTCCTGCTGATGACCCTGGGGGGCATGTTCATCCTGCTTTCGGTATTCGAGCGGCGACATGGGCTCGTGGGAAATTTTTTCATCACCTTCGGACGCGTGCCCCTGTTTTTTTATGTTCTCCATCTATATGTCATTCATGGTCTGGTTATTGTATTCGGCTATGCGATAAGCGGCGATATCAGCTCATTCATGACGATTCCGGTTTTTTTTCCGCCCTGGTGGGGCTTTAGTCTCCCCATCGTCTATTTGATCTGGGTTGCGATAACAGCGCTACTCTATCCGGTTTGCCGATGGTTCGCCGCTATCAAGTCAAGGCATAGAGGAAGATGGTGGACCTATTATGTCTAGCGCGCAGCCATCTTCAATTCATCTGCACAGGCTGCTCGCAGGCACAATGCCATAAACCGGATGGCGGACGCAGCATTACCGGTCAGACGGTAATGACGGTTTTCCCGAAATGATCCTCGGTCTGATTGAACTGATAGGCATAGGCATAGTTTGCGTGGTCGAACGGGAATGTGCGGGTAATCACCGGATGCAATCCGGAAGTGGCAATGGCAAGATTCATTGCGCGGAACATGTCGGCAGAACCGACATTGATACCATACATACGTATCGAGCGCAGTATCAACGGTAAAGGATCAATTTTCCCGAAACCCGCCATCAGCCCGATCAACGTTACCATTCCGCCAAAACGCGCCGCCCTCAGGGAGCGTTCAAGCGTCTGTGCGCCTCCCACTTCCACCACGATATCCACGCCTCGTCCATCAGTGAGTTTCATGACTTCCTCATCCCACTCCGGCGTATTCTCGTAATTGATAAGATAATCGGCTCCCATTGCCCTGGCCCGCTCCAGCTTCTCGTCGCTGCTTGAAGTCTGTATGACGATTGCGCTGTGCAACTTCGCGAACTGCAAAGCGAACAGGCTTACCCCGCCCGTACCCAGCAGGAGCACGGTCTGGCCCGCCCGAATGCGTCCGGCCTTGACCAGCGCATGCCATGCGGTCACGCCGGCATTCGGCAGGGTTGCCGCTTCCTGGTAAGACAGATGCTCCGGAAACGGTATGACCGCACGTTGGGGAAGCACCACATATTCGGCCAGCATGCCATCGAGCGGTCCGCCAAGCGAGCGTTGAAAGATTTCCTGCGTCAATGGGCCCGATACCCAGTCGGGAAAAAAGCACCCTGCAACGCGATCGCCCACCTTGACGGTTGTGACGCTTATCCCGATCTCAACCACATCACCGGCGCCATCCGAAAGCGGAATGACGCAAGGCTTCACCCCAACCGGATACTGGCCATGGGCCACGATATAATCGCGAAAATTCAGCGAAGCGGCGCGTACTCGAATCAGCACCTCGTCGGGGCCCGGTTCGGGTTTCTCAAGATTACAGCGCAACATCAGGCCGCCTATGCCGCAAGTATCCTCAAGTTGAAAAGCTTTCATCGGACGATATCCCCTATATGCTCTACCGATAATCCCAAATCCGGTAGTTGACCGCTCATTTAATAGATCAGTGTTATGATTAATAACAATATTTCATATTATTTGGCACTCACCTTCCGGGTGAGACCGCTACAACCACCGGATTCAGGTTAATACCGCCCAGGCACGGCATTGTTGACAGCACACCTTCCGGCAACAATCACGGCTGTTTGCCGGAACCAGAACTTCCAGCATCCACACCTATTCTTCTACCATCGCCCGCCGCCGCCGTATGTGCGTTAGTGAACGAAGTAATAAAGCTTCCTTTGCTAGACTTCGGTTTTCCAAATTAATGAAAGGTGTTCTCATGGGCGACGATCTGTTTCAATTCCCGATAACCGGCTGGGAAGTCAAAACTGAGCCACTCGATGGCTTGCTCTCTGTTCGCTTTCCATTTTTATCTCATGAGCAGCAAAAGCTGGCCGAAGCTGACCCGGGCAGACCTTACGTCATGCAGGCAGAGCAAGCTCGCGAACTCCGGGACGCGTTATCCAGGGCAATCGAGCGAATGAGCGACCAGGAGTATCCATCTCCCTCATTCATGGAAATGCCGAGCGATCTGTCGATCTACTGATCGCGTCGCAATCGTTGCGCAATCGGGGTCGTGCAAAACCACGACTCGAATCCAACTTTTCCTGTCCAGATAGCAACACACCCCTCGCGCGGCCTCTGAAGTGACACTCGAAGCTCCGTCAAACCGGCTCGACCGGCCCGTGGACGAGGCGAACGACCATATCCTGGGTCCGCCGGATGCCGAGATCACGCTGGTCGAATACGGCAGCTACGGCGATCAGCCCTCCAGCGCAGCCCACGAGCGCGTCGTCAAGATGCGTCACCGGTTCGGCAGTCGTTTGCGCTACGTATTTCGTCACCGCCCCGTGCCGGGGAGCGATATCGCGCGCCATGCAGCCGAGCTGGCGGAATCATACGCCGACGATCCAGCGCACTTCTGGAACGTGCATGTCGCGCTGATGGCGCGTTCAAACAAGCTGACCAAAGAAGACCTCAACACCCTCGCCGCGGATTTGAGCCTCGGTGTCGACACCGCGCCACAAGAAGACGACACAGTCGCCCGAGCCGCGGCGCGGGTGGATGCGGATATCGAAAGTGCGGCCGAGAGCGGTGTCGCCGTTACACCGACCTTTTTCATCAATGACCGGCGCTACGACGGCCCGTGGGATGCGGGTTCTCTTTCCGAGGCGATGCTTGGGTCGCTGGGTCATGTAGTCCACTCGGCTGCACTGGACTTTGCCAAATGGGCGCCCTCGACCGGCATCATGCTGCTGCTGGCCACCGCGCTCGCAGTCATGCTGAGCAATTCCATGATCGGCCCGGGCTTCAATGATTTATGGAATCAACCCCTGGGATTTATTTTCGCCGGTGCCGGGTTCGAGCTCTCTCTGCGGCATTGGATAAATGACGGACTGCTCGTCATTTTCTTCCTGGTCGTGGGGTTGGAGATCAAGCGGGAATTCACCGTTGGCCATCTTGCGAGCCAGCGCGCCGCGATGTTGCCGATTGCCGCCGCCATTGGTGGTATGGCTGTGCCCGCCATGCTGTACCTGATACTGGTGCCCGAGGGTCCGGCAGGGGCATGGTCGCTGGGCTGGGGCGTGCCGATGGCAACAGACACAGCCTTTGCGGTCGCGTTGATTGCCATGATGGGCAGGCGCGTTCCCATAGAGCTTCGCGTTTTTCTCACTGCGGCCGCTATTGTCGATGATATTGGCGCCATCATCGTCGTAGCGATCTTTTATTCCGGCAACCTCCACTTCAGCTATCTTGCCGGCGCGGCCGCAATCGTGGGACTGCTGGCACTGCTCAACAAGGGCGGCATATACCGCGCATCTCCCTATGTCTTGCTCGGCATCGGTTTATGGATATGCGTATATTCCAGTGGAATACATGGCACCCTGGCTGGCGTTATTCTTGCCGTCTTCATTCCGACCCGGCCACCCCCCAATCTTCGGGCTCTGATGCTGCAAGCCGATGCTATCCTGACTGCGGAAACGCAGCGCGGCAAAGAAGTTCTGCGGTACGGGCCTTCCGAACCCTCTCTGGAAGCGTTGGATGCGATCCATGACCGGCTCGAATCACCTGCCGACCGTATGCTCCGTCATGTTGCACCGAGATCGAGCTTTCTGGTGCTGCCGGTGTTCGCCCTGGCTAATGCGGGGGTAGCAGTCGATACTGATGTATTCAGCGACCACTTGCCATTGATGATGGGTACGGCCATGGCACTGGTGATCGGCAAGCCGCTCGGGTTTATTGCCGCTACCGCCGCCACAGTATGGCTGGGTATCGCAGCCAAGCCGGCCAATTACTCCTGGCGGCAATTGGCCGGCGCCGGCGCACTGGCCGGAATCGGCTTTACCATGTCTCTATTCATAGCAAGCCAGGCTTTTCCCCAGGAAAGCGATTATGCTGCCGTCAAGATTGCGATTTTCTTGGGCTCGATTTTTTCGGCGATTATTGGCGTAGCAATATTATGGAATGGGCGATCCGACCCGGATTCCCGGTAGAAAACCGCCGTGCTCGGTGCGAAACGCGCATCCCTGACATGGTTTCATGGCGGAGTATGGCTTTTCACGTCGATTATTTAAAAAGTCCTCTTCGCTTCGCGCTTCGCTCATCGGTGAGGTACCGAACAGACGAACAGCGATCCATGATGCAATGTGGTCGTTTTTTCCACAAATCGATCATTCGCTATTTATCCTGAGTCCGGCTGTTGGACCAGGTGAAGCTCACGGTAAACGAAAAATCCGCTTCCGTTATCGCGCTTGGTCGACAAATGATCGGTCAACTGCCGGATTCAGGATTTTCCCGCAAGCAACCTTTCTTACCATATGAGGAGAGATTATGACAATCAAGAAAGCATGGGCCGTCTGGAAAGGCGGCATCAAGGACGGAGGCGGTACCATTTCCACTGAAACCGGCGTACTCAAGGAAGCGCCTTATGGTTTCAAATCCAGATTCGAAAATGGCAAAGGAACGAATCCCGAAGAGCTGATCGGCGCTGCGCACGCCGGCTGTTTTTCAATGGCGCTTTCGTTAATGCTCGGCGAAGCGGGCCTGACGCCGGAGAAGATCGAAACGCATGCCGAGGTTACGCTCGACAAGGCAGGGGAAGGGTTCGAAATTACCGCGAGCCATCTTACCGTATCGGCAAAAATTCCCGGTGCGAATAAAGCGCAGTTTGAGGAGATTGCTAACAAGGCCAAAGTCGGATGCCCTGTATCCAAACTCCTGAAGGCAAAGATCACGATGGATGCCAGACTGGAGCCCTAGCAGCCTGTCGGACTTGAAGGAAATCGGGAAAGTGCCGCGCTGTACCACGGCAACCCGAACCTGCTTTTGATTCCAGCTTGGTCAAGGGGACCGTGACGCTGTTTTTCAGGCTGAGTCATAACCTTGATCGCTGGCGAGGCTTGTACCGATCGCATTCACGTTATTCGCGTTAGCACAGCATAGCCAGCAATCCTGCGACTTAAAGATGTGCATGTTTTCGCGCAGGCTGAACGGTCCACCTTGCAATATCAACAGAAAACAGCCCGCCGCGGGATCGTTGCTGCCGGGCTACAGGCACCGCTGCCGGGGAGAGAAGTCAGGTCATTCTCCCGAGGTGCAATCTTACCGGGTTTCGGCAGGTTGCCTATTGGACTGAAGTACACCCCGGAACCGAGGTCTTCATGGACAAGAAACAGATTTTGTCAGCTTGCTGCATTACGGTTTGCCTCAGCCTTTTCTTCGATGCCGATCCCTCCTTCGCACAAAAACCGCTAAAGCGCGGTGCGCAGTCCACCGTACAGCCTGCTGCAGAAACGGGTTCGCCGGAGCCATCCGGTAATGATCTATGGGCGCTTACCGAAAGCAGGTTATTCAACGGAGAAGTGCACAAAATTTCCATCCGCATGAACCAGGCTGTCTGGAACCGGCTTCACAAAGACGAGAAGAACAATGGATGCCGTAAGGCCGCCAATGTCAAATGGGCCCATGCGCGCGACTTCACATTCAATGACGTTACCATGCGTAATGTCGCTATCAAGGTGCGCGGCAACAGTTCGCGCTGCATTCCGCGATTGCAATTCAGCATTTCATTCGACAAGGCAAAGGGCGTTTATACCCGGCAAGGAAGCGAGGACTGGCACGAGGTCAATTACGACGAGCAGACCGGGGCAGCAATCAAGGCCCGTACCTTGCATGGCCTCGAAGAGTTGAGCCTGCGCCGCAGCTACAACGACTCGAGCAGCGAGCACGACAGCGGTAACGGTATGCTGGCACGCGAATTCGTCGCAACGTGGGCCGGCGCCAAGACGGAGGACACCGCCAGAACCACGCTTCGAGGTCCCCCCGCTTACCGTACCGCTTACGCGCTCGTCGAGTTCCAGTTCTGCACCAACGACGCGGATAATGCCTGCAATAACCGCTTTGTTCGCGCTTACCTTATCGCCGAACCCCTCGACAAGGGTTTCTTCAAAATGCGCTATGACGACGAGAAACCTACCTTCTTCTCAATGGCGCATGGTTGCGCACTCAAGGTCGGCAACGGAAACGAGGGCTTTACCTATCCCTGCCTCGAACCCGAATATATGGATGGGAAAAAGATCGACGAGGCAAATGCGGAAGACCTGCTGAAGGCCCTCGCTCACATCAACGGAACCGATGGCCTCAAGGCACGTGTGGATGCCGCCGCCAGCCCATCGGAACTTGGCAAAGTTCTCGATCTCGATTCGATCATGAATTACGCGGCATTCGCCACAACCGTGGGCCATTGGGATAGCGCCTATGGAAATTTCAATAACGATGTGCTGTACTTTCATGCGCCGAGCGGTAAATGGAAACTTATCGTCTGGGATGTGGACAACACGTTCGACTATGATGGTCCTGGTGGCACGGCGCGCAGCTATTCGTATGCCGAGGTTGCCAACGCACCTCGCATACTGTTCGATAAATTGTTTGGCACGCCCGAACTCGATGCGAAATTCAGAAAGCGCCTTGGCGATTATCTGACCACGCTCTACGGTTCAAATGGTGCGGATAGCCTGCTCAAGAACAAAATCATCGATGTGCGTGACCGCTATATCATCAAGACCAACGATGAACTGCCCAGCGGCGAGCAACAAAACATTCAGCGTGCGCAAGAGATGATCGACTATGCGAAGCAACGCTTGCGAGTGCTGAGAAACCAGCCACGAGCAACCAGATCCGAGGGGCGAAACCAGATGGAAATACGGGAGTAGCGTGAATAAGCTTACCTTTAGCCACCCGGTAACCACATCGCGGTTCCCCGCACGGCTGGCCCTTGCCACCTGCACGTATGTCTTCGCCATGCTGGGAGGTCTTGGCAATGCGTTCTCCGCCCCGAATGATATTGCCGGAGATCCGAAGAAAGCGCTGACCGTGGCGGAACAATATAACTTGCCCATCGCTGAAGTTTCTGGACTCGCCATCGTGCGGTCGATAAAAAACGAAGAAAGGGGAACAAACGAGGATAGCATCAACCTCTACGCCATTGGCGACAAGAACTACGAAGTTGCCAACTTTCGCGCCAACGGCATTCCGGACGCAATCATGGATGTGCATGATGTCGCGCCTGTCATCGGCGAAGATAAAAAGGATGCGTCCCAGTGGGAAGCCATTGCGGCGGATGGGAAAGATACAATCTGCATGTTGAGTGAAACCCGCAGCGAAATTTCCTGCCTCGACCACGGCCTGCAGCAGGATCGCGGAAGTTTCAGCCTGGATACCTCCAGCATCAGCGACCTCGATTCAGCCTGGAAAGCACGCCCCGGCTCGCGCGGGGAAGGAATGATACTCATGAAAAAGGGACACGTCCTTGTCCTCAAGGAAAAGGAGCCGCCCATGCTTGTCGAATTCGGCCCGGAGGGGGACGCGCCCATGGGCTATGGCCCGAGTACATTTCTTCAGGCAGGTGAAGCATTCGCGGGACTTCAGCCGGTTGACCCGGACAAAGCTGATCAGCCAGGCCAGCCCGATCGTCGTGCATCCCCGCAACGCCTGGTAGCGCTGAAGACATGGAAATTTTCAGCACGCTTGAGCGATCTCGCCAAAGATGCAAGCGAGATCACGCTCGGGCCCGATGGACGTGTTTACCTGCTATCGCAGGAGGGATCAGCCTTGATCCGGCTGGAAAGAATGCTGAAGCCCGACGAAAACAAGGTCGGGGTGGATCACGGCGCTTACTGGAAGCTTCCAGCCGGGCTCGAAAAGGCCGAAGGACTGGTGATCGACACCCACATGCGCCCATGGATCGGCATCGACATCAAGCAAACCCACAAGCCCAATCTTTTCCGGCTATCGCCCATTGAGGCAGCGGCGCCCGCAGCCCCCGAATAGGGTAACCCTCCGCCTTGAGAGATCGTCACACCCATAACCCCCATCATCAAACAGCCGATGAAAATCGGACGCGCTATTCGCTCACCCGTTCACCCAAGCCACGCTTGTGCGGGTTTAAACGAACATACAGGAGAACCGGATATGACAAAGAAGAAAATCGAAATCAAGTGGTTGAGCGAACCGGAAGAACACGACTACCCAGCGGCCACGTCATATTTGAGCCTGCTATATGATGAGTCCGTTATCGATGCGTATGTAGAGAAGTTGAAGCGCGCTTCCACATCGGCGTTCAAGGCAAAAGATATCTTCAGGGCATCTGGTCTCCCGCTGGTTGGGGTCAGCAATGCACACGTCGAAAAAGATCAACAGAAAATAGAGTCGGGGCAAGCGCTCGCTCCGCTTCTATTAATACGAGACTCGACCAATGGCAAGGTTATCATTGCCGACGGCTATCACCGGTTGTGCGCGATCTACTCGTATGATGAGGACGCTATCATTTCCTGTAAAATCGCGTAGACAAGTTTTCGATTAAAAATACCCGGCGCGGCGCTGACTGTCCCGCTCCCGCTACGGCCCTTTTTGGAATCCCTGAAAGAACCAGACAGTCCAAACCTGCTGATACGTTTATGACTGCCGCAATTCACGCTTCAGAACTTTGCCGGTCGCGCTGGTGGGCAGGTGATCACGAAACTCGACATGCCTGGGATACTTGTAAGCGGCAAACTCCTCCTTGCACCAGGCCACGAGTTCCTTCTCGGTGGTTTCCATGCCGGCTTTCCTCACGACGAAGGCTTTTATTTCCTCGCCCAGTTTCTCGTCGGGTATACCGACTACCGCCACCAGCGATACCGATGGATGGGTCATCATGACTTCTTCCAGCTCGCGTGGATAGACGCTGTAGCCGCCGCGCAGGATCATGTCTTTTTTTCGGTCGACTATCGACAGATAACCCTCTTCATCGAGGATGCCGATGTCACCGGTATGAAACCAGCCATTGCGCATGGCCTCGGCGGTGGCCTCGGGGCGCTTGTAGTAGCCCTTCATGACGTTGTGGCCCCGGATCAGCACCTCCCCTCTCTCGCCCATTGGAACAGGCCGATCATTATCATCGGCGCATATGATATCCACGCCCCAGAGCGCCTGGCCGACCGTACCCGGTTTGGAGGGCTTGTCCACATGGTTGAAGGAAGCGACAGGTGCCGTTTCGGATAACCCATACCCTTCCATGATCCTGACGCCGAACATTCCTTCGAATTGTTTCATCACATCCACCGGCATGGGTGCGCCGCCGGAAGACGCCAGGCGCAGACTGGCCGCGATCGGCGCAATGTCGATATCGTTGGCGGCAGCGTAATGCAACAAGGCATGAAACATGGTGGGAACGCCCGTCCAGAAATTCACCTTGTCGCGTTTCATCACTTCCAGTACCGCACCTGCCTCGAAGCGCGGCATGAGCGTCAGCGTAGCGCCGGCCAGCAGATTGGCGTTCATCTGCGCTTGCTGGGCAGTGGCGTGGAACAGGGGCAAAGTAATCAGTACAACATTTTCGGCATCCGCACCCGTTTCCATCACCGTAGCGACCAGATCACGCACAACCATCGCGTTCATCAGCAGGTTCATGTGGCTTAACTCCGCACCTTTAGGCTGGCCCGTGGTTCCAGAGGTGTAGAGTATGACAGCGGTGTCGTCGGCCTGCGGCGCATGGGCGGCGAATGTCGGCGGCTGGTTATGCATCAACTGCCCTAATGTCCTGGCCCCTTCGATAGGCGTGGGTGATGCCGGATTGGCCGTGATGACAATCAGGTGCTCGCATTGCGGCGCTGTGTCGAATGCGGTTTTGCCCATCTGGCCCATCGGCAACTCGGCTGTGCCTTCAAAGCAAAGAAACGCCTTGGCTTCGCTATCTTGCAGGTGATAGGCAATTTCACGCGGCTTGAGCAATACATTTAGGGTAACTACTACCGCGCCTGCCTTGATTATCCCGTAGTAGGCCATCGGGAAATACGGCAGATTCGGGCAGGACAGGGCAACATGGTCGCCCGGCTTAATGCCGAGGTTCACCAACCCATTGGCGATCATATTAGCCATCGCGTTAAGTTGACCGTAGGAAAAACGCCGGTCATTGTAAATAACTGCTGTGCGATCCGAACGCTTGCGCGCGTGATCTTCGATAATGGAAACCATGCTGAGTGTCGTTGCTGCGTGGGCAATCATTGAGGCTAGCTCCGTATAAAATAGAAAATTACATGAAATACCGGGAATCCACGTGCCAACGCGACCAGCACGACCAACGCAACGACAGGTGGCAGTTGCGCAACTGCCTCACCGGAATATTCATGCGCGTGACGAGGAAAAGCGTGACAATGATCGCGATAACGCTGGAAACGGCTGAGTTTAACCTCGAACGTACAAGGTAGTGCTCGCATTATGTATTTTTTTACGTTTACTCTGGACTACAAAAGAAGATGAACTAAAATATTAGATACATGGCTTATCGGATGAAGTTTTAGAAAACCATCAGGGAGAGTCCAACCGGCATTGGATTTCATGGAATGCGTGTGGAAGCCTTGATTCCGTTTTTTCGGCCGGAAATCGAATTCGTTTATTTTCACGATTCGTTTCCTGATGATTCAGGTTATGTTTGTGCTACCCGCCGTTGTAAATCCGGCATGAATACCTTCTGTTCCGTGTGACAATAAGCCCTGCCCATCACTGGAAAACAATAATTATGGCTTCACCTCACGAAAATGTCAGCATGGCGGTATTCTGCGACTTCGAAAACGTTGCACTTGGCGTGCGCGACGCAAAATACGATAAGTTCGACATCAAGCCGATACTCGAGCGTCTCTTGCTCAAAGGCAGCATTGTCATCAAGAAGGCTTATTGCGACTGGGATCGTTACAAGAGCTTCAAGTCCACGATGCATGAAGCCAATTTCGAACTGATCGAAATCCCGCATATACGCCAGTCAGGCAAGAACTCGGCCGACATCCGCCTGGTGGTGGACGCACTGGACCTTTGCTACACCAAATCGCACGTCAATACCTTTGTCATCATCAGCGGGGATTCCGATTTCTCGCCGCTGGTCTCCAAGCTGCGCGAGAATGCCAAACAGGTAATAGGCGTCGGCGTCAAGCAATCGACCTCTGACCTGCTGATCGCAAATTGCGACGAATTCATTTTTTATGACGATCTGGTACGCGAGAGCCAGCGAGCGGCCAAACGCGACACAGAGGAAGTGCAGCCCGAGGCCAGGCGTTCGCCCGATGAGGAAAAGCACCGCAAGGAAGAACTGGAAGCACGCAAGAGCCGGGCGATAGGAATAGCGGTGGAAACCTTCGATGCCCTGGTGTCGGAGCGCGGAGACAGCGGCAAGATCTGGGCATCCGCGCTAAAACAGGCAATCAAGCGACGCAAGCCCGATTTCAATGAGTCCTACTTTGGCTTCCGCGCCTTTGGCAACTTGCTCGACGAGGCGCAGCTGCGCGGTTTACTTGAACTGGGCCGTGACGAGAAATCCGGCACCTACGTTTATCGCAGCAGCGGTGGGATGGCCCCCAGCAAGGCGGTAACGGAGCAGACGCCAGACATACCGGTAGCGGAAGTGGTAGCAGAAGCAAAAGCCGAAACCAAGCCATCGGAGACCGTGGAGGCTCGCGGCAAACAGGAGGCGGCACACAAGAAACGTGGGGAGCGCAAACCGGCGGAAAAAAAGGCAAAGACCAGAGTGCCGAAGACGACCGGCAAGCCTCCTTTGCCCGAAGCAGTCGATGCGCCTGATGGGCTTGATTTGGCTGCTTCCCTGGCAGCGCCCGATTCGACTGCCTCCTCAGCCAAGCCCGATACAGCCGATGTGCCTGTGCCCGATGCGGCGCCGGCACCACAAGCACCTACCGAACCAGCGGCTCAAGCCACGCCTAAAGAAGCAGCGGCCCGGACCCCGCGCAAACCTGCCGCCCCCTCCCGTCGCCGGCGTAAACCGGAAGTGGCGCCCGACAGCAGCGCTTGAGATGGCCAGCTACTTTCTGCCTGATTGAAACCACTTGAACCGTTGGCTGCTATCGGGACATCAGGGTCAGCCTTTCCCCGACCCGCCGCTTCTGAAAACATCTGAAACACGCTGGAAACCCTTGGTTAAGCGCAACACGCATTCCTGCCGTCTTTGCCTGTTCATTCCCGCCGCGAGCAGTCTCATCGCTGCCATAAAATCCGGGCTGCCTCCAGCGGAACTTCCGCGGCCTGGTGGTGGGGTATGAGCCGAATCGCATAGTCCGACTCCGGACGATCCGCCGGCACGGACGCTTGATAGGCAAAACCCGTGGCTGCGGCTATCAGCGGATGCAGACGCGTCATCTCATGGCGCACGGGAATATCGCCGAAAATGGCCTCGGCATGCAGTTCGACCCGCACCGACTCGGGATCGAGGTCATTCAGATATACGTGAACTACAAATTTGTGATACTGGCCGTCGGTCTCGACCTTTAATTCGCCGAAACGCAAGGCAGGCCATTTTCGATCCAGCGCCTGCCGCCAGTTTTCCACCTGTACACCCAGCGCGCCGTTGTCGGCGCTTCGTGCCTGGTAAGCGGCCGCCGCCGGAAGGTAATGGCGCTCTGTGTATTCGCGCACGACGCGATTAGTGGAAAAGCGAGGTGTCAATTGCGCCATGCTCTTGCGCATGCGCGTGACCCAGGCGATGGGAATACCTTGCTCGTCGCGGGTATAGAATTCGGGAATCACCGCGTGCTCAAGCAGATCATAAAGGGCCTCGGCTTCAATCGCGTCCCAGGCAGGATCATCGCCATGCTCTTTGCCATCGCCCAGGGCCCATCCCACTTCCGGGGTGTAGGCTTCCGCCCACCAGCCATCCAGCTCCGACAAATTGATGCCGCCATTGACAAGTACTTTCATTCCGCTGGTGCCACTCGCTTCCCACGGCCGCCGGGGGGTATTGAGCCACACATCCACCCCCTGCACCAATTGTTCGGTCAAATGCATGTCATAGTCGCTCAAAAAGATAACGGAGGCGCGTGCGCCGGTGCGATGAATGAAACGCATCCATTTCTGTATCAGCGCTTTGCCCGCCTCGTCCGCCGGATGCGCCTTGCCGGCCATGACAAGCTGTACCGGGCGCTGCGGGTTAGTCAACAGCCGCAGCAGCCGCTCGGGATCGTGCAGCAGCAGATCCGGTCTTTTGTAGGTCGCAAAGCGGCGCGCAAAACCCAGAGTCAGCGTATCGGGGTCAAACATGCTTTTGGCCGCCTCGACCGCTGCGGGCGGCTCCCCTGTCACAGCAAGTTGCCGGGTGAACCGCTTGCGGATGTACTCGACAAGCGATTTGCGCGCGACACTACGGAATCGCCAGAGATCGATATCGGGGAGACAGAGGATATTCTGTTCCAGCATTTCCGTGGTCCCGCCCCAGCGATTTTCTCCACAGGCCTGCTTCCACAATTTGGCTGCCGGCACCGAATCCCAGGTCGGCACATGAATACCATTGGTCACATGGCCCACAGGCACTTCGCTTGCCGGCCAGCGCGGGAAAACAGGCCCGAAGAGGTGCCTGCTCACTTTTCCGTGCAGGCGGCTCACTCCGTTGACTGCCCCGCTCCCGCGGATGGCGAGATAGGCCATGTTGAAAGGCTCCGACGCATCGTCCGGATTTCCCCGTCCCAGCGCCAGCAGATCGTGGCATGCTATGCCCAGCTCATTCTCGGCATAGCTGGCAAGATATCGCTCGACCAGATCCGGGTCGAAACGATCGAAACCCGCGTCTACTGCCGTATGCGTGGTGAAGAGGTTACCCACTCGCGTGATGGATAACGCTGTCTTGAAGTCATGCCCCATCTCCTCCATGCAGTGCCGGGCGCGCTCCAGGACGGCAAAGGCGGCGTGGCCCTCATTCAGGTGACAGACTTCCGGCCTGATGCCAAGTTCAGCAAGCAATCGCCACCCGCCGATGCCGAGCAAAATCTCCTGCTCGAGCCGCAGCTCCGGGCCGCCTCCGTAAAGCTCGCTGGTGATGCCGCGGTGAGCGGGATAGTTTGCCGCATCATTGCTGTCCAGCAGATACAGCTTCACCCTGCCCACCTGAACCTGCCAGGCACGCAGCCAGACGGAATAGCCCGGCAATTTGATCTCCAGCCGCAACCACTCCCCGTTCTGGCGGCGCAACGGCGTGATAGGCAGTTGACCGGGGTCGTTATAGGGGAAGAGCGCTTGCTGGACGCCGTCCTTGTCGATCACCTGGCGAAAATAGCCCTGTTGATAGAGCAACCCCACGCCAATGACGGGCACGCCCAGATCATTAGCGGCCTTGAGCTGATCTCCGGCTACATTGCCCAGCCCGCCCGAGTAAATGGGAAGCGCTTCGTTCAGCATGAATTCCATGCAAAAGTAGGCAACACACTTCAGAGGCGATTGCGGATAGGTTTGCTGAAACCAGCCGGGTGCGGCTGCCGCCTCATGCCTCTCCCGCGCCAGCTCGGCGACGTTCTTGCTGAACACGGGGTCGGCAAAGACGCTCTGAAGTTTTTCTCGCGACACCGTCTGCAGCACCACCCATGGATTGCGCGTCAAATCCCATAGCGCCGGGTCCAATTGTTCCCATATATGGTCCCCGCTGTGGTCCCATGACGTTCGCATGTCCAGCGCCAGATCGGCCAGGAAGTTATATCCGTCGACATCCTTGGTGGGATGCAGCCGGTAGAGCGGTTTGCGGTCCGACGTCTGGTTTGCCATATATTGACCTCCGGGTTGCTAACGATGGAATTTCTGCAACAGTCACTGAGATAGGTAACGCAATGAAAGGTTTCGGTCAAAAAACAGTTCCCTGAATCCGGCAGTTGTAGCGAGCTCAATAAAAAGGTGAAGATGTTCCGAGGATTACCAAAGGCCAATAGATAGTAACCAGCCCGCAGGATATTCAATTTTCGCAGGATGGGTGGAGCAAAGCGCAACCCATCAGCATGCACACACCAAACAAAACGAATGATGGGTTGTGCTTTGCTCCACCCATCCTTGTATGATTGAAATTGTTCTGATTTTGATTGAAGGTGCAAGTAACATCATCAGTTCACTGGGGAAGCCGTCCCATC
>NZ_FMUF01000052.1:0-1193 GCF_900100985.1 Nitrosospira sp. Nsp1
TGACCTGCCCCTTTCATTAGCTTCATGATGTAGTAGAGTCCGATTCTTAAAAAGGAGCGGATTTATGAAGAAACGATTTAGCGAGGAGCAGATTATTGGCTTCCTGAAGGAAGCGGATGCGGGCATGCCTGTAGTGGAGCTGTGCCGCAAGCATGGTTTTTCCGATGCCTCCTATTATAAGTGGAAGGCCAAGTTTGGCGGCATGGACGTCTCCGATGCCAAGCGACTCAAGGTGTTGCAAGAGGAGAACGGCAAGCTCAAGCGACTACTGGCTGACGCGCTGCTCGACAATGCCGCATTGAAAGATGTCGTTTCACGAAAGTGGTAAGCCCACAAGCAAGGCGGGAAGTGGTTGCGTCTCTGAAGACGCAATGGCAGTTTTCTGAACGCAGAGCTTGTGGGCTGATGAACATTTCCACTTCCGTATTGCGCTATCGTGCCCGGCCAGATTTCAATGGTCAGCTATGCGAGCGGATTGTTTCGCTTGCTGGGCAAAGGCGGCGCTTTGGCTATCGACGCATCCATGTTCTGCTCAAGCGGGAAGGCTGGTGCGTCAATGTCAAGCGAGTCTATCGGCTCTACCGCAGCGCGGGATTAGCAGTGCGAAAGCGCTGTCGAAAGCGGATCGGCCTCACGGAAAGAGTGCCATTGCTGTTGCCTGAAGTACCAAACCATGCTTGGTCAATGGATTTCGTGCATGACGGCCTGGCTGATGGCAGACGCATTCGCTGCCTGAATGTGGTCGATGATTGTACTAAGGAAAGCATCGTCATCGAGGTCGACACTTCTATTTCGGGAGAGCGTGTAACCCGTGTACTAGACCGAATTGCCGGACACCGACCATTGCCACGAATGATCAGGGTCGATCACGGACCAGAATTCACCAGTCTAGCGCTGGATGCATGGGCTCATGCCCGGGGTGTGAAGCTAGCGTTCATCCAGCCAGGCAAGCCCACGCAGAATGCCTATATCGAAAGCTTCAATGGGCGATTCCGGGATGAGTGCCTCAACGACCATTGGTTCTTAACCCTGTACGAAGCACGTGTTCTGATCGAGGCATGGCGAAAAGATTACAATTCAACACGGCCGCATAGTTCGTTGGGCAACATCACCCCAGCCGAATTTGCAGCCCACCATCAATTTACAACCCCGGATTCTACTGCACCGTGTAGCTAATTACTGGGAGCAGGTCA
>NZ_FMUF01000018.1:0-64240 GCF_900100985.1 Nitrosospira sp. Nsp1
GTTTACCCACAATCAGCCGTTCGATAATCGACGGTTCTATGCGCTTCACGCATGAGGCAGAAAAATCGAAAATTATTGTTGACGGGAACAGAGTATCTACAGTCTACAGTCCATCAATAACTTACTTCCACTATTGCGCCAGCCCGGGCGGTCCCGCTCACCACCGAACCCGACGCAATACGAACCTGCACCAGTTGTCCCTCAGCGGCGTTATTGAGCGCTCTACCATCTGCGGTTACGCTGAATCCGCGTCCGCTGGAGACCAGCTTCACATTTTGATTCTGCATCACTGCCGCTCGTGCGCGCAGCATGTCCTGGCGTAACGGGCTTCCGAAAGAAATGCTGCCTGAGAGCGTTCTACCCAAAGCCAGATTCGGGTCAGTGACAACACCCGGCGGAAGCTGTGCCAGATCGCCGCTGCGGGTGGCCAAATCCGCCGCGGTGAGCATATGTCCCTGCGTCAGAGGCTTGGCGCTGACAACATAATCCGCAATGACTTTTACCGTGGCGCGTATGTAAATCGTCCATTGATACGGCACGGTGCAACGCACTATCACAGTGGTATTGCCCCACGGCCGGCTACCGGGCGGCAAGGACGGCTCAAGCGCGGCGCAGGCGGGCAGGTTGATCCGGGGATCGATTGCACCCAGCGTGATTTCAGGCTGGCCGGGCAGACCGGCCGACTGGGTATGCAGGAAGTTCAAGACGATATCCTGGACAAGACGCGGATCCTGCCTCGTGTTCGCCGATGCCGATGTCGAGCCCAATGCCGCAGCAGACAGGGAGAGAAGGGCGACAAAGCTCAGGCCGCAGGAAAGTACATGGCGAGACACGATGGGCATGGCGAATTCCTCGAAAAAATGTCCTGGATCAGGGTGAACCGGGGTTGGCCGCAATTCTAGTCTGCGGGCCGCCTCGGCAGCATGTCGAACTGAGGCGGGTTTGGGCCGTTATTTGATGAATTGCCCGCATGTATGACAACGCATCATGTTTGCCGCAATCAACCTGATCCAGACCTCTTGATCCTGCAGGAAAATGGCATTGATTGCCTCCTCCCATTTCTTCCTTCCGGAAGGCAGACTGGACCTGTGGTCCTGTGGCTGCGGAATAGTTGGCGAGGCAGCCTCGCATCTCAGGAAGCGAAAGATCGCTTAAACCCGAAGATAAAGGGTTTTAACCCTGCTGATCTTTCTTTTGGACCGATCAGGAGTGAAATACCATGGCAGCAGTGCAATTTCCAATCAATACCGGTATCGGAAGCATGTACTTGAGGAGAATTCATGATAAACAAACTTGACGCGACATTTCGCTTTTACGAGGATGCCGCCAATCTGCGGGCCCATCGCCAGCAATTGATCGCGTCCAACATCGCCAACGTGGATACGCCGAACTTCAAGGCGCGCGACATCAGTTTCAAGGAGGCGCTGGAGAATACCGGCGGCAACAAGGTCGTCAAACTGGCAACAAATGTTCCGAATCATATTGCGTCGCCAGGCAGTGGCGGCGGGGTAGCCGCAGCCGGCGCGCCGTTGATGTATCGCGCCGCCATACAGGGAAGCGTGGATGGCAATACGGTAGACATGGATATCGAGCGCAGCCAGTTTGCCGACAACGCTATTCACTATGAGGCCAACCTCACATTCATCAGCGACCAGATCAAAATCATGCGGTCTGCCATTCAAGGTTAAGGAGAGATTGCATCATGTCCCTGTTCAATATTTTTACCGTCGCCGGTTCGGCGATGACAGCCCAGAATCAGCGCCTGAACGTGGTGGCGAGCAACCTCGCCAACGCCGATAGCGCGGTGAGTTCCAATGGCCAGCCATACAGGGCCAAACAGGTGCTGTTCATGAGTATCCCGTCAGCAGCCGGCGCCGATCCCAACAACGCATCCAATGGGGTAAAGGTGTCGGGGGTAGTCGAGGATCAATCACCGATGAAGTTGATATACGAACCCAGCCATCCGATGGCAAACGAGGAAGGCTTCGTGACCATGCCGAACGTGAATGTGGTGGAGGAAATGGTCGATATGATCTCCGCCTCGCGTTCGTACCAGAATAATGTGGATATGATGAATACCGCAAAGACCCTGCTGCTGAAGACTCTAAGCATCGGACAATAAAGCATCGGACAATAAACATCGCAACAACAAGGAAAAACCATGAGCACAATCCAGGATACACAATCGGCCTCAAATCTCTTTGCAACGTATGGTGCAAAAAATACGGCTAAACCGGCGGCGGATGATCCTCAGGACCGGTTTCTCAAGCTGCTGGTTACGCAGATGAAAAATCAGGATCCTCTCAATCCACTTGATAACGCTCAAGTGACTTCGCAACTGGCGCAAATCAGTACGGTCAACGGTATCGAAAAGCTTAATGCCACTATCCAGGCCATGGCGAGCAACTTTAACGCGGGACAATCTCTGCAGGCTGCCACCATGATCGGTAAAGACGTGCTCGTGCCCGGGTCCGATCTAAGGTTGGCGGGTGGCGGCGGAATATTCGGCGTGGAACTGGCACAAGCGGCGGATCAAGTGAAAGTAACGATACACGATGCCTCAGGCCGCGCAATCCGGGTTATGAATCTGGATGCGCTGCCAGCCGGCCCCTTGGCCCTGGCATGGGACGGCAAGACCACCGAGGGTGTCCAGGCCGCCGATGGTACGTACAGCTTCAGCGTTGCAGCGTCGCGCGGTGATCAGAAGATCGATGCGCAACCGCTGGCCTTCGGCTCTGTTCAGGGCGTGTCCCAGGGAAATGAAGGCGTCCGGCTGAATGTCGGAACACTTGGAATGGTAGGGTTGACCGACATCAAACAGATTTTTTAATTTTTTAAACCGGGCATTATCGAGTATTCCGCCTCATGGATGAGGCGCTATCCAAGGAGTTATCATGAGTTTCCAGCAAGGCTTGAGTGGTTTGAATGCAGCGTCGAAAAATCTCGACGTGATCGGCAACAACGTGGCTAATGCCAATACGGTGGGGTTCAAGCAGTCGCAAGCCCAGTTTGCGGATGTGTTTGCCAATTCACTTTCAGGCGGCAGCAGCGTTCAGTCCGGCATCGGCGTCAAGGTTGCCGCAATCGCGCAGCAGTTCAATCAGGGCAGCATTACCGCATCCAGCAATCCGCTCGATGTTGCGATCAACGGCGGCGGCTTTTTTCGCCTGAGCGATCAGGGCACCATCAGCTATTCGCGCAACGGTCAATTCCATCCGGATAAGGATGGGTTCATCGTTAATAGTAGCGGCCAGCGCCTCACTGGGTATACGGCGAACGCAACCGGCGTGGTCAGTACCGCCGCGCCAACCGATCTGCAGATCTCGACGGCCGACCTGCCGCCCGCGGCAACCACGCTGGTGAGTGCCCTCGTTAACCTGGATTCGCGCGAACCGGCGCTCAGTTCCGCCGCCTTCAACCTGGCAGATCCGACAACGTACCATGGTTCAACCTTTTTGCCGATTCACGACAGCCTGGGCAACCCGAGCACACTGTCGGCCTATTTCCTCAAGACAGGCACCAATAGTTGGGATGTCTTTGCGGCCAATGATGGCGCTCTGCTCAATGGCGGCGCATCGGTGGGCGCGTTGAATTTCTTGTCCAACGGCGCGCTCGACCCGCTAAGTTCCAATATATTCAGTGTAGCGGCGCCGGTCAGCACCGGCGCCAACCCTCTGGCTTTCGATCTTGATTTCACCGGCACGACCCAGTTCGGATCCAACTTCGGTATCAACGCGCTGGAGCAGGACGGTTATACCTCAGGTCGGCTCACCGGGTTTGCCGTCGGGGCTGACGGCATAATCCGCGGCAGCTATTCGAGCGGAAAATTTTTAACCCTGGGCCAGGTGGCGCTAGCCAATTTCGCCAATCCCCAGGGTCTGGAATTGCGCGGTAATAATACCTGGAAAGAAAGCGCCGCCTCTGGCGCCGCATTAGTGGGCGTACCCAATACCGGAGGGTTGGGTGTATTGCAATCCGGTGCAATTGAGGATTCGAACGTGGAGCTTACCTCGGAGCTCGTCAATATGATTACTGCCCAGCGCATCTACCAGGCCAATGCCCAGACCATCAAGACACAAGATCAGCTATTACAGACGATAGTGAATCTGAAGTGATGGAAAGCATGAAAATGTAAGAAACTGCAACTGCTAGCAGCCTTGTCGGACTTAAAGAATCGCAGCGAAAAAGTGACTGGGTGAGGGCAGATTTTGCGGATTTTGAAGGCCAATAGTTATTCTATTGGTCGAAAAAGCGGCGAAATATGAACCGCCAAGACGCTTTTGCAGCCGATTTCTTTTAAGCCCGACAGGCTGTTAGGCCTCGATTCCGTATTTCACCGTTGCGAGAACGTGACGCACGGCGATATCCGTAATCGAGGTTCGTTCCAGAGGCCGCTCAACCTGCCGCATGGTCCTCTAACCCTGCTTAAAATATCCACCTACCACAGGAGTAATCATGGATCGAATGATCTATGTTTCCATGACCGGCGCAAAGCATACGCTGGGGCAACAAGCCGCCATGTCGCACAATCTGGCGAACGCAAACACGACGGGCTACCGTGCCGAGACCAGCGTATTACGTGCCGTGCCGATCCTCGGCAATACGCTGGCGACGCGGGCATTCGTGGTGGATTCCAGCGCTGGCGCGGATTTCCGCCCCGGTACCGAGCAGCATACCGGACGTGAACTCGACGTAGCAGTACAGGGACCGGGATGGATCGCCGTGCAACTGGAAGATGGGAGCGAAGCGTACACACGCAATGGCAGCCTGCATATCAGCTCCAACGGGATCTTGCAGACTCGCAACGGCCTGAATATACGGGGCGACGGCGGGCCGATTTCCATTCCACCAAATACTGTCGTCACCATCGGGAGGGACGGGACGGTCTCTACAGTGCCGGCAGGAGCCGGCGCGAATGAACCGAGTATCTCCTCGACAATTGGCCGCATCAAGCTGGTCAATCCTCCCGAGGCCCAACTCACGCGCGGCCTGGATGGGCTATTCCGGCTGGCGGCCGGCGGCGAGTCCGAGGCCGACGTCGAGGTTACGCTCAGCAGCGGCGCACTGGAGGGCAGTAATGTCAATGTGGTCGAGGCTTTGGTCGACATGATCTCGCTTTCCCGCCAGTTTGAAATGCACATGAAGATGCTGAAGAATGCCGAGGGTAATGCTCAACGCGCCAGTGTCCTCTTGTCTGTAAACGGCTGATATCCGAACGCCAGACTCCGCTGTAATCCTTGCATAATCGTAGGTCGGGCTCCGCCCGACAATCAAAAACGATGTCGGGCGGAGCCCGACCTACTTGGTGCAATCTGCATAACTGGCGCTTCGCCATCACGCCTTTTTCACCATCGATTAATTCCCGTTATCCAAGGACGATTTCCCCATATCCGATCAGGATGAAACCGGGAAGAAACATGGAATTGACCCTCTTTTCCACACGCTGGCCATCTCGGCGCTGTTATACGATGTCGCAAATACCGCCACGGCAGCCAACGGCTGCACAGCGCCCTTACCGCTCAACCTTCAGGAGAACCACTTGATTCGCTCACTCTGGATTTCAAAGACCGGTCTGGATGCACAACAGACCCAGATGGATGTCATCGCCAACAATCTGGCAAATGTCAGCACTAATGGGTTCAAGCGCTCGCGCGCCGTGTTCGAGGACCTGATATACCAGACGTTGCGCCAGCCTGGCGCGCAATCATCGCAGCAGACGCAATTACCGTCCGGCCTGCAGATCGGTACCGGCGTAAGGCCGGTCGCCACCGAGCGCGTGTATACCCAGGGCAACCTGCAGCAGACCGGCAACTGGAAGGACGTGGCGATTAACGGCCAGGGATTCTTCCAGGTATTGCGGCCGGATGGTTCGACAGCCTACACGCGTGATGGCTCATTTCAGATTGACGCCGAGGGACAGCTCGTCACGTCGAGCGGATATCAGATTCAGCCCGCCATCACTATTCCTCCCAATGCTCAGAGCGTTACCATCGGCCGCGATGGCGTTGTCACCATAA
The DNA here is from genome assembly GCF_900100985.1 of Nitrosospira sp. Nsp1. Taxonomy (NCBI): domain Bacteria; kingdom Pseudomonadati; phylum Pseudomonadota; class Betaproteobacteria; order Nitrosomonadales; family Nitrosomonadaceae; genus Nitrosospira; species Nitrosospira sp. Nsp1. The sequence continues at coordinate 6,018 of NZ_FMUF01000018.1, forward strand.
CCCAGCAGGATTCTCCTCTCCCGGCCCAGGTAGGTTCGTTACAGCTTGTTACTTTCATCAATCCGGTGGGTTTGCAGGCCGTCGGTGAGAATCTCTTTATCGAAACCGGTTCCAGCGGCACCCCCAACCTCAACACGCCTGGTGCGGATGGCACCGGATTGCTGAACCAGGGCTACGTGGAAACTTCCAACGTCAACGTGGTGGAGGAGCTGGTAAACATGATACAGACCCAGCGTGCCTATGAGATTAACAGCAAGGCGGTCCAGACCTCGGATCAGATGCTGCAGCGCCTCTCGCAAATGTAATGTGGCAAATTATAGAAACAATGACTGGCAAGCGGCAATATGCCGCGAGCATGCGGACAGCCCGATGACTGCAAATATTTTTGCCGCACGCAGCAAACAGTTGTCGGCATCTCTCGTGCTTATGGCCGCCATTCTGTTTGGGCTGTCAGGATGCATAACCCTTCCGGCCCCCGCATCGATCGTGCAGCAGCCACTATCTTCCCGCGCGGCGCAAGCAGGGATACCGCCCGCCAATGGCGCGATTTATCAGGCGGGCATTCAGCACCGGCCGTTATTTGAAGATCGCCGCGCGCGCCAGGTGGGCGATACGATAGTGATCGTCCTCAACGAAAAAACCAACGCAAGCAAGAAATCCAATAGTAGTGTCAATAAGAACGGCGAGGTAAATGTGGGTATCCCGCCTATTGTATTTGGCGTTCCCATCACCAAAAAAGTGGATATGGGCGCCTCTACCGCCAATGATTTCGCAGGTAAAGGCGAAGCGGCTTCCGCCAACAATTTTACCGGCACGATTACCGTTACCGTGCTTGAAGTGCTGCCGAACCGCAACCTGGTGGTAAGCGGCGAAAAACAACTGTCCATGACGCAGGGCACCGAGTACATCCGTTTCTCCGGCGTAGTCCGTCCCGAGACCGTCATCAACAACATGGTTTCGTCCGTGCAGGTGGCTGACGCAAAAATCGAGTACAAGGCCAACGGCTATATCGATGAGGCACAAACCATGGGCTGGCTCTCGCGCTTTTTCCTGACTGTCTCGCCGTTTTAGCAAACGCATGAATTATTGCGTCAAAAATTGAATGATTACCGCGGTCCCAGCGATTCCATGATCCCTCCATCTTTCAAGTCTGTCGTTCACTTACTGTCTATTCTGTGGATCGGGTGCTATGCCATGGCGGGCCCGGCACACGCCGAGCGCATCAAGGATCTTGCCTCGGTCCAGGGCATGCGCACAAACCAGCTTGTCGGCTACGGACTGGTTGTGGGACTGGACGGCACCGGCGATCAGACTATCCAGACGCCATTTACCATACAGACGCTCAACAGCATGCTGATGCAGATGGGCATCAATGTCCCGCCCGGCACCAATATGCGCTTGAGAAACGTGGCTGCCGTAATGGTAACGGCCGTGCTGCCGTCGTTTGCTCAGCCCGGCCAGATTATCGACGTGACGGTCTCCAGCATGGGCAATGCCAGAAGCCTGCGCGGCGGCACATTGCTGATGACGCCGCTCAAAGGTGCTGACGGCGAAGTCTATGGAATGGCTCAGGGCAACTTGCTGGTTGGCGGAATCGGTGCTGCCGCCAGCGGCAGCAAGGTACAGGTAAACCATTTGAACGCCGGCCGTATCGCGGGCGGCGCAACGGTCGAACGGGCGGTGCCCGTGGTACTGACCCAGGGCAATGGCATACGGCTCGACCTCAACACCTCCGATTTTTCCAATACCCGACGCATAGTGGAAGCGATCAACGCCCGCTTCGGCGAAGGTACCGCTTCCGCGCTGGATGGCCGCGCAATCCAGGTACGCGCACCAGAAGCCAGCGATCAGCGCGTGGCATTTATCGCGGAAGTGGAAAGCATGAATATCAGCACCACGCCGGCTCAGGCAAGGGTTATCGTCAACAGCCGCACCGGCTCGGTGGTCATGAACCAGTCGGCCACCGTTGACGCCTGCGCCATTGCCCACGGAAACTTATCGGTAGTCATCAGTACCGAGCCGGTGATCAGCCAGCCCGGACCGTTTTCCAGCGGGCAGACGGTGCAGGCGCAGCGCTCGACGATCGAGATCAAGCAGGAATCGGGGATGCTGACAATGGTTGAAGGTGCGTCGCTGGCCGAAGTGGTGAAGGCATTGAATGCCATCGGCGCGACGCCGCAAGACCTGCTGTCGATTCTTCAGGCGATGAAGTCGGCTGGCGCGCTAAGGGCGGAACTGGAGATCATCTGATGGTTGCTTCGGCTGATTTGTCCACCAAATTCGCCCTCGACGTGCAGGCGGTCAACGGGTTACGCATTGCATCGAAAAAAGATGGCCAGGCAGGTCTTGAAGCCGCAGCCCGGCAGTTTGAAGCCCTGTTCATGAACATGATGCTGAAGGCCATGCGCGATGCCACGCCCCAGGATGATTTGATGGACAGCGAGCAGAGCCGCCTATACACGTCGATGCTCGACCAGCAGCTCTCGCAGAACATGGCCTCCCGTGGCGTGGGTTTGGCCGATGTCATGATACGGCAACTGCGTGGCGGATTGCCGCCGGAACCGGATCAGGAAACACCTGCCCCGGCTTCCGCTGTCACTGGTCAGCAATCTGCCGGGAGCATTCCGCCCTTGGCGCGATTGCAACCTCATCTGCTTACCCCGCAGCATGCGCAACCACCGGCCTCCGCAGCCGAACCGCGATTATCGAGTTCATCGGGTCTATTGACGCCGTCGGCAAATCCCCGAGCGGAATCGCTCACTCCGGCAGTGCCTCGACCCGGCGCGCATTCACATGTGATGGAGTTTCAGGCCAGGCTGATGCCGTATGCGCAGCAGGCCAGCCAGGCGACTGGCATCCCAGCGCTGTTCATGCTGGGACAGGCTGCGCTGGAAAGCGGATGGGGCAAACGCGAACTTCGCGGGCCGGATGGCGCACCCAGCTACAACCTGTTCGGCGTAAAGGCCGGCGCCAACTGGAAAGGCCCTGTAGTAGAGTCCGTAACGACGGAATACGTCAACGGGGTGGCTCGCAAGAGCGTGGAAAAATTCCGCGCTTACAGTTCTTATGCGGATGCCTTCGGCGACTATGCCAATCTTCTGCGCAGCAACCCGCGCTATGCGCAAGTGCTGGCACAGGCGGTGCAAGGCCTTGATGCGGAGAGTTTCGCGCAAGGCCTGCAACAGGCCGGATATGCGACCGATCCGGATTATGCGGACAAGCTGAGCCAGATCATCAGGACCACCCAGTGGTCCGGCGAAGCACCATTGTAAGCGCCACTGCCGATATTTCCCCTTCGCTGTCCTGCACACTGCCAAATTGGACTAAACGAACTAAATATTTTTGATCCTGAGCCGTTAAATATCAAACGAATACGGATAGGATTTGGAGACAATATGGCTAACGGCATTTTTGGTATCGGTCTCAGCGCGCTCAACGCGGCCCAGCAAGGGTTGCTTGTTTCCGGCCATAACGTCAGCAATGCGGCCACGCCCGGCTACACTCGCCAGCAAACCGTACAGTCGGCCAGCGGCGCGCAAGCCACCGGCAGCGGATTCATCGGCCGGGGCGTGCAGGTCGATACGGTAAAGCGCGTATATAACCAGTTGCTGGTCAGCCAGGTTGCACAGGCAAAGACGGAATCGGCCCAGCTCGACACCTATTTAGCGCAGATGAGCCAGATAGATACGCTACTGGCGGACCCGACCGGCCGGCTGGGCCTGGCGCCGGCGCTGCAAGATTTTTTCGGTGGCGTGCAAGACGTTGCCACCAATCCATCGGATGTAGCCTCCCGTCAATCCATGCTTTCCAACGCCGAGGTGCTGGTACGGCGTTTCCAGTCGCTGAACGACAGCCTGGATAAAATCCAGGATGGGGTGAACGCACAGATCGAGAATAGTGTCTCGCTCATCAATACGCTGGGTGCAAAAATTAGCGAGCTGAATGCAACCATCAGCCTTGCCGAGGGCAGCGCAGGCGGCCAACCGGCAAATGACTTGCGAGACCAGCGCGACGAACTGGTCATGCAGCTCAACAATGAAGTTCGCGCCAAGGTCGTTGAACAGAGCGATGGCGGTTACAGTATCTTTATCGGCACGGGCCAGTCCCTGGTCGTGGGTTCAACCGCCTTCCAACTCGCTACGAGAGCTTCTCCGGTGGATCCGCAACGCCTCGAAATTGGTTATGTTACCGGTGGTAATACTTTACCAATCAAGGAATCGAGCCTGGATGGCGGCAAGCTGGGCGGGCTGCTGCAATTTCGCAACGGCGAACTCAATGCCGCCCGCAACGGCCTGGGGCGCGTTGCTATCGGTCTGGCGGGCACATTCAACGACCAGCATCGGCTGGGGCAGGATGTGCACGGCAACCTGGGTGGCGAATTCTTTACGATACCGAGCCCGTCGGTCGCGGCGTCGGCAAAGAATACCGGCAACGCGGTCATTGCCGCTGATATCACGGGCTACAACGCCCTTACCACCAGTGATTACCGGCTGCGGTACGATGGCGCCAATTACACCCTCACGCGGCTTAACGACGGCGTCGCACAAACCTTTGCAACACTCCCGCAGACTGTGGATGGCGTGCGTCTGAATATTGCTTCCGGCACTGCTGTTGCAGGCGACGAATTTCTGATCCGGCCCACGATAAACGGCGCGGGGCAAATTGAGGTGGCCATCCAGGATACCGATCTGATCGCCGTGGCCGCACCGATCCGGACCGACGCGCCGCTTGCCAATACCGGCACCGGGCGCATCAGCGCCGGCAGTGTCGATGCCCCGCCGCCCCCCAACCTCAATCTTAAAGAACCGGTCACCTTTACCTTCACCAGCGCCACGACCTTCGATGTGAGCGGGAATGGAACCGGTAATCCGACCGGCATGACGTTCACTTCGGGTAGCCCGATCAGTTTCAACGGATGGACCGTGACCCTCACGGGAATACCCAAGCCGGGAGATACGTTCAGCATCGGCCCCAACGACAACGGGACGACGGACAATCGCAACGGGTTGCTGCTGGGTGCATTGCAGAGTAGCCGCACTTTGGCGGGTGGCACGGCGAATTATCAAGGCGCCTATAGTCAGGTGGTCAGCCTGATAGGTAACAAGACCCGTGAACTGGACGTCACCAGTAGCGCCCAGTCGGCACTTCTGAGCCAGGCACAAGCTTTGCAGCAATCCGAATCGGGCGTGAATCTGGATGAAGAAGCCGCCAATCTGATGCGCTACCAGCAGGCGTATCTCGCCGCCAGCAAGGTGATACAGACGGCCAACCAGATGTTCGACGCGCTGCTTGATATTACAAGGTAACGAGCGGATGCAGGTATGCGCCATCGGACTGATGGCTAACCTGCGATAAGGCCGGATAGAGATAGAATCACCAAAAAGGAGTCCTCATGCGTATCAGCAGTAATACCAGCTATGAACTCGGCATTGCCGCCCTCAATCGGCAGCAGGCCGCACAGGTAAAAGCCCTGCAACAGATAAGCAGCGGACAGCGCGCACTGACGCCTTCCGAGAATCCCGCAGCCTATGTTCGGGCGCTTGAAGTATCCCAGGCCGATTCAGCCAATATGCAATACGCGATAAACCGCCAGAACGCCACCGCCAGTTTCGGGATGCTGGAAGCTACGCTCGGAGATGTAACAAGTTTATTGCAGAACGCGCAGGGATTGGCCGTGTACGCGGTTAACGGCACGCTTACCGACAGCGGACGCAGCGCCATCGCAACAGAATTACGCGGGAATCTTGAAGAACTGCAGGGCCTTGCAAATCGCACCGATGGGAACGGGCAATATTTATTTTCCGGCTTCCAGGGCGCGACCAAGCCATTCACCGACACAGGCAGCGGCATACAGTATCACGGCGACGAAGGCCTCCGCATGATCCAGGCCAGCTCATCCCGCCAGCTTGCCGTGAACGAATCGGGGCGAGAAGTATTCGAGCGGATTCCGGCCGACGGGGGAGGGTACCAGAGCATGTTCAAGACACTCTCCGACCTGATCGATGTGCTTGAAACCCCCGTGACCGATGACGCCAGCAAGACCGCGCTCGCCAACGGCTTGAGCACTGCCCAAAGCAACCTCTCGAACGCGCTGGACAATGTGCTGCGAATCCACGCATCGGTAGGCACGCGCATGAAAGAGGTGGATACGCTCAACAACAGCGGCGAGGAGTTGGATATTCAGTACAAACAACAGCTATCCGACCTGCGGGGAGTCGATTACGCCAAGGTCATCAGCGATTTGACCCAGCAGCAGACCTATCTGGAGGCGACGCAGAAAGCATTTTTGAAAGTGCAGGGGTTGTCGCTGTTCGATTATATTCGGTAGGGATCGAACGACGGAGTTCGGCGAGATGATGCCGCTCCCTGACCACCGGTTCATACGTTTGTAGATTGCATACTTCCCGATAAAACCAGAGCAGGAAGGCGGCCAATGCCGCAACCAACCGCGAGTTGGCACGCCGCTGTCAGCGCTGTTAGCCGGTGCAACCGTAAGGTATTGTCAAAGCCATGGCGATGCCGGCTGGTGCGAATTTGACCAATCAGCCGTTCACCCAAGCTACCTCGGCTGCAAAAGCGTCTGGCCGGTTCATATTTCGCCGCTTTTTCGGCCAATAGAATAACTATTGGCCTTCAAAATCCTCAAAATCTGTCCTCACCCAGTCATTTTTTTGCTGCGATTCTTCAAACCCGACAGGCTGCTAGTCTCTGACCTGTTCTTTCTCTCACTCTTTTATTTTTTTCAGATTCAACCCCCCTCGACAACTCGAAAACCTGTCCAGCGCGATAAGGTCGTTATCACACGCGAAACATCGGACGAATTCCCAGGCGCACGGTTCGAGGCTGCGCAAGCTCAGGTCGACGATCACGCAAAGGACCCCGGAGATGATAGCGGGCCGAACAAGGAGAGAACAGTCAAAACGGGGGCGAGCGGCAAAATGCTCGCGAGAGGGCGCTATCGCGTCCGAGTGTAATATCGCTGCTACGCCGCACAACCGTTCAGCCCAGTCGCTAGGGCGAAAGGTCGAACCATCTCGACGGATGCCCTTGATCAGCAGTTCATTGACATCAGGGCGGTTATGCGGGGAGGGACAAATAGAAAGAGCATCGTTAGCGCGCGTCGGCAATGCCTGGGGCAACCGGAAAGCGACACGACCATCCGCCCTCGAAATCTCGAGCCGAGGTTCGATAGGGCGAACGGACAGGATGGATGGGCTCGTACGTCCCAAGTGATAATGGTGCTTGACTCGGGAGCGAGCAGCGCGCAGCAAATTGAATTTCGCGCCATGACGATGCTCTTGCGCAAGAGCATGACTGCTGCCTTTACAGCCCTCGCTACCTTCACTACCTTGTAGTGGCGGGTGCCGCCGCCTCCTTCCCGCCGCAATTTCCAACAAATGTGGTTGCAGGTGACGAGTCTCGGTAAGCATATGAACCTCCACAGTAGTGTGGTGGAAATCCCGGACCGTCCTTTTGCCTGGCCTAGCTCACCGGGAAAGATCCGGTTGCGCTGGAAAACTCGCTGCGGCTTGAATTTTATAATTGTCGGCGTTAATGTCTGATCCTCGGGTCGCTTAAGAAACATGATGCTGAAATTTGGAACAGTGGCAGCGGAATTACGAGTGTAATCTAGCATGTCGGGCGTGATAAAATTGTCACTATTGTGTGAAGAATTTATGCAAGATGAAGAATTGAATTTATGCAAGGTGAAGAATTCATACCAATTACAAGAATGGCAGAGGATCAGGCACAATTGATATGCCGTACTTGCGCATTCGATTCATGATATATGAGCCGCCATTGCCGTAGCAATGACCGGGCATCATCCAGCGCGGCAGACGGTCTGTGCACCTGGAGCGGACTATAATATGGGTATGAACAACGCCTATGCAGCCATCGAACCGCCACGTGCAGAGATTGATGCTCTCGAAGAGGCCGTTCTCATGGAGTTTGGCGCGCCGTGGTGCGGATACTGCCGTGCCGCCCAACCGCTGATTGCTTCGGCCTTCTTCAACCATCCTTCCATACGCCATATCAAGATCGAAGATGGCAAGGATCGTCCGCTTGGGCGTTCCTTTAGAGTGAAACTCTGGCCGACCCTGATCTTTTTGCACCGCGGGAAGGAGATCGCCCGCCTGGTTCGGCCTGTCGATTCCGCCGCAATCAGCAAAGCCTTGGATGAGCTGGCAGCCTGTCGGACTTGAAGAATCGCAGCGAAAAAGTGACTGGGTGAGGGCAGATTTTGAGGATTTTGAAGGCCAATAGTTATTCTATTGGCCGAAAAAGCGGTGAAATATGAACCAGCCAGACGCTTTTGCAGCCGATTTCCCTTAAGTCCGACAGGCTGCTAGATAAGGTATCGTGATGCCTGCTTTCCTGGTGCACGCGGTCTGCACCACGACAGGGAGTAACCATTGTTATTTATATTAGTAGGATGAGGTGAAGCGAAGCGCAACCCATCAATGTTGATAAAAGCTGTAAGCTTACAGCTCGCTTCAATCCGCATAGTGATAAGCTCCCATAATGTTTGAATAATTCAGCTAAACACTCTTCCTGTTTCAAAACCTGATTCAAGCATGAGCCCTCCCATTTCCCGGTTTTCCCATCTCGACGCCGCAGTGTATCTGCTCGATGCCGATACGCTCAGGTGCGAATACGCCAATGTAGCGGCCCAGCGAGATTTGCAATATTCGATGGCTGAATTATGCGAGCTCATGCCGCGCGATGATGTTCCGGGCTTCGCTGCGGAAAGCCTATGGTCCATGCAGTCTCCGTTGCGTGCAGGTGAAAAGCGGGAGGTGAAGGGCAAGACATACTTCAGGCGCAAGGACGGCACTATTTTTCCGGTAGCGGTACGTTTGCACTTATGGCAGGGCTCCGGCAAATCATTGCTTATCATTCTTGCCAACGATATCACCCGGCACTTCACTGGCGAAATCAGCGGTCAGGTTGTACAACGGGAGAGGCCAGAGGGATCGGGGCGGACAGGAAGGGGAGAAGCGTATCCGCCGGCTGTCATTTCAAATGCCCCAGGCATGGTATTCCAATATGTTCTGCATGAGGATGGCAATCACTCCATGCCATTCGTAAGCGACCAGTGTGTGAATCTGCTCGATATTGCAGTCAAGGAATTGCAAGCGAACCCCGCGCTGCTGCTGGATCTTGTGCTGCCGGGCGAGGATCGAGAGAGCCTGCGCCAATCAAGGGCACACTCAGCCGCCAGCCTGACGACATGGAACTGGGAAGGCCGCCTGTGGATCGAGTCATACCGCGATACAAAATGGGTCAGCCTGCGAGCCAGCCCGCGCCGGGAACCGGGAGTCGGTGTAATCTGGGAAGGAATCATCATCAACGTCACCCAAAGCAGGCGCAGGGAGACGGAGCTCAAGGAATCGCACGAACGCCTGAAAGAAGTATCATCACACGTCATGGCGGCACGGGAACACGAGCGCATCCGCATCGCCCGTGAAATTCATGATGACCTGGGCGGTAATCTCACGGCTATCAAGATCGACCTCGACTGGCTGGCGCGGCATGCAGGGGAGGGCGGCAGTGACGGCAGGAAGGAAGGTGCAGCCCTACAGGCAAAAGTCCGTACCGTATCTCACATGGTGGATCGTACGATGCATTCGATACAGCGCATCTGTCGTGATTTACGCCCCGGCATCATGGATTTCGGCATTGTTGCGGCGATCGAGTGGGAATCGGGCGAATTTGCCAAACGGCTCGGCATCCCGTGCGAGGTGGTATGCGCCGAACAGGATATCGACCTGGAGCCGGATATCGCGGTTGCCGTGTTCCGTATCTTTCAGGAAGCCCTCACCAATATCAGCAAGCATGCGCATGCTTCATGTGTCTGGGTAAACCTGCATGCGGCTCAGGGGCAACTGGAACTGGAGGTGCGCGATAATGGTTGCGGCATTATGTTCCCGGATCGCATGAAGCTTGATTCGTTCGGCATTCGCGGCATGATCGAGCGCGCCCGCCTTCTCGACGGAAAACTGACCGTCGGCGGGGGGCAGAAACAAGGTACGACGGTGCTTTTATCAATTCCACTCGTGCCGGAACCAGGCGACCCGGTGGCGGAATCGGTCATCCTGCTATCGAAGGCGCGGCAGCCATGAATGTACTGATTGTCGATGACCACGCCATCGTACGTCAGGGTCTGCGGCAGATCCTGCTGGAGAGCGAGAAGGTCATGCTTATCGGAGAAGCGGATTGCGGCTCGGAGGCCATGCGGCAAGTACGCGAGGGCGACTGGAACGTTGTCGTGCTGGATATATCGCTGCCGGACAGGAACGGCATCGAAGTCCTGAAGCACATCAAGAAGGAACATCCTGGAATTCGCGTACTCATGCTCAGCATGCATGAGGAAGGTTTATATGCCATTCGGGCGCTAAAGGCGGGTGCATCCGGCTATATCACCAAGCAAAGCGCCCCGAGCGAGTTGATGGCTGCTATTCACCAGGTCTCGAGGGGGCGCAAATATCTTACGACAAGCCTGGCCGAGGCAATGGCGGACAACCTCGGCGCCGACCACGACCGGCCGCCTCATGAAGCCTTGTCCGACAGGGAATACCAGACGCTATGCCTGATCGCCTCGGGTAAAAGCCTTACCGATGCGGCTGATGAAATGTGCCTGTCTGTCAAGACTGTCAGCGTGTATCGCAGCCGCCTGCTGGAAAAGATGAAGCTCAAGAACAACGCCGAGTTGACTCACTACGCAATCAAGAACGGCCTGGCCTGAATCCGGGCCGGATTCAGGAGGTGTATTTTCCCGGCCCACCTGTCCCATCTATCTGCCAGTCTATTTATCATAGGGCTCCTCGCTCCCATCGTATCAGGACTTATAGCGCCCCCAAACACTGCACTCGCAGGGTAAAGTTTCGATATAAGACATAGATCAGCCGTTGATCGGCGAATCGCGCGTGCTCTCCTCCACTTATCATGTGTAATTCGGCAGTGGATTCCTGCTTGCGAAAGACTATACCGAAAGACTCGCTCGCTCCTTGATTGTAATGACTTGCCCAGGGAAAAATGGCTATCCATTTTTTCACTCTAAATCTATCCACAGGAATAAAAATATCGCGCGAAGAAAAACTTGACGAACCGGCTAAATGTTTTTCCTGACCCTCCGTTAATAAGCATAACAGCGGTTGATCAGCCTCGTGTAAGCGAGGCAAACCAAAGTTAACGCCATACGGCGTAATCCATAACACTAGTCAAGGAGATTCACATGGCTGCAATTATCAACACCAACGTGATTGCGTTGAATGCGCAACGCAATCTTAACAGTTCGCAAAACGCGCTTGCCACGACACTGCAACGTTTGTCCTCGGGACTGCGCATCAACAGCGCCAAGGACGACGCCGCAGGATTGGCGATTTCCGAGCGCATGACATCGCAGATTCGCGGCCTGAACCAGGCTGTCCGCAACGCCAACGACGGTATTTCGATGTCGCAGACCGCTGAAGGCGCATTGGGCGAAATCGGCAATAACCTGCAGCGCATCCGTGAGCTGGCCGTGCAATCGGGTAATGCGAGCAACAGCGTAAGCGACCGTACCGCACTCAACAACGAAGTGCAGCAGATCAAAGCCGAAATCGACCGGGTGGCTTCAACGACCGCGTTCAACGGCATCAAACTGCTCGATGGCACCTTTACCAATCAGGCATTCCAGGTCGGCGCCAACGTGGGTGAAACCATTTCCATCACCAGCCTGGTCAATGCACAAAGCTCGTCCCTGGGTACCAGCACCACTACCACCGCCAATGTTACCGGCTCTACTACCATCACAGATTTTACGGCGTTGGCCGCGAATGCACTCACAATCAACGGCACCAATGTGGGCGCAATTGCTCTCGGTACTGATGCCATAACCAAGGGCGCAAATGTCGCAGCAGCCATCAACCTGGTGTCAAGTACAACCAACGTTACCGCAGCCGCTGACGCGCTGACCGGCATGGTGACGCTGACCAACACTTCGGGCAGCAGCACCATCGTGGGCGGCACGGCCACCGCTATTCAAACCAGCCTTACACCCGCCACGACCGCGGCGACAACAGCCACCGTCACTGGTTTTGCGGGAGTGAATATCAGCACCACTGCAGGGGCTGAAACTGCCATCGCCTCAATGGATTCCGCATTAAGCGCGCTTAATGCGGCCCGTGCCGACCTGGGCGCATATCAGAATCGCTTCTCATCGGCGGTTTCGAACCTGCAAACCACCGCAGAGAATCTGGCTGCCTCCCGCAGTCGTATCGTCGATACCGATTTTGCCGCTGAAACCGCTATTCTTTCGCGGAACCAGGTACTGCAGCAAGCAGGCACGGCGATGCTGGCCCAGGCCAATGCACTTCCGCAAAGCGTGCTGGCGCTGCTGAGAGGCTAACAGGAATTATCGGATTTTCGATCAGCGAAATTGACTCAAAGTTTGTTGTGAAGGAATCCGGGGCGGCGCCCCGGGTTTCCTTTTTCAATCCCTTCTGGAATCCCCCATGGAAATCAAGCACGTTGGAGCTGGTAGTCAAGCCGCGGTTGTCTCCGTAAATTCGCTGGAACGCAACCTGACGCCGACGTCCGGGGAAGTACAAAACCGCCTGGACCGTGCGCTATCGCCGGCAAGTGTGCAACCGGCAAAGGAAATGGCGCAGGAAATCAGCCAGCCAGCCATCTCGACACTGGAATTCAGCATTGACGCCGAGAGCGACAAAGTGGTGGTAAAGATCATCGATAGCACAACACAGGAATTAGTGCGGCAGATCCCCATGGAGGAGATGCTGGCCCTGGCCAAGGCACTGGGCCGTTTAAAAGGCCTGCTGTTGAACACGAAAGTTTAACCGGCCTCCGAGGCCAGAATTTGACTAACAGCACAAACGGGAGGCAGATATGGGCATCACCGCACCAGGCATGGGCTCGAATCTGGATGTGAACAGCATTGTCAGCCAATTGATGGCGGTCGAACGGCAACCCCTTGCGCTGCTGGACCGCCGCGAAGCCGATTATCAGGCCAAGCTGTCCGCCTATGGGACGCTGAAGGGTGCATTGGCTGCATTCCAGACCGCGATGCAAGGGCTCGCTGATCCCGCCAGATTCCAGGCTGCCACAGCCAGTGTGGCGGATACTTCCATACTGACTGCTATCGCTAATAGCACGGGTAAGGCTGTACCGGGCAGCTACTCGGTGGAAGTGCAGCAACTGGCGCAACAACAGAAAATCCGCTCGGAGGGATTTGCCAGCACCAACAGTACGGTTGGCAGCGGCACCCTGACCATTCAGTATGGCGACTATGATAGCGGCCTGAACACTTTTACGCTGAATAACGCAAAACCCGCGCAGACGCTGATCATCGACCCCGCCAACAATACGCTTTCGGGGGTGCGCGACGCGATCAATGCAGCCAATATCGGCGTTAGCGCGACAATCATCAACGACGGCAGCAGTAACCGGCTGGTGTTGACGGCCAAGGATGCTGGCGCAGCCAGCAGCATCAGGATCATCGCAAGCGACGACGACGGTGTGGATCTGGATAATGCCGGTCTGTCTCAGCTTGCTTTCGATCCGACCGCTGCAGCCGGTACCGGAAAGAATCTCACACAAGTCCAGGCGGCGCAGGACGCCAAATTCCAGATCGACGGAATCGCCATCAGCAAGAACTCGAACACGATTACCGATGCGATCGAGGGTGTGACACTCAACCTGCTCAAGAGCAATGCAGGCACCCCAACCATACTTGATGTGTCGCGCAATACGACGGGCGTCAAGGCATCGGTGGAGGCGTTCGTCAAATCGTTCAATGCCGTTAATCAGACACTCGCAGACCTCAGTACGTACAACACGGTGGCCAAAAAGGGCGGGGTGTTGCAGGGAGATTCGGCAGCGTTGTCCATCCAGCGCTGGCTCCGCGCCACGGTATCGGCCGCAACGGGAAGCACGAGCGGTGCGGCAGGCAGTTTTACCTCGTTGTCGCAAATCGGCGTCGCCTTCCAGAAAGACGGCAGCCTGGCGCTGGATGCCACCCGGCTTCAGACTGCAATGGATGCCGGCTTCGACCAGATCGCCAGCCTCTTCGCCGCAAACGGCAAATCGACCGATAGCCTGATCGCCTACAGTGGCGCAACCGGCAAGACATCCGCCGGAAACTATGCCGTGACAATCGCGCAGTTGGCTACCATGGGCAGCCTCACCGGCAGCCAGGCAGCAGGGCTGACCATTACCGCCGGCGTCAATGATCGAATCGATATCACGGTCGATGGGGTGGCTGCCAGCGTCACGCTTGCGGCGGGAATTTACGCGTCGGCCGATGCGCTGGCGGCCGAGGTGCAAAGCAAGTTGAATGGCGCCACCAGCCTGACAGCGGCAGGCAGCTCGGTTGTAGTTTCGCAATCCGGCGGCGTGCTTGCCATCTCCTCGGCACGCTACGGTTCCGCATCCAGTGTCACTGTTACCGGCGGCAATGGCGCCGGCAATCTTCTTGGCGCAAGTCCGATAACCACAGTAGGTGCGGATGTAGCCGGCACCATCAATGGCGTGGCCGCTCTCGGAACAGGGCAGACACTCACGGCGTCAGCCGGCACGGCGTCGGAAGGCTTGAGCCTCATTATCAAAGGCGGCCTGTTGGGCGCGCGTGGAATGGTGGATTTCTCACGCGGTTCCGCCGACCGCTTGAACAAGCTTGCGGGAGATCTGCTGACCACTGACGGCATCCTTGCGAGCCGTGTCGATGGACTCACCGAAAGCATCAAGACGATTGATCGCCGCCAGGAAGCGTTCCTTCGGCGCCTGGATACGATCGAGGCGCGTTACCGGGCGCAATTTACTGCGCTGGATACGATGCTTAGCAGCCTGAATCAGACCAGCCAGTTTCTAACCCAGCAACTGGCCACTTTGCCGAAAAACAATTCCTGAACGAAAAATAATTGCCGAAGGAGGCATTCGATATGTATTCAGCATCCCGTTGCGGCGTAAATGCCTATGCCCGCGTTGGCCTCGAGACCGGAGTCATCGCAGCCAATCCGCACAAACTCATCCTGATGCTGTTTCAGGGCGCGCATGTTGCATTGTCATCCGCCCTTGCGCATATGAAAACCGGCCAGATCACTGCCAAGGGAGAGGCCGTTTCCAAGGCAATCGCTATTATCAGTTCCGGCCTGCAAGCCAGCCTCGATGTTGAGGCCGGCGGCGAACTGGCCCAACAGTTGAATGCGCTGTATGAGTATATGAGCCGCCGCCTGTTGGAGGCCAATCTGCATAACAAACCTGAATACATCGAAGAAGTGGCCCGCCTCCTTGGCGAGTTGAGTGAGGCCTGGGAAGCGATTGGTTCGCGCATACCGCCCGATGAGAGTGCCGACCAGATCAATTCCTCAGTTCTGCCAGGTTCCAGAGCCGCCAACGATTTCGGTCAAGCGTGATGAACAGCGCAGAAAAAATCGCCGCGTATCAATCGATTTCCAATCTTACCGGCGAAATGGTGAAGGCTGCCCGCGCCAGCGACTGGGAAAAACTGGAAATGCTGGAGCATCGCTGCGCCGCCGTGGTGACGCAACTCCGAGCGGCGCCGCCGGTTCGGCTTACAGCCGATATGCAACAACAAAAAGTAGAGCTGATCCACAAGATACTGGCCGACGATGCGGAGATACGAACGCACACCGAGCCCTGGATGAAAAGCGTTCAGACTTTGCTTGGCAACGCCGGAATGGCCCGGCGGGTACATCAAGCGTACGACACGCGTACGTAGAGACGGCCAGGCCCGGTGGTTGGAGAATGCACGCTGGAATTGAACATGCTCCAAATTGCTGCCACCGCTTTCACGAAAGGATGGGTAAAGCAAAGCGCAACCCATAAAGATATGGACCAGGAAAAGGCTCGATGATGGTCACGCGTCCCTAGTAGGTCGGGCTCCGCCCGACATCATTTTTACGATCGTCGGGCAGAGCCCGACCTACCCGATACAATTTAATCGTCGGGCAGAGCCCGACCTACCTCTGTCAGATCATATAGAGACATAAAAAATAAAGGCCAGGGGAGAAAACCTCGATATGTCCGCGATCAATCTGCTCAACGAAGTAGTTCAAGTCCACGCCAGTGGTTCATCCTTTCACAGGCAACCAGGGTACACCGCGTTCCTGGCGGGACTCGAAGCGGGGCGTCATCTGCGAGCTTCAGTACAATCCCGTCTTCCGAACGGCGAGTTTCTGGTGACGGTAGGTGCAAAAGGCATGGCGGATGCCCAACTATTGCATATGAGGTTGCCTGCGGATATACGCCCGGGTGATGCGCTGAACCTGGTTTTCGTCTCACGGAATCCCCGGCCCACGTTCATGCTCATGGCCGAGCCTTCTACAGCCGCGGTTTCCGCGCCACTCAGTGAGACCGGTCGTTTCATCAGCGATCTGTTAAACCGCTCGACCCCTCCAGGCAGCCTCACAACGTTATCCGGCTCTGCTCCGCTACTTGCGGCGCCGCCCGCAGATGGTGTTCAATTGGCTGCGATTCTGGCCCGCACGCTGGGCCAAAGCGGCCTGTTCTACGAATCCCATCAGGCTCAATGGATAGCAGGTGAAAGGCCGCTGGCGGAATTGCTGCTGGAGCCGCAGGCGCCGCTATTCGGGTTGAGAGCACGCTTGCCCGAGCCAGCCGCCCAATCCAACGCATCCGTAATGACCGGTATGGCACGCGATAATGCTGCCGATGCGAATGCGCCGGTTCATCCCGATACTTTAGCCCTGGTGCGGCAGCAACTGGAAGTTTTCGAAACACGCCATATCACCTGGCAGGGCGTGGCCTGGCCCGGCCAGAAGATCGAATGGGAGATTTTCGAGGAAAAACCCGCGGATACCGGCGAACCCGGCGAGTTTGATGAATCCGATGAACCCGGCAATGCCCACGCCGCCTGGCAAACCTGCCTGAATCTGACCATGCCTAATTTGGGTCGAGTCTCGGCCAACCTGCGCTTTGACGCGCGTGGAGTCGAAATACGACTTACCACGGCGAGCCCTGTTACGGCGTTCATGCTACGGGCGGGTGCGACGCCGCTCGCGAACGGGCTGGATTCCGCCGGCATCAGTCTGCGCGGAATGGGGGTCGAACTGGATGAATAAACCCGATCCGTCCAAGGTGCAGGGGGTGGCAGTGGCGCTGGCTTATCGCGCCGGCCGGACGGCGCCGCAAATTGTCGCAAAAGGCCGCGGGCTCATCGCCGAAACCATCATCAGCGAAGCGCGAGCCCATGGTATTTATGTGCACGAATCGGCCGACCTGGTATCCCTGTTGATGCAAATAGATCTGGACCAGTATATCCCACCGCAGCTCTACCGCGCGGTAGCGGAACTGCTCGCCTGGCTTTATAAGATGGAAGCTGGAATGGAGACCGGAACAGAAATCTCGGCACTTGCCCGACCCGATCCGGTATCTCGCTCATCCAGTTGAATGCATGGTCTGCCCTGCGCCATCAGATCGACAAAATAGTTTTACAGGTCGATGCGAGGATGGATGGCGGCAGCAATTCAAATTAAATTACCACCGGCAAAGCTGGCGGTTTATTGGGCGAACCCCTCAAAGGGGTCTCAAAACCGTGAGCCGCTTCGCGGCGGAGTGAGGCTACAGCTCCAAAGTATCTCTCTTGTAAATAATTACTTTGATCATATGGCCTATCCAATTCCATACACAACCCCCGACCGACGCAAAGGTCAAACCTTTCGGAGTCCCCGGCAAAGCCGGGGGGTTACGTTACTTAATGAGGCAACGCGCCCCTGTGCTCAGTAAAAAGGGTTCTAAGCCCAAACCTGAGGAATTTTTGGAATCGTTATAATTCAATATATTAAAGTAAGTTTACACTGGCCAATATGGCTTCCAAGTCGGCGCATGACAAATAACGATGTGATCGAGCACCCTGACATCCACCAGTCCAAGCACGTCTTTTAGGTTCTTGGTTAAAACCTCATCGGCCTGGCTTGGCTTAGCAATTCCTGAAGGGTGATTATGACAAAAGAGTACAGAGGCAGCGTTATAGTGAAGGCAACGTTTCAATACTTCGCGGGGGTATACGCTGGTTTGGGTCAGTGTGCCGGTAAACATCGACTCAACCGCTATCATGCGGTTTTAGGAATCGAGGAACACCACTTCGAAAACTTCATGCTCTTTTTGCGCAAGCCGCAAAGTAAAGAAGTTTTTTACCAGTGTTGGTGAATTCAATACCTCGCCGGCCTTGCGTAGTTTTCCTTCGACAATCGCAAGCGCGTGCGCGATAACGTCGTAATCATTGCTCAATGCGTAGGGCGCTGCATTGTCGCCAAGAGTAAAAAGGTCTGGTGTGGTGGTATTCATATTTGGGTTTCCTCGCGATTAAGGGTTAAAAATAGATCCTCTCGCTCGGACCCCTTTCGGTTTTTGTGCCTTTAATACGGAAAAGCAGCTAGCGCCTTTTCCTGTTGCGTTTTGGTTATCCCCCCACAAGTTCCCCCTCGCAGAGGATTGGGGGCGCTTATGGGGGGATGACGCAACAGGAATGGGCGCGTGCCGGGTAGAAGATTTTCAGGGGGGATGCGGCCGGCAACCGAAGGGATGACGGCTCACAGACCATGACAGGCAAAGCGCACCGCCGAAGGCGGCTGGCGTGATCTGTGACAGCAGGGAGCGGCTTAGGGCAAATTTTCGCGGACGCGAAAATCTTTATGAGGAGGTTTGCAAAAGGGATCGTTACCGGATGGCCGGGACTTCAGGCCCGGTGTGCGAAGCACATAGAGCCCGCCCCGCGCACAGCATGGAAGCGGGTTTGCCGCAACGGGCGTACAACCCCGCAAAGGAAGCAGCTTTGAAACTACCGTCACACCAAAAAGAGTGACTCCTGTTTGGGGCGTATTCGGACGGGATTAGCCGCAGTTAGCCTAACTTTACCTGTTCGAGGGGTCGGGTAAGAATAACCAATTTTACATTTTTGGCGGGATGGGCAATATTAGCCAGACTGTTTCCTGCTGATTGTCTGCGATTGGGGCTAATTTTACCTTTTTGAGGGGTTGGGCATTAATAGCCAAGAAGGGAGTTATTTGGGCATTAAAAAAAATATCTTGACAGATTGAATGATCTGCTATACTGCGAATGTCTAGTTGGGCTTATCGTCCCCAACCATATCGATCAGCGTAATAACAGAACAAGTCAGAGGACACAGATTAAATGAGAACTACTCCTTCTAAAGAATCGTATTTCTTGGGAAAAGGCTTTGAAGAGTTAGTCGGAAAAAAACTGGACCAGTTCCACACTCCCGCTGAGATGGAAGAAGCGATTGAGGAGAAGCTTGGTCGCAAATTAAAATCGGTATCTCTCGACCCAGAGAAAATGCGTAAGCAGTCTGAAAAAATCATCGAACAGTCGCGGTTGCTCCTCCATAATTTGTGAGTCTTTGGGATAATACCACTTTAAAGGCATCCATAAGAAAGCCGCGTTTACAAGCGCGGCTTTCTTTTTTTCTGCTTTGAGGAATCTATGACGGACAGAGAAAATAACCCGTACAAATTCTACAGGGAAATCGTAGAACCAATGTACGCAGAACTTCTCCGTCAGGGGATAAAACTTGAGTCCGTAACTGAAAAAAACACTAAGGCACTCAATGCTCTTGCCCGAGCCGACTCAAAAGATTCTCAGAATGCTCAGTCCGATTATGAGATTGCGTTTTGGTTCATAGTCGATGCCGGTTTTGATGTCGCTCAAAAGATAGCAGTTAATCTGTCCTCTCAAGCAAATGAAATTCTCTCCGATAAGGAGAAAACAAAGTGGTGTGCACGTGCGCCCAAAGAAAAAGTTACCGAAGAATATAAGAATGCGCTCAAGGCATTTGAGGCGGCAACGGAGAAAGCGACTATTAGCACCCCTAGTGAGCGTGAGGCAGCAGTTTATCTGTTTAAAGAAGCCGCTACGGCATACAAGGTGTGGATTGATTTATTTGATCCAGAGTTACTTGAGGACTTTAAGTACTTTCACTTGAAAAACGCTGTAAGGATACATGGAGTAGGTTTTATTGTAGGAGTACTAGCAAGTGTTACTGCTGCGTTTATTATGATGTAGCTAATGTAGCTACTTTAATTGACGGCTCTCCATCGGGTAGGCCTCTTGTGTTTTTCTCGATAGCGTTCAAGAATATCCACATATTGCACAAAGATCATTGATTGCTTAGTAAGCGACCTTAAAAGTCGGACTATCCTCCGGCCGGGTCTTGCGGTGATCGTAGATCCGGGTGATGGCAATATTGGCATGGCCCAGCCACTCCTGCACCTTGGCAATGTCCGCGCCGTTATCCAACGCATTGGTTGCGGCCGTGGCCAGCAGCTTCCAGATACTCTTCTATCAAGGTCAATGTACCAGGATGGGTGGGAACGAAGCGCATCTTGCCACCTTTGCCTTGTACCTGCAAATGAGCCACCCCCCGGCGTGGTTGGCAATAGTCCTTCACCTTCAGCTTGGTAAGTTCTTCCCGGCGCAAGCCATGATAGAGCAAGGCCGAGAGAATGGCGCGGTCGCGCTTGCCTTTGAGCGTATTAGCGTCCGGAGCGCTCAACAAGGCGCGCGCCTGGGCATCGCCCAATGCAGGGGTTTTTCCCTGTTGCGATTCCACTACCGGGCGCTTCACGCCTTTGACCGGATTGTGGGTCACTGCATTGGATTCACATAAATGTTCGAACAAGGAAGCCAGCGCGGCCAGTTTTCTGCGGATGGTGGCGCCGGCGAGCTGGCGCACTTCCAGCGTTTTGCGCCAGGCCAAAACGTGGGATCGGGTGACGGTGTGAAAATCCTCCGGTTGCTGGATGCCGACAAACTGCATGAAGTCGCGCAAGTCGTTTTCGTAAGCGCGCCGCGTTTGCGGATTGTCGATATTGGCGAACCATTCAATTGCCGACGGCACTTCGCTCAATTGGCGGTATTGGGCGGAAGTCAGCATCGGTACTTCCGCTGTGGATGCCAGATCGGAAATACCCGAGTTTTGAGGTTTTGGGATGAGCGAATTCATGAGCTTAGTTTACAGTTGATAAAATATGTTATCAACTGTAAAGGGTGCAAGAAATTCTATCTTATCCCCAGCTTGTTTTATCCTTATTCTCATCTATAAATGAAATATCAATATCAATAGCAACCCTATACCCAGGGATGGAGACAAAAAGTGAAACAGCGAGATGATTCAGTAAATACTAATTCGAAACTCGCTCAGCACATGGCCTCAAAATTATTTGCCATGCTACTTTTTTGCTTTGCAAGTAGCACGTATGCGGCAGATCTTCGTGTCATGAAAACAGGTCTTGGAAAAGGCTGGATTGAAGGGGACGGCATATCGTGCGGTATTGTTGGCACCAATCCGGCAACGGATACGGACACTGTCGGCACTAGTTGCAATACCGCCTCAACCACATCGATCACCCTGACGGCGAGGGATCATGCCGGTTCCAGTTTTGCTGGATGGGGTGGTGATTGTGCGTCATCTGGCACGACGGCTACATGTACTGTTCCAATGGATCAAATGCGATCGGTGCGTGCGAATTTCACGTTAGATACTCCCATTGCTGCCCTGACTGATTTAACTCCTGGGGGAATCAATACTTATCTCACAGGTGCTGGCAGTAACGTCAATACGCTGGCGGAATTCGTTGCCGCCCTGCCGGCAGAGTTCAGACAAAACTGGATTTTGATGACGCGATCAGAAAGTTTACAGACCGGCACGGGTGAGTTTCCTCGAATACTGCTGGTCAGCGAAGATTCAGAGCAAGCTTTTTCGCTTGGCCTGGCCGAGCACTCGTCTTTCCCAGGTGCACACCCGAATGCCATTGAATATATGCAGTGGGACGACTCGCAAAAGAATTTTCGATTTCACGAGATCGTGATTAAGCCAATACCCGACATGGATGAAATCAGTCCAGGCGTGTTTCGGTTTCAAGCAAGACCTCAACGGCAGGTTACCGAAGACGATCCTAAATGTTTCGCCTGTCACTCCACCCGAAATGTGCGCAACAAAGGCACCACACCCGGAACAACGGGAAATCCCATCGGTTCAGTCAAGTTTAAAAGCAAACCAAACTGGGATACCTACGATAGCTGGGGAGGGATGTTGGCATTTAATCGTGACCGCATTTACAAAGGTTCGATCGAGGCCGCGACCTTTCGAAAGTTAATGAATTTATGGAGCTGGCAAACCAATGAAGACGTCCGCGCGGTGATCGAGCAACTTGCACTTCAGCCCCCGTGGGTGACTGATGTAGTCAGACCTCAAGATAGAATTACGCGCTGGGACACCCCCGGCACTGAAGGTGGGCCAAATGACGGCCACATCCGTTTCAATTTTGACCCGCCTTTTCCAGATGTCGCAAGCGAACCCCTTCCTACAGTAGTCGTCGATACCACCGTTAATTATACGTTCGACAGGTTAACGCCTAACGCCACCCCATCAAGGGTCGCTCGAAATAATGATTTTGTGGTGTTACACCATTCAGATACGGGGACAGGTATCAGATTCGACCCAGACGAAGGTCGCGGGACGAATTTCTTTAACAATCTTTATCTGGACCTTAATCCACAACGCATCGTGGATGAAATGACGCCCCCTTACCACGCGACGGGTAACGTGCCCATTGACGTTCGACCCATTGCGCTTGCGATTGCGGAGGGTTGCATCAGTGTAAATGGCGGAACAGATATCACCTCAACCCAGACGATTTCGAGTATCACTGATGTCCCACCCTTTTTTGCAGCTCGAAACGGGATGAATTTCAATGACGTCTTCGATGACACACGTCGGCGTGCTGCCAGCATCTCGCGTCGTAAAGCCGATATTCAAAAACTGAACCTCGATCGTGATGGGGATGTATACGTCGATGATTCACCCGGTGCAGACCCAGCCGTCGGACTGATTGACATGCATATCAGTAACACGGATGGCATTGTTCCCGAGACAGACCCGAGCAGTACTGCAAGTTTAAGGCTACGCCAGTTGCGTCAGGAAATATTCCGTCGACCCACGAGTAGCATTATTGAGCTCGATAGTGGGGGCGGTTCGTCTGACCAAACTGCGATGGGCGGAATTTATGTCGATCGTGAAGACTACGACGTCAATACCGAGAATATTTCACTGTATCGTTATTTTCTTGAACCATTGGGTGTCTCCGTCGATAAATGGTCGCTGGGCGTACGCGGAAGATCACGCACCTACTCATTCGCCGATCAATTTAATATCGAAACCAGTTATGACGAAACATTTCGAACTGATTTAAGTGAAAGCCTCGGTGTTTCAGGCTGTGCCGAGATTATGCCGTTAGTTGCGGCAGAGTTTGCGCTTGACAAACTACCTGATGCAGATGACCCACCGACTTACACAGACATTCAACGCATATTCAACAAGAGCTGTATCGAATGTCATGGAGGGCTGAACTACCCACCGGTGAGAAAATACCCCTGGGCAAACTTTGATTTATCGGAAGCCGAAGTCCCGGCAGCCGGCGAACGCAGACTATGGAAATCGCTCAGGGAGGCCAGAAGACTCATTAGTGCACCTGCCTGTGATCCGAGTGTCGTGACATGCACGAGCGTCGATGCGACGAACCTGGCTAGCAGTCGTATGTATCAACGTATTACCGACGACGGTAATCTGCAGCACCCTTACGATCCAGACAACATTGCGGGTTCCAATGAGGACTGTCCGTTTGGACTCATGCCCTGCGGTGGCCCACCACTCAGCAAAACCGATATTAAAACCATTGAACGATGGATAGTGGGCAGCGCACCGAACACGGAAGGCGACCCGCATATTCGAACGGTTGATGGTGTGAATTACGATTTTCAAAGCACGGGTGAATTTGTGTTGCTGCGCGATCCGGGTATGGAATTACAGGCTCGCCAATCCGCCGTGACGACCGCCGGACCTTTGGGAGCCAATGCCCATACAGGTTTGAGTTCCTGTGTGAGTCTGAATACCGCCGTCGCCATGCGCGTTGGTGATCATGTCATTACCTATCAACCCATTTTACATCCACCATCAACTGGTGAATTCGACACTCCCAAACCAACTATTAAATCGACTCGCCTGCAGCTAAGAGTTGATGGTGAACCCACCGTGCTGGGTACTAACGCTATTGCGCTGAGTAAGGGCGGTCGCATTGTCCCCACCAACGACAACGGCGGCTTGGAAGTGCAAATTCCAGGCGGCACACGCATCGCCGTCACCCCTTCCTTTTGGGAACGCCATCAGTTGCATTACATGAACATTAACGTTTATCACGGTCGTGCGACCGAAGGCATCATGGGTGCGATTGCGCCAAACAACTGGCTGCCAATGTTATCGAACGGCGATTTTTTGGGACCGCGTCCCGCCAGCCTCGCGCAAAGGCACCACGATTTATATAAAACATTCGCCGACTCCTGGCGTGTCGATGCAACGACGTCACTGTTTCATTATGAGCCCGGCTTAACCCCGGATTCATTCGTCGTGCCCGACTGGCCCGTTTCACAGGCACAAAACTGCTTGGCGCCAGCGCAACCGGGTGTACCCGTACCGACAGCGCCAATTACCCCAATTGGAAAAGCGCAAGCAGAACAAATTTGCGCTGGTCTGGTTGATGTTCCGCGTCGGGAAAATTGCATTCAGGATGTCATGGCAACGGGCGACGCCATTTTTGCAGAAACCTACCTGCAATCACAAAAACTGGATCAACGCATCGTGCTGGCGCCACCCAAACTGACCAACCCGCCGCGCAACGGCGAAGTCCCGGGGAATCAGGTCGATTTTGAGTGGACGCCAGTGCCTGGCACGGTAGAGATTGATGTCACACATTACCATTGCCTCTGGAAGAGCGCTGAACGCTTTGATTTCAACAAATGCACAGTATTAGGTACGGATGGCAGTCCGCTGGATGACATTCTGCCGCCTGCAATAGTGAAACATTTATCGCCTGTTGTCTGTATCGTGTTAGTGGTGATACTGCTGGTGCTTGCGCTGGTGCTGTTCCTTGCCAATAAACGCAGAGCATCCCTGTTCGCGCTGTTACTTGCTCTCATCCTTGTCGTGATTTGCTGGCTTCACTATCAGGGCTCAAGTGAGCCGACCAGCGTCAGCATTAAAAACCTGGATCCGGGTGAAACATATCGCTGGAAAGTGGTGACCGAAACGAAAGACGGGCTTATCACTGAAAGTGAAACCTTGCTATTTTCGGTGCAAGAGTGAAGGAGCTGCATGCGGAGCATCCCGCCTACCCGCCCCTCTGCTTTCAGGAGCACGATGAATTGCAGGTATGGGGGGTCGTGACTGGCGCGGTATCGCCCTTTGCGGTATAGCGTGGCACAAGCAGCTTCTGGCCATGGGCGCGTGTTCGCCCTGGTGGATGTCAACAACTTCTACGTGAGCTGCGAGCGGTTATTCAATCCGCATCTTGAAAACCGCCCTGTCGTCGTGCTCTCCAATATAGGGATAGGGATCAGCTCACGAAACGGGTAGAGTCGAGATGTGACGCAGTGGTGTTAGGTTCAGCCTATCTGTTGCCGCCCCTTTCGCCAAATGCTCTCAACTTGACGTACACAAACCCCCTTGTATTCTTCTAAATCCATGCTATTTAATATATATAGACACAACCCTGAGAGATTGCTTGAGTTTTTTCCTGTATAGACTGGAGCACCAGGAGGGCGGTGTTATCTACATAGGATTTAAAGAAAAATATAGAAACGAATCTGTCAATCCGAAAGTATTAATCGATGACGTGCTGATACAGAAATTATGCTTTTGGCGGTATCCCGTAAAACGTAAGGGCGCTGACGCCCGAGAAAAGAAGAACTTTGTTAGCATTGATTCTTATTTATCATTTATGTCAAAGGAAAGGCCATGATGGTCCGTCTACCGGTTTTGTTGCTATCCATCCTGGTTTCCTCCTGCACAATATTCAGTAGCATCCATCCCGACAAATCTCCGGGTCCTATTCTGAGCAGCGAGCCCAGCGGCACAGTAATCAAGACCCCGTCGAGTTCCGGAGGGGATTACTATTTTACATTCGACAAAAAAATTCCCATCGAGATCGTCGACAACGCCATTGCTGTGTTGGCGCGTGAGGGCAGAGTAGACGCCGCAAAAAAGATAGGCTTGGCAATGCAATTCACGCTCATGAAAGAGTACGATGGTGGATTGCTTATCTTTGCGCTTCCGCGGCGCATGAATCGTGAGGAAATCGTTAACTTATCGCGAGAATTGCCCAAAAGATCCGATCAGTCGATTGGGAAGGCGGGCTTCGTGGTTTCACCGGCCGGTTCAAAAACTTTCATGCTGCTCAGTGACGAATTCGTAGTTCAATTTCGTCCCGATGCAAAACCGGAGGCCATAAAAAAGTTTAATGCCGATAATGCGGTGGCAGTCGTGATGAAAAATCCCTATGCAGAAAATCAATACCTGTTGACCGTGACTAGTGGCTCTGAAGCTGACGCCTTGGAAATGGCGAACCGTTATCAACAGGCCAAGGAACTCGTCGAATTCGCGCATCCGAACTTTATTCGACCGATTGAGGTTCGGGAAACGGTTCCAAATGATACGTTATTCCCTAATCAGTGGCATCACCGTAACACTGGCCAATCTGGCGGCACCGTCGACGCCGATGTCGACACTTCCTGGGCCTGGGACATTAACCAAGGAGCGCCGGGAACTGTGATAGCCGTGATTGATGGCGGGTTCGATCTCAATCACCCTGACTTGGCTCCGAATCTATGGGTGAATCCGGTCGATGTCCCAAATGGTGCTGACGATGATGGAAACAATCTCATCGACGACATCAATGGCTGGGATTTTACGGCTTGTGACGCCACCCCGGGAGCAGGCTGCGGTGATAATAACCCTACAGGCCCCGATACCAATTTTGGACGGCATGGCACCGCAGTTGCTGGCTCAGCGGCTGCGCGGGGCAATAACGCGCTGGGGGTAACCGGTAGCTGCCCGAACTGTAGTCTCATGTTGATTCGCATTGGTGGCGCGTCAGGGGCATTTTCAAACGCGCTCGCGTTTGGCTACGCGCAACAGTCGGGTGCGGCAGTCATCACAAACAGTTGGGGTTATGCGATAGGCGGCCCGGTTACTGCGGCTGAGGTGACGGCGATCAATAACGCGGCAACATTGGGGCGCGGTGGACTCGGCAGTGTGGTATTTTTCGCCATGAATAATCCCAACGTTAATGACTGTATCGGTGTAAACCCAGATATTTCGTCGCTGGCAAGTGTGATTGCAATAAGTCGTGCAACCAACCGCGATCAGTTCGACTTTAGCGGCTTTGGTAATTGTATGGACCTGCTTGCGCCCTCCGCAGGTTTGACGACCGTGACCTCTGGTCGTGGTACGCTCTGGGCGACAACCACGGATATGGTCGGGGCGGCTGGTTACAATAACAATGCAACCAGCGGAAATTGTCCAACTGTCGAGGCTGGGCCACCGCCAGCGAATGCGCGTGACTATACTGCCTGCTTCAATGGTACGTCGTTTGCCACACCATTGACTGCCGGCATCGGCGGTCTGGTGCTTTCGTCGAGTCCGACTCTCACTCGCATTCAAGTCCAACAACTGCTTCAAGACACCGCTGATCGCATCGAGGATTCGACCGGGAGCTATGCAGATACTAATGGCTTCAGCAGTCCAGCGGCTGGTCATGCGACACATGGTTTTGGACGCGTCAATGCCTTTGAAGCGGTGCGAGTGGCGGCACCCTCAGCCCAGGGCGGCCGCGCCGGTGTCGATATATTTTTGCGCGACAACCGCCTCGATTGGGGCAATACCGAACAGCCGAGCAATACATCGTTTGAACCGACCCGTGGATTTATCGGTCACTGGCAAAGCATGGATATCAAAGTAGATAAGCCGCCCTATGAAGCGATGGCTCCGACGGCAGCAAACTTCGATGCTTTCCCGGATGAAACGCCAAGTGGTATCAGCGGCGAGGTGAATCGTGTTTACGTTCGGGTGCGCAATCGTGGCCCGGCGGCAGCAACATCAGTAACGGTGAAATTACTTTGGTCACAATTCGGTACCGCCCTGCCCCCGCTACCGAGCGATTTTTGGACGGCGTTCCCCGGTAATTCTGCCGATACTACCGAGTGGCACCCACTCAATTGCATGGGAACTGCAACGCCCAACTGCGGGATAACTAACTTGGCATACTCCGGTAGTACGGTCGCAGGAACTGGAGCCGATGCCGGACAGGTGGTTGTGTTTGATTTTCCCGCGCCATCCCTCGACCCGGCACGTCCAAACCACTTTTGTCTCTTGGCGATAGTCGACTCACCGCAGGACAGTATATCGGCTAACTCTCGCGCAAGCTCCGTTGTCGATGTAATCACCCCGACTGATAATAATGTCACCCATCGCAATTACTCTGATATTGAAACCGGCAGGGGACGCAACTTCGGCCGAAACTTCTATGTTCGTAATCCCCACGACTTTCCAATTCGTACACGACTACGCGTCAATGCGCCTGCCGAGTGGCTGGTCGAGCTCGATAAGTTCGGTTTTGACGTACCGTTTGAGCTAAAACCGAGAGAACAGGTACTGGTCAGCGCAAGGACGGTATTACCCAAAAATAGACTCACCGGTGAAGTCCATATTTCTCAAGAACGCTTTGACGGCAAACGCTTGGTCTTGATGGGCGGAGTCACTCTCGGTTTTGCGCCGAAAATACTCACCAGTCCGCCGACCCCAACGCCTGACGCGTCAAGTTCGTATCTCGTCGGCGCCTACGATTTACGCGGTGGCTCAAACACGGTAGTACGCATAATTAATCCCGCAAGCCAGCCACAACGCTTGTTTGTAGCCTTCTTTGACAATAACAACCGTCCATTATATTGCACACGCGAAACGCTACCGGCTGATGCATCTCTTGAGTTGGATGTCCGTAGATTTGTTCCAAAGAGACATTTTGGGATAGTTAAAGTACTTGCTTTGGATGCTAATGATGATCACGAGGGCTGGGGGATTGTAGGCAATCAGCAATCCGAGCATAAGCTCGGAATGGCTGAAACGCCGCTCCATCCGATGCCGCGAAGTGAGTTTGCAGGCGAGTACCCCCGCATACGGGAAATGTGTCGCTGACGATTAGATGTAATAGAGGTAGAGGTAAAGACACGATTCGCGCTTGGTCTGGCCCGAGGGTCGGCGACGTATCGGGGTTCTAAGCCCAAACCTGAGGAATTTTTGAAACCGTTATAGTTCAGTATATTACAGGAAATTTACACTGGCCAATATAGCTTCCATGTCGATCGGATGCTGATTGTCGCGGAATGCGTAATGTCCCAGGAAATGGATGTGCTGCCAGGCGACAGGCGAGATTCGTTTCAGCATATCCAGCGCCTTCTGGTTTACCTCTACCTCGTAACGGTTCAGTAGCCCCGAGAGCAGGATGGAATTATAGGCGGTCACCACGTTCGCGACCAGACGGCCGCACTCGTTACTGATCGCGATGTCCAGGTCAGTACGCCCGATCAGCTCTTTCCGGCCGCTCACTTGCGCGAGCACGGAGCGCAATTGATGGTAGGCTTCGATGCGGTTCTGTGAACGATGGACATTCCGCTGCAGTTGCGGATCGCGCAGGTAGCGCAGCGTATAGATGCTGCGAATCAGCTTGTCGAACTCGAAGATTGCTTTGCGCGTACGGTGATGACCGGACAGGGTGCATAATTTGCGTACCAGCGTGCTTTGGCTCATCTCCTTGAGTCCCAAGGTGGCCACAATGCGGTCGATATTGTCTTTCTCCGAGACGATTAATTCGCGGTCGATCTGCGCTGTCGGCAGAATCAGGAAATTGGCGTACTCCTCTGGATCGCAGCCGCAGCAAAGATGATTCAGCTGCGTCTCCAGATGAGTGAAGCGCGGCGCGAGGTTCATCCCGAACCAGTGCAGGATGGCGAAGTTCGCCTTGTTGATGCTGTGCATGTCGCCGGTAATGGTGGTCGGCACGATATCCGAGGTGTTGTTGTAACAGATGTCGAACACCCAATAGCTTTCGTGCTGGTTCGCGCCCAGCAACTCAGTCTGTAGCGCCACATGGTTAACCAACAGCGAATAGGCGACGACACCCCGATCCTTGCCGAAGTACTTGCGCGAGTAGCGCGCCTTCAGCGTTGGGTCAGCGGCGCTGAATTTCTGGCCATCGACGCTGCCATAGAGCACCTCAAGGTCAAACGAATAGTACGGAAAGATGGGCTGCTGCGCGATAAAATTGCTGATCTGGTCATTCGCCGCTTTCAGCGTCGCCAGACGCAGGTGTTGCTGATGGGTGGCTTCGAGGACGTGATAGGGAATATCGCTGGTCTCGGCTATACTGAGATTGCCGTGATTCATGGCCTGCGCAATAATCACCGCCATCAGGCTATCGTCATCGGCGATCTTTTTCGCATAACGCGGTTGCAAGGGTGTCATGGCCGACAAAAAGCGGCACTGTTCATTTACAAAACGGAAGATGTCGGCAATATCTCGCGCCTGGACTTTGGAATAGAAGCCCTTTTGCAGCGCTTCGTCCTGTTCGGCCTTGGGACGGTGCCAGATCAGGGTTTTCTTGACCGGATCGAAGTCCAGATGTTTGAGCTTGCCTTGGCGCAACTCCCGGTCGAAAGATCGCCACTGGGTATCAAGCTCAGTGAACAAGGTGTCGAGTGTGGCACCGGCCGGTTGACGCAGCCACGGGATATCCAGTTCTTTGAGCACCGCCGCCTTCCGATCCAGGGCGATCAGTTCATCGGCGAAGTGCCGGTGTTGCACACTGTCATCGACGAATATGTCGCCGATATCGAGGCACTTGCGCAGTTGCCGGTACACCCAGAATTCGTAGCGGTCACCCCGTAGGCTGGTTGGATTACCATTTTTATCGAAGTCCAGCAGATAAGTGCGCAAGCGCTTCGGGATGGTGTTCTCCGGAATTTCGTCGAGCGGCCGTTGCGCGAGCCGCTGTTGCCGGGCGAAGACACCTTTCATCCAAGCCAGGGCCGAGAGCCATGGACTCTTGGTGGCGCTGCTGCCGAAGTCGAGCGACATGGCGAGTGGGCGCAGGTTCTTGGTGCAACGACCGGATTGCTTGTCTACCGACTGCCAGCGTAACTCCATCTGGCTAACAGGTTTTTCGCATAGGCGCTGGCCGGTCGAGAGCAGAGCCTCTTTCGACATGATACTGAAAGCCTGACGCCGCACCGAGCCGAAGGGCGTGGCATCTTCAAGGGCATCGTCCACATATAGCAGGAGTAGCTGGCCGACCCGTGGCGCTGCTTGTTGTTGCTGGGTTTGAGCCTTGGCGGCCTGCTTGTTGGCCGTTTCCTTGGTGTCGTCTTCGAGCTGCTTCATGTGGTAGCCCAGCGCGTCAACCAGGTTGTCAGAAAGCTGCCGGTAGCGCTGCCAGGCATAGCACAGCAGATAGAGATAGGTCTGTCCAGGCTTGAGCCGCCGTAAATCGTAGATTGTGTAATAGTTGGCAAGGCTGGCGTAATAATCGATATTTCGTTGCGAGATATCCAGGTTGGGCAACAGCGCTTTCGCGATCGCATACAGCGGCATCAGCGTGGCGCGCTTCTGGCGCTCCATGACCATCATGCGATGCCGGAAGTGTTTGGCGTCCTGTTTGACGGCCGCCAGTTCGGACAGCGTATCCTCTCGCACCAGCAGTTTTTGCAGTGCGGCGCGCGCCACTTCGTCCAAGGCCGCTTCGACCCGTTGTTCCAGGCGTTGACGTTCGGTGCTGAGCGCATCGCCAATGAGCGTTTGCAATGTGGTGTAGCCCGGCCGCACGATGCGCTGGCCGTTCAAAAATACCATCAGTTCGCTCAGCAGGAAGGTGGCGGTCACATCCGTTCTGGCCAGCAGCGTTGCTTTTTCCAGCAGCACTGGCAGATCGCGGTCAGACCACATACGATAGCCAAACAGGGCGGCGATCTCCTTGCGCTGCGCATAGTATTCGCTGTCGCGCAGTTGCAGCGCGGACAGTGTCTGGCCGGGAAAATAGCGCAGCAACAGAAAAGCGATGTCTTCCGGCGGCACGTCTTTCAGGGAGAAACGAAAGAAAGCCTGCTTGGCCTTGAAGTAACCGATCTGCAACAGGCAATAGACCTGCTCCGTCATGCCTTTGCGTCGAAACGCCAAGGCGTGTTCAGCTTCGGTCATGGCGAGAAACTCGGTGCGCTGGAAGTCGTCGAAATCGGGCAGACCATAGAGCGCAAGCTTCTCTGCCTCCGAGAGGACAGTCAGGTACTTGCTACTGTCGCTGCGCATGTACCACTTACTGCGCAGCCAAATCGCTATCGGCAGCTTGCGTCTTGGCCAAGTGGATGGCCCATATCCGCTTGACCTGGCTTCGGCTACACCCCGCCAGTTCTGCAGTCCGCTTGATGGTTTGGCCGATGCCACGCAGCATGACGATACGCTGGTGTGTCGTGGTATCAGGCATGCGGCCGGCGTACTTGCCAACGGCCTTGGCAAGGTGGACACCCTGACGCTGCCGCTCGCGGCGAGTCTCATAGTCATCACGGGCCATTTGCAGCGCCAGCTTGAGTAGCAGCTCCTGCACTGACTCCAGTACGATCCTGGCCACGCCATCAGCACCAGCCACGAAGTCAGACAAATCGACCACGCCCGGCACGGCAAGCTTGGCGCCCTTGGATCGGATCGAGGCGACAAGTTGCTCTGCCTCAGCCAACGGCAGCCGGCTGATGCGGTCGATCTTCTCGGCAACGACCACTTCGCCCGGCTGCAAGTCAGCAATCATGCGCAGTAACTCGGGTCGGTCGGCGCGAGCACCCGACGCCTTCTCGCGGTAGACGCCAGCAATGTAGTAGCCTGCCGCGCGGGCACTATGCTCAATATCGGCTTGGCGGGTGAGATCCTGTTCGTCGGTGCTGACGCGCAGGTAGAGGCGGGCGACATTCATGAACGTTGGCCAAGTTGGGTATACTTTAATTGGCCAATTGTAAGACCATGTAGCCAAGAAGTAAAACTACGATGTAAATTGGCTAGCAGCGTATTGGCTACTCTATTTGGCTAAGCAGCCCGCCGCAGATCTACAAAACCAACTGACCATGGCCACCACAGCAGTAACCACTGCCGAATCACGCACGGTTGAAAATTCCTGTAGTTTCTCGCTGCCATGGGTTATTTGTCATGCGCCGACTTGGAAGCCATATTGGCCAGTGTAAACTTACTTTAATATATTGAATTATAACGATTTCAAAAATTCCTCAGGTTTGGGCTTAGAACCCTTAAAAAGGAGCTTCCCGTATTATATCTTTTTTGATATACTGAGATATGAGCTGGACGGTCGAGACCCTGAATGAAACCGTTGGTGCGGAGGTCGAGGCCTTGCCCGAAGACATGCGGGCAAGGCTGGCGCGCATCGCAAAGCTTATTGAGGAGAAGGGCCTGGAGCTTGTGGGCGATCCGCACGTGAAGCATATTGAAGGCCGTATTTGGGAAATACGGCTGAAGGGCCGCAGCGGAATTTTGCGGGCGCTTTACGTGACGGCACTGGTTCGACGCGTGGTGATTGTCCGAGTCTTCGTGAAGAAAACGGATAAGACGCCGCGGCGCGAGATAGACTTGGCGTTAACCCGCGCGAAATCGGTTCAATGATGGAGGTGTAGCAATGGCGCGCATATCTGAGATGCACAAGAAGTGGCTGAAAGAGCCGAAGTACAAGAAGGCTTACGATGCGCTAGAGGAGGAGTTTGTCCTGGCGGGGGCCGTCATGGACGTGCGCAACCGCGCCGGCCTGACGCAAGAGGAACTGGCCCGAAGGATGGGTACGACGCAGCCCGTCGTCGCCCGTCTGGAAAGCGGCCGCTCCCGCCCGTCGATGCGGACGCTGGAGCGCTTGGCGGAAGCTACGGGGTCTCGTTTGCTCATCAGCTTTGCGCCACTAGAAGCAGCGAAGCGAACTGCAAGCCGATAACGGGGTAGCCGCTTCGGGCCCGTATACATGACTTCGCCGCAGCGGCTTAGCGTGCTTTAAAGCGCGAATCGTGTCTTTACCTCTTTAAGGAGAGAGAAAGTAACGATGATACCAAACCACACCATTGCTACATCGCCCCGCCAGTTATTTGCTTCAAAGCCAGAGAAGCAAGTCCTTTGATTACATCAAAGGTCAGTTCAACACCTTTTGAATGGGCTGTCGATTTAATCGACTCCCCACATTCACACCGGCATGTTCATGATATCTTGATACGCCGATACCATCTTGTTGCGTACTTGCAGGGTATATTGGAATGAGATGGAGGCCTTCTGCATCGATATCATTGCCTCGGTAAGATTCGCATCGGGCGCGCCCAGTTCGAAATCCCGCGCAAGCTTTGCCGCATGCTGCTGGACGTTATTCACCTGATCCAGCGATTTCCTGAATACGGTGGTGAAATCGATACCCATACCTTCACCGCCGCCACCGCGAGCGCCGGCTATCGCCGATGCCGGCTTCCCCGCCGCGAGCGCAGCACCGGTTTGCAATTGGGCGAGCATTGCGTCTATTTTCGATACATCCATCTGATCCCCGTTTTTACGCTTTTCTGGAAAGTGTGCACGATAACACGGCCCTACCTCGGATCCGTTCGCTGAAAAGGCTGCAAAACCCACTTCTATTCCTTGTTTTAAAACCTGCGTGCATGTTGATAATGCTCGAATTCGCCTGGCAGCCTGTCGGGCTTGAAGAATCGCAGCGAAAAAGCGGCGAAATATGAACTGCCCAGACGCTTTTGCAGCCGATTTCATTTAGGTCCGACAGGTTGCCAGACCCGGATACAGCAGCCGACAGCGCACTTTTAAATTCAGCACCCATGACCCATAAAGATTTCCCGCATTGCTTGGCCTCACCTTCCTGGTGAACTCACTACTACTTTGCTACCTCACTACAGCCGCCGAATTCAGATTGAATGCCAAGTTGAGCTTATATGACAAACAATAAAAAAATCCATTCTATTCATATCGAATCGCTGGAGACACCATGTCGGTAGTTGCCGAAGCCATCGCACCGGGCGGAGTCCAGACTTTCGCGCAGGGTTTTTTGGCGCGGATGTCCAGTCAGCAGAAGATGGGCCTGATGCTGGCTGTTTCGGCCATTGTCGCATTGCTGGCAGGCGGCTGGATGTGGAGTCAGGTTCCCGACTACAAAGTGCTGTTCAGCAATGTATCCGACCGTGACGGCGGGGCCATCATTGCATCCCTGCAGCAGATGAACGTACCGCACAAGTTTGCCGATGGAGGTGGAGCAATTCTCGTGCCCGCCAATCAGGTTCACGACGTCCGCCTCAAACTCGCTGCGCAGGGCTTGCCCAAGGGCGGCCTGGTCGGTTTCGAACTGATGGAAAACCAGAAGTTCGGCACCAGCCAGTTTCTTGAGCAGGTCAACTTCCAGCGCGCGCTGGAAGGTGAGCTCGCTCGCTCGATCCAGGCAGTTTCAGCAGTCGATAGCGCGCGGGTCCATCTCGCCATCGGCAAGCAATCCGTATTCATGCGCGAACAACAAAAGCCAAGCGCCTCGGTCCTGGTAAATCTTTACCCCGGCCGCGTGCTCGACCAGCAACAGGTAAACGCAATCATACATCTGGTTTCCAGCAGCGTCCCCAACCTGCCTGTCAGCAATGTCACGGTTGTGGACCAGCATGGCAACCTGTTGAGCAAAATTGACGAATCGGACGCCAGCACAGGCTTGAACCCCAACCAGTTGAAGTATTTGCTGGCGTTGGAGCAGAGCTATATCAAGCGTATCGAAGCCATCATCGCGCCCATCGTGGGAAAGGAAAACGTGCGCGCCCAGGTTACCGCCGATGTCGATTTCGCTCACTCCGAGCAAATGGATGAAATTTATAAACCCAACCAGGACCCGGGCAGTTCCACGGTACGCAGCCAGCAGACCTCGGAATCAGCCAGTGGGGCCGGTCAGGAGGGCGGCGTGCCGGGCGCTCTTTCCAATCAGCCTCCCATGCCGGCAACGGCTCCGATCACGACACCGCCGGGCTCTCCCCTCAGTCAGACGCCCACGACCGGCGCCACGGAGCCTGTAACGCCTCCTGTGCAAACCAGCATGAACACACGCAAGGATGCCACCACCAATTATGAAGTGG
The DNA here is from genome assembly GCF_900100985.1 of Nitrosospira sp. Nsp1. Taxonomy (NCBI): domain Bacteria; kingdom Pseudomonadati; phylum Pseudomonadota; class Betaproteobacteria; order Nitrosomonadales; family Nitrosomonadaceae; genus Nitrosospira; species Nitrosospira sp. Nsp1. The sequence goes on from NZ_FMUF01000018.1 coordinate 42,093, forward strand.
ACAAGAGGATCCAGCATGTGCGCAGACCGGTGGGCGGCATAAAGCGCCTGTCCGTTGCGGTGGTTGTCAACCACAGCAAGATGACGGATCAGAATGGAGTGGTCAGCAGCAAACCGTTGAGCGACGCCCAGAAGATACAGATCACGGATCTGGTGAAGGAAGCCATGGGCTTCAGCAATGAGCGTGGCGACACACTGAATGTAGTCAACAGCCCATTTACGGATATCGAGCAGGATGTCCTGCCCGAGGTGCCGCTCTGGAAACAGCCGGAAATGATTGATCTAGCCCAGCAGATCGGGAAGAATTTGCTGATCGGGGCGCTGATTCTGTATCTGGTATTGGGCGTATTGCGACCGATGCTGAAGCGCGCGAATCAGCCGCCGCCCCCTTTGCTGACGGATTCCACCGAGAAGAACGAAGATAAAATCGGGCAACAGCCCGCTCCGGCTCTGGCTACCGTGCCGCGATCCTCCGGTTATGAGCAAAACCTGGCGCTTGCCCGACAATTGGCCAGGAATGACCCGAAGCTGGTGGCGGGCATTGTCAAACAGTGGGTGACAGGCAATGAATGAGGAGGGCATCAGCAAGGGCGCGATCCTGCTTCTATCGCTGGGAGAGGATGAAGCAGTGCAGGTACTCAAGCATCTGAACCCCCTCGAGGTGCAGAAGCTGGGCATCGCAATGGCAAAAGTCAAGAACCTGAGCCAGGAGCAGATCAATGCGGTGCTCAGCGATTTCTGCAGCCGCGCCAATGGGGAAAACCTTCTCATGGATCTCGACTCGGAAAGTTATACCCGCGCGGTGCTTGAAAGGGCGTTGGGCGAGGACAAATCCACGGACATCATCAGCCGTATTCTGGAAGGCAACGACACCAGCGGGATAGAAGGCCTCAAATGGATCGATTCGCAATCGGTCGCAGAGCTGATCAAAGGCGAGCATCCACAGATCATCGCCACCATCTTGGTGCATCTGGATCGAAATCAGGCAAGCGATATTCTGGGTCAACTCACCGAGCAACTGCGTAATGACGTACTGCTCCGTATCGCCACGCTCGAAGGCATTCAACCCTACGCATTGCGCGAGCTCAACGATGTGCTGACCGACCTGCTCTCCGGCAGCGAAAATATCAACAAAAGCCCTGTAGGAGGAATCCGCACGGCAGCCGAAATCATCAACTTCATGGGTAGCGCAGCCGAGACTTCCGTGCTTGGCAATTTACGCGAGTTCGACGAGGATCTGGCGCAAAAAATAATGGACCAGATGATCGTTTTCGAGAACCTGATGGACATAGACGACCGTGGCATTCAACTTGTGCTGCGTGAAACTGATTCCGGGTCGCTCGTCATCGCGCTGAAGGGCGCGGCCGAGGAACTTCGCGAAAAAATATTCAGAAACATGTCAAACAGGGCTTCCGAAACGCTGCGTGAAGACCTGGAAGTCATGGGTCCGGTGAGGGTGAGTGAAGTAGAAGCCCAGCAGAAGCAAATATTACAGGTTGTTCGCCGGCTTTCCGACGAAGGCCGGATCGTATTCGGCAGCAAGAAAGAAGAAAGTTATATCTAGCAGTCTGTGGGCTTGAAGAATTCAACCGATTCCCTTCAACCTAAATCCGGCAGGCTGCCACGTAAACGGGATCTCAAAATCCGATCTTGCAATACCCGCATTACTGAAACTTTTTAGCTGTCAAATAGGCAAATGAGCGAGCGCCGATGTATTTCCAATTTATCCCGCAGCGATGCCTGGGCGCCGCTTTCGCTCACGCGCTCAGCCGGATGGATAAGGTAAAAAAGGATGAATGAGAACCATGGCCAGCCGGATTATTCATAAGGAACGTCTCGCTGCCTATCAGCGTTGGGAAATGGATACTTTCGAGCCTGCCGGGGGATCGACGCCCGAGCCTGGCGAAGGAAAGCACGAGAGTGCGAATAACGCCGGCACGGCAGTGATCCTGCCTACGGTCGAGCAGATCGAACAGATTCATCAGCAAGCACGGCAGGAAGGCTACGCCGCCGGATATGAAGCTGGCTTCAACACAGGCCAAGAGGCCGGCTATCAGGCCGCCAGTGCGCTGGGCGCGGCGGAGGTCGGCAAATTGCAGACGCTGCTGCATGATTTCCAGCGAGAATTGACAAATGCCGATCAGGCTATCTCTGACAACTTGCTCACTCTGGCCCTATGCCTCGCCAGGCAAATGTTGCGTGAAGCCTTGAAGGTGAAACCGGAACTCATGCTTGGGGTGGTGCGCGATTGCCTGCAAAATGACGCCGCGTTCGGTCAACCGGTACAACTATTCCTGCATCCGGATGATGCCGCCCTGGTGCGCGAACATCTACACCACGAACTCAACGATTGCACGGTCTGCGTTGATTCCAGCCTGGACCGTGGCAGTTGCCGCATCAAGACGGGCAGTGGCCAGATCGACGCCACCCTGGCAACGCGCTGGCAGCGCATGGTTCAAACGCTGGGGCAAAACAGCAACTGGCTGGAGTAATACGTTTACCGCTCACTTTCACCGGCGTCATGACTTGCTGTAACCGATGAACGCTTGACCTTCACTTTTTGATAAGTTCGCTACCGGCGGATTCAGGACAAATTTATGCAAGCTTCCTCTCACACAGACCAGTGGCGCCAGTTTCTCAAGAGCTGCGGCGATATGGCTGGCAACGCTCAACCCTTCCAGGTTTCCGGCAATCTTACTCGCGTTACGGGACTGGTAATGGAAGCAGTAGGGCTCAAGCTCGCGGTGGGAAGCGGCTGCACCGTGCTGACGCCCAATGGCAACAGGGTAGAAGCGGAGGTAGTGGGTTTTCAAGGCGACCGGCTTTATCTGATGCCCAACACCGACGTATTTGGCCTGACACCTGGCGCGAAGGTCATCCCCTGGAGCAACACCGGCGCGTTGCCGATACTGGATGACGCTCGCCAGCCACGACGCCGTGCCTCTGACCGGCTCAAGCGTTTTCCGGTGGGGAACGGGCTGCTGGGACGCGTACTGGACGGTGCCGGACGCCCTTTGGATGGTCTGGGACCGCTGCAGGCGGAGCATGGCGCACCACTCGTCAATCAGCCGCTCAATCCGCTCGATCGAGACCCGATAAATCAGACGCTGGATGTCGGCGTACGCGCCATCAATGCGCTGCTTACCGTTGGACGAGGCCAACGCATGGGCCTGTTTGCCGGCTCCGGCGTGGGAAAGAGCGTCCTGCTCGGCATGATGGCGCGCTACACCAGCGCCGATGTGATTGTGGTGGGGCTGATCGGTGAGCGAGGCCGCGAGGTCAAGGAATTCATCGAACAAATCCTGGGTCCGGAAGGGCTGGCCCGTTCGGTGGTGGTGGCCGCCCCGGCCGATACCTGGCCGTTGATGCGATTACAGGGTGCGTCCTATGCCACGTCCATCGCCGAATATTTTCGCGATCAGGGCAAGAATGTCCTGCTGATCATGGATTCGCTTACGCGCTATGCCATGGCGCAGCGAGAGATAGCGCTGGCAATTGGAGAGCCGCCCGCAACGAAAGGTTATCCGCCTTCCGTGTTCGCCCGATTGCCGCAACTGGTGGAACGGGCCGGCAATGGCATCAAGGGAGGCGGTTCGATTACCGCGTTCTACACCGTGTTGACCGAGGGAGACGACCAGCAGGATCCTATCGCGGATGCGGCCCGTGCAATCCTCGACGGTCATATCGTGCTGTCGCGCCACCTTGCGGAAGCGGGCCATTATCCCGCCATCGATATAGAAGCTTCGATCAGCCGGGCCATGACCGGATTGATTTCACCGCAATATTTCGAGCAGGTACGTGGCTTCAAGCAGCTCTATTCGCGTTATCAACGTTCACGCGACCTGATCAGTGTAGGGGCCTACTCGTCCGGGAGCGATCCGCTGCTGGACCGCGCGATCACGCTATATCCCCAACTGGAAGCGTTCCTTCAGCAAGGTATGTTCGAGCGTGCGGATTATGCGGACAGCGCCGCTAAACTGGGCGTGCTGCTCGGCGAACAGCCCCGGGCGGTTGACCAAACCTGACTTGGCCCGGCTTAGCCTGACCTGATCGAATTAGCCCGAACTTGACCCTTATCAACCCTGACCGGAAAAGAAGAGAATGGCAAAATCACCCGCTTTGGATACATTGATCGAACTGGCGCAGACACGTACGGACGATGCGGCAAAACGCCTGGGGATGCTGTGCACACAAGGTGTACAGGTAGAAGCCAAGCTCCAGTTGCTGCTGCAATATCGGGATGATTACTGTGACCGCTTTCACGTGTCGATGCGGCAGGGGCTGACAGCATCCGACTGGCGCAACTACCAGGAGTTCATCGACAAGCTCGATGCCGCAATCACCCAGCAGCGCGAGGTCCTGGCTTCGGCACAGCAGCGCGTCGCGGCGGGCAAGATCGCCTGGCAGTCGGCCAAGCGCACTTTCAATTCTTATGACACGCTCGCGCAACGCCAGGCCCGCGCGGAATTGCTGCGTACCACGAAGCGCGAACAGCGTGAAACCGACGAGCATACGGGCAATGTCGCCGCACGCCAGAATCCATCGCGCTGATCACTTCCCTCTTAACCATCACCATCGAAAAATATCGGAACCAACATTATGCTGACCTTGCCCGCACTCAACAGTATGTCTTCATCCCCCGTGTCTGCGCTCAGGAATTCCGCTCCCGCTACTGATGCGCAGGAGGCCGGGCAAGCAGCCGCTACTGCTGGTTTTGGCGAAATGCTTGCGCATGAAATGAGCGGAAAGGACCGCTCCGACGTTGGGCTACCCGATGAGAAAACAGCCTCAGGCAAAGATCCCGATGGCAGGGTCATCAGCGCCGGGGAGATGGAAGCACGAAATGCGGAAATAATGAAGGATATAAAGGAAGGGGAAAGTAATCTGGTTGTGGTTGCTGCGGCACTTCAGCCCATGGATATGACGGAAATATTGCCCGGTATGGTGGCCACCCGTACGCCGGGTTCCCGAACCGATGCCGGAATCGATGCCCGAGCCGATGTCCAGGCCAATGCCCAGCACCAACACCAGCACAACGACCCCGCCGATACCTTGTCCAGCATGTCTCCGCCCGAACTCGCCACTGCCGCGGCGCAGCATGCAGGGTTGGTGGTTTCGCAATTCAACCCGGTTACTGCACGGTCGGTCGGAATTCCGGACAGCACCAGCACCGGCATCGGCACGAGGGCGACCCCGGCCACCGCCGGTGCGGGCACGCCCCGGAACGCAAGATTACCATCTGACGCACTCGCTACCGTCGCGTCTGGCGTAATGGCCAGGATAGCAACCAGAGCGGAGCAGGGCGGCGTAAGCGATCCGGTCATTCCAGATAAGACTTTCGCTACTGGCGACGACGCCCCGATCAAGCCGTCCCAGGATGGGAGACAGGGCACTTTGCCCCCATTGGAGTTCGGCGCGCCGAAATTCAGCTTGGCGGATGAAACCCGGCAACCCGAAAAATCCATGCTTGAAGTTGCGCAGCACAATTTGTCCGCCGCACAGATAGAGGCGGGGGCGGCGGCAGCCGTACCTGAGCGCGGTCCCATATCGGCAGCCATATCCGCAGCTTCGGCGGCTGCGGCTGCGGCAGGCACGCCTGTTCACGCTGCGCTTGGGCTGGAACCCCGCCTCGGTGCTGCCGGCTGGGATAATGCACTGGGTCAGAAGGTGCTCTGGATGGTCTCCAACCAGAAACAGATTGCGGAGCTGAGCCTCAACCCGCCCGATCTGGGCCCCTTGCAAGTCGTCTTATCCATCTCCGATGACCAGGTCAGCGCAATGTTCATTTCGCAACAGGCTGATGTGCGGCAAGCGCTGGAAGCTGCACTTCCGCGACTCAAGGAAATGATGGCGGACAGCGGGATCAATCTAGGCAACACGACTGTGAGTGCCGATTCTACCCGGCAACAGGCAGAGTCCGAACAGCAAAACCATTCGGGCGCACGATACAGTAAGGGCAACGGTCAAATGACCATGCCTGGGATGGATGCGGGTGCAAACACTATTCATTCCGGGGGAAACAGTCTGGTGGATACGTTCGCTTAGCCTGCAAAAGTGTAAAAGCCGCAACCAGGAATTGAAATTACTTTTTGGCTGCCAGCCCACGCTCGCTGGAAACCAAATGCCAAAAGGTGTGGGAATTTTCGTGCCAAATTTTTGTTGCCACTTTAACCCGAATCCGGTAGTTGAACCGCCGGATTCAGGTTCAATACTGAGCCGATTTAGTCTCATACATCAAATTCCGAGATGGCCGGTTTTTCTCCTTCTGTTCGCCGTGCTGCCGCAACACTACTACTGTGATAATGGTATTTATACTTTGTAACGGTATTCATACTTAGGAACAGGACGAGTCATGGCAACCAGGCTGAACAAACAGGAAAGGGAATATCGCGAGTCCGCTGTCGTCGATCCGAAGCAAAAACCCAAAGGCAGCAAATTGATTCTGGTAGTTGTTTCGGCCGTACTGCTGCTCGGCGCCGGTGCCGGTGGTGCAGCATGGTATTTCAGCCAGATCCAGGACGGGGCAACGCCCATGAAGAAGCCACCCGTATTCGTCAGCCTGGATACATTTACCGTCAATCTGCAGCCCGAGCACAGCGAACAGCATCTTCAGACCAATCTGGCCTTGAAGGTTGAAAATGTCGAAGCGGTAGACTTGATCAAGCTGCATATGCCGGAGGTGCGCAACCGGATTTTGCTGCTCCTTTCCAGCAAGGCTGCTTCGCAGATTATTGCCACAGACGGCAAAAAGGCGCTTGCCGCCGAATTGCTCGCCGAGATCAATCAACCGTTCAGTGAAGACAACTCGGGGGAAGTCGTCGAAAGCGTACTTTTTACTTCTTTCGTGATCCAGTGAATGCCTCATGAGTAACGACTTTCTCTCGCAGGAAGAAGTGGACGCGCTGCTCAAAGGGATCAGAGGCGGTGCGGACGAAACTCAGCAGGAGGCTCGACCTTCAGGTTTCCGTCCATATAACCTGGCGACTCAAGAGCGTATCGTGCGTGGGCGCATGCCTACGCTTGAAATTATCAACGAGCGTTTTGCCCGGCTTTTACGGCTTGGCCTGTTCAATTTCATGCGCCGGAGCGCAAATGTCACTGCAGGCCCGGTCCGGGTCATCAAATTCAGCGAATTCGTGCGCAACCTGGTGGTGCCGAGCAATCTGAACCTCGTGCACGTCAAGCCGCTACGTGGTACATCGCTATTCGTGTTCGATCCCACCCTGGTGTTTCTGGTGGTTGATAACCTGTTCGGCGGCGATGGCCGCCTTCTTCCCGCGGTGGAAGGGCGCGACTTCACTCAAACCGAGCAGCGCATCATCCAGCGCCTGCTCAATCTGGTATTCGACAGCTACGGAAAATCCTGGCATCCCGTATATCCAATCGAGTTTGAATATGTACGTGCCGAAACGAACACACAGTTCGCCAACGTGGCGACACCCAATGAAGTGGTTGTCGCCACTACGTTCGAGGTCAACTTCGGCACCATCGCAGGAGAGATGCATATTTGCATCCCATACTCCATTCTTGAGCCAATACGTGACCTGCTTTCCAGCAGCATGCAGGGTGAGGCGCTGGAGGTCGACAAGCGATGGGTTGGCCGCCTGTCAAAACAGGTGCAGTCGGCTGAGGTAACAATGCTGGTGGACCTGGCGCATGTGCACGTTACCCTCGATCAAATACTCAACATGCAGGTAGGCGATGTAATTCCGCTGGATATCCCGGAATTTGTCACCGCCAGCGTCGATAGCGTACCGGTAATGGAATGCCGTTATGGCGTTTCAAACGGCAGGTACGCGCTGCGCATGGAAAAAATGCTTGGCTCCGCGAGCAACGAATGAGCGCCGATGAACGCCGCGATCTGTCCAGGCGACCCTTTACGAAACAATCCAAGGAGATGAACGTGCACGCAAACCAAGCCAATTCCGAATCACGAATGACTGAGCAGGAAACTGCTGCAGCCGCTGTGGCCGAAGGCGCTCCAGCTCCAATTTTCGAGCAGTTTACCCCCGGTCAGAAGATGCAGATTCACAATGACATCGACATGATCATGGATATACCCGTTCAACTCACCGTGCAATTGGGGCGTACCAAAATCGCCATCAAGAATCTGCTCCAACTGGCACAAGGTTCGGTCGTGGAGCTGGACGGCCTGGCAGGCGAGCCGATGGACGTGCTGGTCAATGGTTATTTGATCGCCCAAGGCGAGGTTGTAGTGGTCAACGAGAAATTTGGTATTCGCTTGACCGATATCATCACGCCGAGCGAGCGTATCCGTAAATTAAACCGCTAAGTTCAAAGGCCACGAATTCAGGTATGGACGAGATGAAAATCGGCGGCATCCGCAACGGCATGTTTGCGCATTTCCATGGCAAGTGCGCATGTTTTATAAACTCACCCTATCGCGTTGACCTCGCGCGCCACCCCAAAGGCTTTTCGGCTGGACCGATACCTTTTCTGGCTCCGTTGTCATTGATATTGTGGACATTGCCAGTGACTACCATGGCACAAACAGTAGCAACAGATGCAACGGGTAGTGCCGCTTACGGCGGAAGCATGCTCCAGGTCATACTCGGCCTGGGATTGGTACTTGCCGTAATGGCGGGTTCCGCATGGCTGCTGAGGCGTTTTGGCGGCCTCCAGCGTAGGTCCGGTGGCGGTATCAAGGTAATCGGCGGCTCGGCTGTCGGTCAGCGCGAGCGGGTGGTGCTGGTAGAAGTCGCCGATACCTGGCTGGTGATAGGCGTCGCACCGGGGCATGTCACCGCATTGCACAGCATGCCCAAGGGCGAGATTACCACCGGCATTGCCGATCCCGTCGGCGGCGCCAGCACGAATCACCATTTTTCCGCCTGGTTCCGGCAGGTGACGGCGAAACGTGATGGTGAGCAGCATGGCAATTAACAACTTTTCGTCCGCGACACGCGTCGTACCGGGGATCGCGCTCGGAACAGTGCTATTGGCCGCGCCCTTGCTTGCGCTGGCGCAGAATCCCGGTTTGCCCGCATTCACCAGCACGCCGGCTCTCGGTGGCGGGCAAAACTATTCACTAAGCCTGCAAACCCTGCTGCTGCTGACATCGCTCACCTTTCTGCCAGCGGCGTTGCTGATGATGACCGGCTTTACCCGTATCATCATCGTGCTTTCGCTGCTGCGCCAAGCACTCGGCACGCAGTCTTCGCCCCCAAACCAGGTACTCGTCGGGCTTGCGCTGTTTCTTACTTTTTTCGTCATGGGGCCGGTTTTCGACAAAATCTACGAGAATGCCTACGAACCTTATACCAGCAATAAGATAACGATGTCGGAGGCCCTGGACAGGGGCGCCGCGCCGCTCAAGGCGTTCATGATGAAGCAGACGCGGGAAGCGGATCTGGCACTGTTCGTCAAGCTCTCCGGCGGCCCGCAACTGAACGGCCCGGAAGATGTGCCATTGCGCGTACTCGTCCCGGCCTTTGTCACAAGCGAGCTGAAAACCGCCTTCCAGATCGGCTTTGCGGTGTTTATTCCCTTTCTCATTATCGATATGGTTGTGGCGTCGGTGCTCATGTCCATGGGCATGATGATGGTATCGCCCGCCCTTGTGGCATTGCCGTTCAAGATCATGCTGTTCGTGCTGGTCGACGGCTGGCACATGCTGATCGGCTCGCTTGCGGAGAGCTTCTACCAATGACGGCGGAGTATGGCTTTACGGTTGGCAGGTAACCGGTTTTGAAATCTTCTCCGATCAGGGAGAAATGATCGAGCAAAAATATTTGTGGTGGCAAGTAGACCAGTTCTTGCCATATCGACCCTTAAGGATGAAACGATGACCCCCGAAAGCGTAATGACCCTGGGCCAGAAGGCCATGGAGGTGACACTGATGATTTCTGCGCCGCTATTGCTGGTTGCGCTGGCGACCGGCCTGCTGGTAAGCATCTTCCAGGCCGCCACGCAGATCAACGAGATGACCTTATCCTTCATTCCCAAGCTGGTGGCCCTATTTACGGCCCTGGTGCTGGCTGGGCCGTGGATGCTCTCGGTGATGCTTGACTACATGCGGCAGGTATTTGAGGGAATTCCAGCATTGGTGAGCTAGCAATTCATGCTGGCTTGCAGCTTGCCAGGCGACAATAAGCGAAAGCCAAAAGGATTTCGTACCCCGTGAGCTTTATCTTTTTGTGGGACGGACTTAACAGCGCACTTCACCTCGTCCAACTGCCGAATTCAGGTTAAAGATACCCCTAGTGATCACCTTCAGTTCTGCCGATCTTGACGCTTGGATGACCTCGTTCCTATGGCCGCTTGTCCGCATCCTGGCGCTGTTGGCAGCGGCGCCGGTACTGGGCAACACGGCCATACCCATGCGGGTGAAGATCGGACTGGGCGTTCTCATTACGCTGATCCTGGCGCCTGCCATAGGACCGCTTCCGGGCCTGGAGCCGGCCTCGCCCGCGGGACTGCTGGTGCTGAGCCAGCAGGTCGTAATCGGACTGGCGATGGGTTTTGCCATGCGTATCGTGTTCAGTGCCGTGGAATTGGCGGGAGAGATTGCGGGTTTGCAGATGGGCCTGGGTTTCGCCACCTTCTTCACACCGCAAAGCGATGGCAGTACGCTGGTAGTGGGCAAATTTCTCGGGCTGCTGGCGACGCTCGTGTTCCTGTCGTTAAATGGTCATCTGCTGATGCTGTCTGTGCTGGCTGAAAGTTTCAGCGCATTTCCCATCTCGGCCGAACCCTTTTCAGCCGGCGGATGGAGAAGGCTCGCGGAGTGGGGAGGCACGATTTTCCTGGCAGGCTTGCAACTTGCGCTGCCGGTCGTTGCAGCATTGCTGATCGTCAATCTGGCGCTCGGCATTCTGACGCGCGCCTCACCCCAGCTCAACGTTTTTGCTGTCGGTTTCCCGATCACGCTAATGGTGGGAATGGTGGTATTGATGCTGTCGCTGCCTTACTTTATTCCAGTGATCGAACATTTGATCACGGACGGACTGGAAATCATGCTGCAGATAGCGCATGACGCTCGCCCTCCGTCACCGGGAGGACCACCCCCATCCTGATCGCTATTCCCAAGTTTGCAACGCTACGCGCAGTGCTCAAAATCGGTTCGGAGCGCTCTACAGTTAATATACCGCATCGCCGGCAAGATACGGTTACTAACCCGGATGTTTCATAAATTGACGCGCGCCCTTGCTGATCTTTTGTTTCGTATGAAAATTTCGTTCAGTCGGGCGTATGAATAACTACGCCACTCCTTCACAAAATTTCCCTACAAAACAAAATCCTGCGCAATCATCACGCAAATTTATGAAACATCCGGGCTAAAGCCATTTCACGAATTCGATATCTTGCGGCGGCGCATGACTATGAAGCTGAGGAGACCGATAGCCAGCAAGCTCAATGAGCCGGATGCGGGTAGCGCATTGATCGCGAGTAGCTGTCCATTCTGATCCTGATAAAAATAATCACCGAGCGTAATCGAACCTGGAAACAAACTGTCATCGGAACTGGTATAAATCATTGCCAAATCGTCCGGGTCATCGCTGGCACGTTGATAAAAAAATAAAGGCTGGGATTTATTCTCATCTTTATTGAAATCGGCTACCTGCCCCGTGAGCTGTATTAATCCTATACCGTTCGCGATATTCTGAATCCCTCGCAATGTTCCGCCACCCGTTGCTCCAGAGAAGTTTCCCGTACCCCCCGTTATCTTGAAGGTAGAGTCAGTTAACGAAAAAATGGATGGATAAGCCGTCGGAGTGAAGGAACCGCTATAGTTGGCAAACAGTTCATCTCCACCCCATACCGTAAAGACCATCTCCCCGATGAAAGAGAAAGAAGTTGCAGCAGGCGTGATGCAATCGCTCCCCGCAAAGGAAACCGCTCCCACGAGCGAACTGATCCCGGCACCCGTAGTCGTGCCGCCGAAACCCGAAGCGCAATTGGGTCTATAACCCGTTTGCTCATGTGTGATTGCACTAATCGACAACAGCGCACTCTCAGCAGCCAGCGGCGCAACAACGGATGTGATGGCCAAAGCGGATACCACGAGGTACTTGATTAAATTTGAACTGACTGTCTTCAAGTTAACTCCTTCAAGTGAGTAAGTAAGCACAACGCGCCAGTATTTCAGTAGCCAACGGTGGTGTAAGTTTGTCCCAGCGCAAATTTATAATGCCTGACCTTCCGCGTCAATCAAAATTACCAAACATATTCAATGCGATGTAGCCCGTACTTCATGCGGATTTCCAATTTGTCGGCTTGGCGGGACTCTATTGGGCGCCAGCACAGGTTTACATGCATGAGCCCGAGCTGGGGCTACTCAATCTCCAATTAATGCCAACAAGCTCTGAAACATTCAATCCTTATACACCCGCGTCTCCCATGGACAATATATTCATATGGTTCATATAATCCATATAGACAGTACCTTAACCGGTGGGGCAGCACTGATTCCGACTTGAAGGGAATTGAACTTTTCGCAATTGCTGCTAAAGTGAATTTATAGGGCGAGGAAAACTGGAGGCTGAAATCTCCGCCATTTCGATCTTGTCCGGTTACTGCCAGGAGCTACGAAATGCCCATACTCGACCACAACACCTTCGTTAATCGCTTGAGGGGGAAATTCATCAATACCGCCGAGCTTCAAAGTGCTCACCCGGATTTGAATGTGAGGCGTATATCCAGCAACGGGATTATCGAGGGCACGACCCAAAATCTTGAGAAGTTGTGGGAGGTCATCGATAATTATGACCATGACGGCAACGTTAATACAATCTCTGACCCGCCGGCCTTGGCCATTGCTCAATGGTTGTTCTCAAAAACGGGGAGTCTCGCGCCGGAAAGAGACGAGGCGTTGAGCTGGAAGAAGGTTGCGGAACTGGGTGACAAGAGTATCACCGACAATAGCAATGCGCATAAGGCCGCTATCGACAACACCGGTATCGGTCTCTACTACGGCGACCACTCACCTTTCCACGATGCTATCCTGAGAGGCGACCGGCCAGCCCTGCGAACGGAAATAGATGCCATGAGCATGGGAAATTGGCGAATGGGATCGATCGAACCTGGGTCGGTCATCATAGAAAATACGTCCGGGCAAGCTGCGCGGCTTAAGGAAAGTTCGTGTATCGGCTGGGTAATGGAAAACGTGAAGGCAGCCTACGAGGGGGGCGGTTATGGTGGGCGTTTCGCCGAGATCAACAGCAGAGTAAAGGATGCCGATCTGCGCGGTACCGTGCTCTGCGAGGAATTACAGAAAGACGGCTGGACCGTCATTTTTTATTGCCCCAGAACCGCCGAAGATCTTGCGAACTCAAACGAGCGAGAGAAATTGGGCGCGCTTAATATGGCGAAAGCGGGCACGCGCGTATGGAAATCACCGATTCCAGGATCGAATGGCGTACGCTGCGATGCAGTCATTACGGGCTACCGCGGCGTCACGCCGGATCGCAATACCCTGATGTTGCTGGAAAAACTGGAGAATGTGCCTTTCTTCGTTGGTGTCGCGAATGGCGGCATACATACGTTCGTAGGGCACATGGGAAGCGTGTGCGATTTTCATTGGACTGCGCAGCCTGATGACAAAGATGCGATGACCGAAAACCCCATCCGGCAATGGAAATGGGATACGGGCCTCTACCTGGTGCCGCCGGGATATTGGTAAAGCCGGCCAGAATGGATGCGGGCACCGGGCGATGTTCCGATCATTGTTACCCGCTGAAGCTTTGATGGTTCCGCTCGTTTGAAAGAGTTGAGAAAGCATGACGCGCATCGTGGGCGGTTCGCGAACTGTGCTCGTCCCGGGGAGATTGGAAATGCATGACAGATTTTTAGTATTGACCACGTTGCTTATGGCGCCGCTGGTCGCAGGTTGTGCCCAGATCAAATCTTTCTCCGTAACCCCGAGCATTGTATGTCCCGGAGAAACCGTCGAGATCGATTGGGAGGCTTCAGACAAAATCACCCTGGATGCGGCACCTCCATTGGAGGGGACAGGGGAAGGGCCCACAGAAGGCTCGCGATCTTTCGCCCCCACGGAGAATACCCGGTTTACGATCAAGGTTCCAGGCCTGCTCAAGAGCGCTCAGCGCGAGTGGGATGTCCAGGTGATACCCAGCCAGAGTGCCGGGCTGCTGGGGGGCATTGCCCAGTGTGGCGGCAGCCCCCAGTCCGTATCGACATCGTTCACACTGCAGCAAAAAGACACCTCTTCACGGGTCCGAGCCGTGTCGATTGTAAATAACTACAATCGGCCACTGGGTGTCAGCAAGGAAGATATCGAGGTGGAGATACCACCGAATGGTACGACAGGTCACTTCAAAAATGTGTCTGTTATAGGTACCTGGACGGTTCGTACCCCATTAGCTCCCGGTGAAAGTTGCGATAATGCGCTCGACGCGGTACGGGGCCGATTAACCATCAGAACGCAGATGAGCTGCGAGGAGAGACCGAATGGCGGCCCTTGACCAGTTTCAGACCATCGTGATCGTGATGATGGAGAACCGATCCTTCGATCACGTTCTTGGGCACCTCAGCATGGCCCGCTTTGGCAATCGAAAAGACGTGGAGGGATTGGTCGATCCCGAGACGAACTTCGACTATACCAATTTCCTGGACGGCCAGGGTTACCAGCCTTTCGAATTGAAGGATGGACCTCTGTTGCATGACCTGCCCCACAGCAGGGCTCGTGTAGCAACTCAACTGGCAAAGGCCGGTTCGCGTTTCACAATGAGCGGTTTTGCCGATGCTTATTTCCAGGCGACAGGCAGCAAAGTCAAGGACCCACCATCGTTGGGATTTTTATCGCCTGGCGATACGCCGATATCGAATTTTCTTGCGACGCAGTATGCCGTGTGCGATAACTGGTTTGCTCCGCTTCCGACGGATACTCAGCCGAATCGTTCAGTGGCGTACAGCGGCTACAGCATGATCGACGACACGAAACCGCGCCCCATCCCAACAATGAAGGGAAGTTTTATTTTTGAGTGGCTGAATTCCCGTAATGTCAGTTGGCGCGTCTATCACTGCGGGATTTCATTCTTTACTCTTTTCGATCGTTTCCATGAAGAGGTACTTGGGCCTGATTTCCGCAGCTTCCGGCATTTTCCGGCGGATTTCGAGTCGGAATCAGTCTCAGAGATGCCTGGCGTGATATTCATCGAGCCTGAGTATACTGATTCTCCTACCCATTTCGGCTGGATACCCAACGACAACCACCCACCCACGCCTATCGGACCCGGCGAAAACTTCCTGCGGGATATTTACAGCCTGTTGACCCGGGACAGGGAAAAATGGAACCGCACGCTGTTGATCACTATGCATGATGAGCATGGCGGATTCTTCGACCATGTTCCGCCACTCGCGATCCCTACAGCGGTTCCACCTCGTTCGCTATTCCAAACCGCGTTTGAAAGCACCGGCCCGAGGGTTCCGGCTCTTATCGCGTCACCATGGATCCGACCAGGTACTGTTTTCAAGGGATCGATGGATCACACATCGATCCTGCAATTACTATCCGAGAAGTTCGCCGGCACGCCGGACTATAACGATGAGGTCGCGCGGAGGAGAAAACTGGGCATACAAAGCGTGTCGCAAGTACTCGCCGATTCACTTGCCCAACCAAGGACCGACATCCCGCCACCGCCACGGGAGACGATTTCCAGCACGACAGCGCAGGCACCGCAGCTTGATCCGCAGACCGATAGTCAACAGGCTTTCAGCGCGGCTGCGAAAGATCTCCTGAGGTACGACCGCAAGCGAGCACTGGAAAAATATCCTGAGCTGGTGCACCTCCCTGAAGAACCTCCTCCGGCTTCCCGGAATTGATGAGGCACCTTCACCCTCACTATCACTTCACCCTTACTATCACTCGCGTTTTTTCAGGCGAGCACTTTCGCGATGCGTCCGAGTGCGTTTTCCAGGTTTGCCATGGTAGTGGCGAAGGAAAGACGAATATATCCTTCGCTTCCGAACGCTGAACCCGGCACCACCGCGACGCCGCCGTGTTCCAGAAGATATTCGCTGAAGGCGATATCGCTGCCATCCTTGATATCGCCTTTGGCATGCAATTCACTTATCGCCTTCCGGACATCGGCGAAAGCATAGAATGCGCCCTCGGACAAAAGGCACTCGATGCCGGGGATGGCGTTGAGCGCGTCGGTGACGAACCGGTTACGGTCCCTGAACGCGGCTACCATGGGTTGAATACAGGCTTGATCACCGTTAAGGGCTGTTTCCGCAGCCACTTGCGAAATGGAAGTGGGATTGGACGTACTCTGGGACTGAATATTCTCCATGGCGGTAATGATATGTGCCGCACCCGCGCAGTAGCCAATACGCCAACCCGTCATGGCGTAGGCCTTGGATACGCCATTGAGCACGATGGTGCGCGGATATAGCTCGGGGCATGCGTTGAGTATATTCACGAATTTTCCGCCGGAGAGCAGAATATGTTCGTACATATCGTCGGTGGCCACGAGAATATCAGGATGCCTGAGCAGCACTTCGCCCAGGGCTTTGAGCTCATCCAGTGTATAAACCCCGCCCGAAGGGTTGCTGGGGCTGTTGATGACGAACATCCTGGTTCTGGGCGTGATGGCTTTTTCCAGTTGCGCCGCGGTTATCTTGAAACCCTGCTCGATGCCGGCCTCGACGATCACAGGTTTTCCCTCCGCGATAAGGACGATATCGGGATAGGACACCCAGTAGGGCGCGGGTATGATGACTTCGTCGCCAGGATTGATGGTGGAAAGCACCAGATTGAAAAAACTCTGCTTTCCGCCGCACGAAACCAGGATCTGGCGGGCAGTATAGTCAAAACCGTTGTCGCGCTTGAATTTGGCAACGATCGCATTCTTGAGGCCGGGGGTGCCGCCTACTGCCGTATACTTTGTAAAACCCCTGTTGATGGCGGCGATGGCGGCATCCTTGATATGCTGCGGGGTATCGAAATCCGGCTCGCCGGCACCCAGTCCGATGATGTCCTTGCCCTCTGCCTTGAGCCGTGCAGCCCGGGCGGTGACCGCTAAAGTAGGGGAGGGCTTGATGGCCTGAACGCGCTTCGAGAGTTCCACGATAATGTCCTTACGCTGATGTCGGCTGTGCCCGCATGGTAAAATTAGCTGGATAGCCGAAGAATGATTTCGAAATAACTGAGCCCGCGATTATACCTGTGATCCAGACCTTCCCCAATAGTCCTTACAAACTGCATCAGTTGTTCGAGCCTGCCGGCGATCAGCCTGAAGCGATCGACAAGCTGGTGGAAGGGATCGAGGACGGCCTCGCGTTCCAGACATTGCTGGGTGTAACGGGTTCCGGCAAGACCTTCACCATGGCCCATGTGATCGCTCTGCTGGGGCGTCCTGCGATTATCATGGCGCCCAATAAAACACTCGCAGCTCAGCTTTATGCGGAAATGCGCGAGTTCTTTCCGGAAAACGCCGTTGAGTACTTCGTATCCTATTACGACTATTATCAGCCGGAAGCCTATGTTCCTTCGCGTGATCTGTTTATCGAAAAGGATTCCGCGATCAATGAGCACATCGAGCAAATGCGTTTGTCTGCGACCAAAGCGCTGCTTGAGCGAAACGACACCATAATCATCGCCTCGGTTTCATGCATATATGGTATTGGTGATCCGGTCGATTACCACGGCATGATCCTGCATTTGCGCGAACAGGAAAAAATTACCCAGCGCCAGGCCATACAGCGTTTGATCGAAATGCAGTACGAACGCAACGACTTTGAATTCGCGCGTGGAACCTTCAGGGTGAGGGGAGACGTACTCGACATATTTCCCGCTGAAAGTTCGGAAACCGCAGTGCGCGTATCGCTGTTCGACGATGAAGTAGAAAGCATGACGCTGTTTGATCCGCTCACCGGGCACACGTTGAGAAAAGTGTCACGTTATACGGTTTATCCGTCCAGCCATTATGTAACCCCCCGAAGTACCACGTTACGCGCGATCGAAACGATCAAGGCCGAGTTGCGGGAACGCATAGATTATTTTCACCTGCACAACAAATTGGTGGAGCTGCAGCGTATCGAACAGCGCACTCGTTTCGATCTGGAGATGCTTAACGAATTGGGTTTCTGCAAAGGCATTGAGAACTATTCGCGGCATTTGTCCGGAAAAAAAGAGGGTGAACCCCCACCTACGTTGCTGGACTATCTGCCGCCCGATACGTTGATGGTAATCGACGAGAGCCACGTCACGGTCCCTCAGATAGGGGGCATGTACAAGGGAGACCGTTCACGTAAGGAAAATCTGGTGGAATACGGCTTTCGCCTGCCTTCGGCGCTGGACAACCGCCCGCTACGGTTTGACGAATTCAGGAAAATAATGCCTCAAACGGTATTTGTTTCCGCGACTCCCGCAGAGTTTGAACGGGTGCACAGCGGGCAAGTCGTGGAGCAGGTGGTACGGCCTACCGGCTTGGTGGATCCACAGATTGAGGTTCGTCCCGCTACAACCCAGGTCGATAACCTCATGTCCGAGGTCAGCCTGCGCACGGCCAAAGGCGAACGGGTATTGGTAACGACACTGACCAAACGCATGTCCGAGGATTTGACGGACTATTTTTCCGATCACGGTATCAAAGTACGCTACCTTCACTCGGACATCGATACAGTGGAACGGGTAGAGATCATCCGCGACCTGCGGCTTGGTAAATTCGACGTGCTGGTGGGGATCAACCTGCTACGGGAGGGTCTGGATATACCCGAAGTATCGCTGGTAGCCATACTGGACGCCGACAAGGAAGGATTTCTGCGTTCCGAACGCTCCTTGATACAAACCATCGGCCGTGCCGCACGTCATATTAATGGCACTGCGATTTTATATGCGGACCGGATCACCAATTCCATGCGCCTGGCGATGGGCGAAACCGAGCGTCGCCGCAATAAGCAAACGTTGTTTAACCAGAAACATAACATCACACCGCGAAGCGTACACAAGCGTGTGAAGGATTTGATCGATGGGGTTTATAACATTGAAACCGCCCAGCAGCATCTCAAGGCAGCGCAAGTGCAAGCGCGCTACGATTCGATGAGCGAAGCGCAACTAGCCAGGGAAATCAAGGCATTCGAGAAGCAGATGCACGATGCCGCAAAAAACCTGGAATTCGAAAAAGCGGCAGAATATCGGGATGAGCTAAAAAAGTTAAAAAACAAGCTCTTCGTGGGGTTTGTTGAACCAGAATCTGGGAAAGAGCCGGAAAAAACAATTAAACATCAAAAAATACGGAAGGGCGCATAACATCACTGAAAATCAGTCGCTTACCTTGCAATATTAATGTTGTTTCAAGCTAATTCACTATTGTGGCTGAATTGACGAAAATAACTTGATCGAAGGTTCGGTTGAGCGTTTTGCTATTGAAATTCTTCATAACCAGGCTCTGTTCAAAACGAACACGATCACCTACCTTTACTCTGGTGGTGGGGGCGGCGATCCAGAAACGTTTTTCAGTATTGGCCAACTCCATATAGGTATAACCTGGTGCATCCAGCGTAGAAAGTACTTTGCCCTCATTGCTGGGCATTCCCGCCGCCGCGCTCGCAGTATTGGTACCCGCTGTTTCCGCATGCACATATAACGGGCTCAGCAGCATGAGTCCGATGGAAAAAGCTACCGTTAGATTGGATATTTTCAAAATTGTCTCCAGGATCGATAATATTGGCAGGACGAAATCATACACCTCAAATCCTGAGGTTCCAACCGAAAAAATTGCCTCGCTTGGGTAGGCGTACTGCTTCAGATGCTTATTTTTTGCTGAGAGGAAAGAAAATCAAGGACTTCCAGTCCAGGGATCAACCTTGCGATCAGGCGGAGGACCCGCTTGCCCAGGGGTAGATCGAGGATCAAAGACAAAAAGGGAGGGTGTGGAACCACCATCCAGCGCCGTCGGCGAACCAGGCAGGGTACGAGGCATCACCATGATGCCAGGGGCAAGCGTACTTGAAGATAGCGAGTCTGTTGCAGATGACTGGGCACTGATGGCGTTGACACCCGCCTGATGATATTTACGCGCGCAAATTGCAGTTCCTTCCTCTATGCTGGTTCCTGCTTTCTGCTCCGCCGCTTCACAGCTCAATCTTTGATAGACAGCCATATATTCAGACGCTTCTTTGTACTGACCCGCTTTCATCAGTTCTTTCACGTGAAGCTGTGCATCCTTGAACTTGCTTTGGGGGTCCGGCTTTTCAAATATCGGAGGCGCATCCGCCGCCAATGCGACGGTTGAAATGATCGCGGTAAAAATAGCCAGAACTATAAATTTCATGTTTTCTCCTTTCAATGAATGGAGTTTGAGAATTATAAGACGGCGCCCTAAAAAATTTGTAACACTTATTTACTCGTTCAATCATAAGCCGTTTTCAACAAGTTGAAAAGTGAAAGAATAAAGACAGCCGAACGGTTTCAAGTCGGATCCAAATCGCACGAATCATGTTCCCATATGGTTGTTGGAGCTACCGCAGCAAGATCTCCTGGACTTGTTGGCTTTATGTGTGGCGGTTTTCGGTCAATACCGTTTCAAGCCGTGAGAACGCGCCATTGAAAGACGTGTCGGCATTCATGAATGCGTCGAATCTGGGCATGGCCGACTGGTGGGAACCCACGCCGGAGAACTACTTTCGCACATGTCCAAAGACCGGATTCTTGAGGTGGTGGGAGAGGTGGTTTACCCTCAAATAGCGTAGACGCTAACGAAGATCAAAAAGGGTGAACTGGTCGAGTCGGCGAATGCAAAATTATCTGGCTTGCGCTGGTTGCGGGTAATCTCGACGTGCAGGCGCCGCAGAAATAATCTTAAAACTGTGCCGCTACAGACTCTTATCCGCGTCTGTAACGGCAAGAGGGAAGAGAACATATATGCGAAAACTCAGGATCGCGGAATTGACCTGCGCTCCGAAAAATCGTCTTGGTTTCTATATGCCAATGCTGAAATGATTGACGCAGGGCGTCTTTGGACTAAAAGTCACTATTACCGGTATAACAACTACCTTCCATGGAACACACTTGCGTGGCCGCCCCTGAGATGGATACGTGAATACCCTGCATAGTGGGGCTTGAGATCCACCAGTTATTGGTCAAAATAAAATGTCCCTGGGCGACAATAAAATTTTCAACAACTATCACCTGGTTGGACTGATTCGTGATCTTCATGGTGCCTTGCACGGCAAAGTTCAGTTCATTGGGGTAAGTTCCAGCGCTATCGCATACTACAGTCTGGCCATCACCAGTTGCTGATTTAAACCAGTTTGCAACGGCAGCCGTTTTCTTTCTTCCTGCATTAACCAGAATGTAGGCTTGATCATGGCCATCTTCCTTTGTTATGCCGGATGTAACGCCGTAATATGGTTGTCCCAATGTTATCGAATGGCTTGTTTCTGTAAAACTAAAAGCTTTCATGCCGTTTATATCAAAATATACAAAATTGTTATGAGCGGTAGCCACCTTATTCTCCTTTTTAGTTAATTCCAAGCGTGGAACTTACAGTCCAGTCTGGGTAACCGTCTTTAATGGTTATCCAATCGCCTGGTTCATGGAGGCTACCAATTCAGAACCGAAATCAAATTGAGGAATAGGACAGGAAAACCACCTCACTTACCGGTTAACAGCGTCGTCAGCCAGGCCAACCGATCCGGAGCATGTTTTCGCATATGAGATTCCACTTAAAACACTCAGATCGCTGTTCAACGATTGGGAACAGATCTTGGTCGCAGCTATTCCTGGCTTAAATCGCACTAAATGCTTGTCGATCCAGCCAACTTTTATATTGCAAGTCTGAATATTCAAGATGCAAGTCTGAATATTCAAGAATGAGAACCCTCATGCTGAAGCGTTGCCCAGAAAAAGGCCCGGCAAAGAGTAGTTGGCCTTGCCGGGCCAGAGACGCCTACTACAAGAGGGAGAAAAAAGTAGACGTCTGACGATAGTTTGCTCAATTGGCTTTAATCACTCTGTTCCCAACCGCACATAAGTGAATAATTTATTTACAGACCGCACCCGCTGCGAAGATAATTTAATTTGCGCATAATGTATATTATGTTAAATTGACTAATGCTCTTATGCTTCTGACCTGCTCCCAGTAATTAGCTACACGGTGCAGTAGAATCCGGGGTTGTAAATTGATGGTGGGCTGCAAATTCGGCTGGGGTGATGTTGCCCAA
>NZ_FMUF01000019.1:0-54757 GCF_900100985.1 Nitrosospira sp. Nsp1
AGGCCACAACCTGCGCAAGATCCTGCGCCGTTTGGCGCTTTTATGCGCCCGTTTTCGGATCAG
Source organism: Nitrosospira sp. Nsp1 (assembly GCF_900100985.1). Classification (NCBI taxonomy): domain Bacteria; kingdom Pseudomonadati; phylum Pseudomonadota; class Betaproteobacteria; order Nitrosomonadales; family Nitrosomonadaceae; genus Nitrosospira; species Nitrosospira sp. Nsp1. The sequence continues at coordinate 64 of NZ_FMUF01000019.1, forward strand.
CCTCAATCAATTGCTGGCAAGCAAAATACCAAGCTTACAATTGACTGGCTGAAAAACAAGTTTTTCAGGGACGACTAGGTAGCAAACTTTTTTTGGTTTGCCGTCATAATTTTTCAAATCAACGAAAAACCGAGGTTGCTCCCCTGCGCGATACGGATATGGCATCTGATTCATTCTCAACCTCGGATGGATGTTGCAGTCGCTCGGCTTTACCCTTTGAAAGGGTGAATATGTAATCCGCTGCATTTATCAGCGCAGGCTGATGAGAAACGGCAACTACGGTAAGATCCTTTGCCAGCTTTTTGAGCGTGTCGCAAACCAACCGCTCGCTTTCAGGATCGAGCGCGCTGGTCGGTTCGTCAAGCAACAGAAAAAGCGGCTGGTGAGCCAGCGCTCTGGCTATTGCGATCCGCTGACGCTGACCGCCCGACAGCAGCCCCCCGCGTTCGCCGACAATCGTCTGCAACCCTTCCGGAAGGGCGCTTACGAAATCCCAAGCTCCCGCTTGGTGCAACGCTCTTTCCGCATCGGCTTCAACCAGGTCAGGCGCGCCGACGAGTATGTTGCTGAGAATGGTATCGTGAAGCAGAACATTTTCCTGCGCGACATAGCCGATCATGCGTCGCCAGTCGCGCGGATTGATTTCACGCAGCGGCACGCCATCTATGAGCATATCCCCTGACTTTGGTTCAGCCAGTCCACACAGCAGGTCCAGCATGGTACTTTTGCCAACGCCCGATGGTCCTGCAATGGTGGTGAATGAATTGACTGGAATCTCAAGGTTGAGATCCTGGAATATCGGTTTCGTGCCGTAATCAAAATCGATGTGACGCAAGCTGATCCCCTTTTGAAGGGTAGGCTGACGCGTACCCGTCGTTCTCTCCGCTGCGGCACGCGCCTCTTCAATCGCTGTGCGCAAAGCCCAGTAAGCACTCTCCTGTGCCGCCAGATTCTGGTATTTGCGCTGCGTTTTATTGAGCAGGCTCAGAAGGCGGGTGAGCAGAAAGACCATCACCATCACAGCCGGCAACGAAAGCTCCCATATCGACAAGGCCAGATATAAGCCTGACGCTATCAGGGTGGCCAGTATGGGTTCCTGCAAGGCCATCAAAGCTTCCCGCGCCATGATTTCGCGCCGGGTGGCTTTTTCCAGTTGCTTGGTCTGGTCGCGCAGGATGGCCTCCGCCACGTTATCCCGCGCCATGGCTTTCAGTGATTTTACTGATCCGAGCACGTCGGAAAGATAAGTCAGTAAGTGACGCATCAGTTGAGTCTGCTTGCCCCCGGCCCGGCGGGTAGCCCGGATCAGTTGATTCAGCAGCCGCAGCATTACCACGCCGACAAGTAACGAAGTAAGCGTTGCCTGCCATGAAACGAACATCGCCACGGTTCCATAGACGATGACTTGTATCACCAGCGCCAGCACGGTGACGCTGTGCTCAAAACCGTTGGCCGCACGGTATGCTTCGGTGGCGACCGAATTCGCCAGGGAACCCATGGGTTGACGCAGATAATATTGCCAGCGGCTCGCGAGCAGCGCGTCGATCAATTCAAGGCGAAGCGCGGTGGCGACATGTGCGACGGTATAGCCGACTTGCCTGTTGGCCATCAGCAATATCACGCTCTTGATGATCATGCCTCCGACAATGATCAGCAGCATGACGCCAATAGTCGGTACGATGCCGATCCCTTGCAGTACGTCGACGATTCGCTTGCCGATGTCGGAATTCGCGTTATCGCCCACCGCAATCGAAAGTAACGGGAGAAGTGCGGTTAGACTAAGCCCTTCGGCGATACCTGCCGCCAACAGCGCGACCAGGACGTACGCGGTGCGCCGCGGGAAAAGCATGCAATAGGTGTATAGAGTTCGCATCGCTGGGTTTGCAGACTACCGACGGGCGGTATTCGGCCCGATCAGGAAGACAAGAAGTGAAGATAACAAAATAGGGGCTGACAATTATACGCTAGTGGTAATTGATGGCCCGATTTCGGCGAGTTAGCCGGTTCAGCCGATTTTATCACTTTGTACGGTGTAAATTAGCACCAGGACGATGCAAACCACAAATCGGAATGCAGATTCCTGGCCATTCCAGTCCGGTGATTGCCACATGCAGAACCATTCCGCACCAACGACAACAAAGCCAAAAAACCATAAGGCAAAACCGCAGGATAACCCCAGGATGGATAGAAATTTGGCATTGTCAAATGTCAGCGCATCATCACGGATATGGCGAAACAATTGCAATGCCCCCAGAAGACACAGTATGGCAATTATGAATTCAGAGAATATGATAAGTATATAGATGGCGGAATGCAGCAGCGGTTCAGTGATGGCGCGATACTTCAGAACGTTTCCCGGATATACCGTATCCATCGACATCACGTGCTGAACGAACCGGAAATTCGATTGGTAATCGAGAATATTATTAGAAGCAACCACGAGCGCCAGGCAACCAATACCGGAAATTAAAAATATTTTGCTCGCTCGTATTGCAAAAGATCTTTCCATGTTTCGAACTTCATTTTGCACAAACCATGACGAGATAGACCAAAAAAGAGAAAACAGCGATGTTATCGACTGTCGCACCTAAGTTTTTTCATCCGTTTTTTTGACGCCACGGATATTCAGCGCAGCCAAGGCTATCTGGAGGCCAATAACTGCTAAAGCCTGAGCATACCATCCCCAGGCGATCCACAAGACGTTGCTGATGAGAGAACACCAGAAGCCGGCATTGCGCCTGCGCTTGGACTGGTAAGTCAGCAACCAGACCGCGAGTATGTTGATCACCATCGCGGGCCATTGTAGCAGGGAAAAATAATCCATATTCATTTAATCCTCAGGAAGCTTCGTGGTGGCGCAGAGTTATATCGCTAATATTTTGGCTTTTACTTTTATGAGTCTTCGCTTATTAGCCTTCACGAGGCGACCTTATGGAAGTCTTTCCACTCGACCGTACCTGGGGCTGTGGTCAGCGCAATCAGGGCGGTGCGGCGGATTCACAAATAGACTTGAGTATCCTCTCATCAGTTAGCTGATCATTCCGTACGAAAGAACACACAGCGCTGTAATAAGTCGACTCTGAATAGCATCACCACCGGCATTGTCGGGCCGATAGCTCACCGCGCATTCCGCGACAACGTAAACCGATTCCCTGCGGCCCTTCACTTCGTGCGCAATCGCACATACGACAAAACGAGTGTAGAGGATGATAATTTGGGTGAGTTGGAGCATCGCCGGGGTTGGCCGTCTCTTGCGTCTCTGCTCCGGCGAAGAGATGTGCAGTCCATCCGAATAATTATGAATACAGCCTGACTTCTCTGATATCGGCTGATCTTCCAGATTGGAGAGTGTCATTTTTTGTGGATGTATAGGAAGTGAACCATGGATATTCCTAAGTCAAGCGGCCGCGCGTTATGGAAGGGCGCCATAAGCTTCGGCCTGGTGCATATACCCGTAGCCCTCCATTCCGCAACGGCGGAACAGGGACTGGATTTCGACTGGCTGGACAAGCGCAGCATGGATCCGGTTGGCTACAAGCGTATAAACAAGAAGACCGGCAAGGAGGTCGACAAGGAAAATATCGTCAAGGGCATTGAATATGAAGAGGGGCAGTATGTCGTGCTGAGTCAGGACGAAATCTCTGCTGCTTATCCGAAGGCCACTCAAACGATCGAGATTGAAATGTTTGTACCGGTCACCGATATTCCATTTGTTTATCTTGAGCGTCCTTACTATATCGTTCCGATCAATAAGGGAGCCAAGGTCTATGCGCTCTTGCGCGAAACCCTTCTCAAGACCCGGCGCATCGGTATTGCGCGGGTGGTTATTCAAACAAAGCAGCACCTGGCTGCTCTCATGCCATCAGGTCCCGCACTCGTGCTGAATCTGTTGCGATGGGGCGACGAGATACGCAGTTGGGAGAAATTGAGCTTTCCTCCCGAGGGAAAGGAGGAGGCGGGCATTACCGATAAGGAATTGAAAATGGCCGAGCAATTGGTGATGGACATGAGCGGAAAATGGCATCCTGAAGAGTTCCGTGATTCTTTCAAGGAGGAAATCATGAAACTCGTCCATGAAAAGGTCGAAACGGGCGACATACAGACCGTGGCTCAACCGGAGGAATCCGAAACGGCACCTGGTAGTGCACAGATACTTGATCTTACCGAATTGCTGCAGCGCAGCCTGAAGAAAAGTGGGGACAAGGAGAGCAGTGGCAAGGCGCGAGGCAAAAGACCGGCGGACGCAGACAATGTACCCACTTCTAGCAAAGGTACGCATAAGCGCCGCGCATAGAAAACCGCCGAATAAGTCTTTAACCCAGATAATTCATTAGGCGGCTCTGCGAGCCTACGCGAGTGCTGGCGGTCAGTTTGCGGCCATTTTTGCCGCTTGCTCGGCGTCCATAGACTAAGCTATGGACTTCTCTCAACCAGCAAAACTGTCTCGCAACCTGCCTCGCCATCATCTCGCGTCCTAATGGATCATCTGGATTGAAAAATGTCAAACTCGGATTCGCTCAAGGTCTATCGGGAAAAACGTGATTTTTCCATAACGTCCGAACCTTCCGGCATCGGTACCCGCAGTAAGGCAAGAAAGACAGCCTTATCATTTGTCGTTCAGAAGCACTGGGCAACGCGGCTCCATTACGACTTCAGGCTTGAACTTGATGGGGCGATGAAAAGTTGGGCCGTTCCCAAAGGGCCCAGCTTCGACCCGGATGACAAACGCATGGCGGTTCATGTCGAGGACCATCCCATCTCATACAACAGTTTTGAAGGCGAGATTCCGCGCGGGCAGTATGGTGCGGGTAAAGTCATCATCTGGGACAGGGGAACGTGGATTCCTCTTGAGGACCCCCACAAGGGTTATCGTGACGGCAAGCTGAAGTTTGAGCTGCGCGGGCACAAATTGAAGGGTCACTGGGCGCTGGTACGCATGAGAAGGAAGGAGGAAGAAAAACGGGAGGCATGGCTGCTCATCAAGGAAAAGGATGATTATGTTCGCTCATCCAACGAATATAGCGTGGTGGATGAAATGCCCGAGAGTGTTGCCGGGCTTGAACCGCTGGAGGTTCAAAAAGCTGCTGCACCGGTTAGCACAACGTCAACCAGGACTGGATCGAAGTCCGGAAAAAACGAACCTGCCTTGCCGGAAAACGCAGTTAAAGCGGCCCTTCCCCGCATCCTGCGCCCGCAACTCGCCACGCTGGTGGATGGGCCGCCCAACGATCCGGCTGAGTGGATTTACGAAATCAAGTTCGACGGCTATCGGATGTTGACCAGAATAGATGGCAGCGACATTAAACTCTTTACTCGAAATGGAAATGACTGGTCAGAGAGATTGCCTCATCTTATAAAAGCAATAGCGAGGATGAGGCTGAAGTCCGGATGGCTCGACGGCGAAATTGTGGTACTGAATGACAAAAACATACCTGATTTTCAGGCGTTGCAAAATGCATTTGATAGCGCCCGGACTCAAGGCATTATTTATTACCTGGTCGATATACCGTTCTACAATGGATATGATTTGAGAGAGGCTTCACTGATTGAACGAAGGGCATTACTCCGAACCCTTTTTGAGCCACCTCCGCCGGAACCGATACGCTTCAGCGATATTTTCGATGCGCCGCCGAAAGATATAATCGCCTCGGCCTGCCGCCTGGGGCTGGAAGGCTTGATCGGTAAGCGCAAAACTTCGCGTTATGCCTCGCGCCGCTCTCCCGACTGGATAAAGCTGAAGTGTACGCAACGACAGGAATTTGTAATTGGCGGTTTTACCGACCCCAAGGGTTCCCGGGCCGGTATAGGTTCGCTTCTGCTCGGCTACCATGATGAAGACAAGAAGCTTCGTTATGCCGGGAACGTAGGCACGGGATTTAGCGATAATACGCTTCATGATCTTAAAGTGAAATTGGACAAAATTGCCACTGAGCGTCCACCATTTGTCGGAGCGAGCGACATTGAAAAAAATGCGCACTGGGTTAAGCCCACGCTGGTGGCTGAAGTGTCCTTTGGAGAATGGACACGAGATGGACATATTCGCCACTCGGTTTTTCAAGGCTTGAGATCGGATAAAAAAGCAGAAGTCATTATTCGGGAGAAGCCGGTGCATACCGCCGATGCAAAACCTGCGGGCACGGTGCCAACACCATCGTTGAAGGTTTCACACCCCGAGCGTGTAATTGATCCATCCACTGGATTTACGAAAATTGAGCTCGTTCGCTACTATTTGCTGGTCGCACCTTTAATGCTGGAGCATCTCAAAGGCAGGCCGGTATCGCTCGTCCGCGCACCGGAAGGAATTGCCGGTCAGCTGTTTTTTCAGAAGCATTGGGAAAAAGAGAATATGGCGGGAGTCAATCAGCTTGACCCGTCTCTGGATCCCGGGCATGAGTCATTGATTGAAGTTGCCAGCGCCGAAGGTCTATTAGCGTCCGCTCAAATGAATGTAATCGAGTTTCATACATGGAACGCCACAAAAAATGCTATCGGCAAACCTGACAGGATGACATTCGATCTGGATCCCGGCGAAGGGGTGAAGTGGTCGTTCATCCAGGAAGCGGCACAGCTTGTTCATGTATTTCTCAGGGAACTGGGGTTGGAATCTTTCCTGAAAACGAGTGGAGGCAAGGGCTTGCACGTCATTGTGCCAATAAAGAGGCTGCATGACTGGGACACCGTAAAAAATTTCTCTCAAGCCATTGTCCAACACCTCGCCGAAACCATACCGCAGCGTTTCGTTGCCAAAAGCGGGCCGCGAAACCGCGTTGGAAAGATTTTCATAGACTATCTTCGCAACGGTTTCGGGGCAACGACCGTGTCGGCCTGGTCAGTACGCGCACGTCCGGGCCTGGGCGTGTCAGTGCCTTTGGCATGGGAAGAACTGGAGTCGCTTACGAGCGCCAGCCGCTGGTCGGCCTTGAATATCCACGAACGGTTGGATAAGGGCAACGCCCCATGGGCAGACTACGGCGCTACGAAGCAATCAGTAGTACCGGCCATGAAAACGCTGGGATTCAAGCCGACCAGCAGACGGTGACGTGAAGCCACACCTTGATTCGGTCATTATGCGGCGAGGGACGCGACTTCACGTGGGACTGGTGTGCATTATTCAGAAGATTGAAGGTAAGGGCGACCGACCGATGATCATGTTTAGATTTCCGATTTCCAGGTGAACCAGGAGCAATAGTTGCAAAAAATTATCACTATGGCTTCACGCCGGTAACCACATTGAAATAACCAAAAGCCGGATACACCTGAATATCGTGAAAACCAGCGTCCTTCAGCATCGCGGCCAATTCAGCGCCTGAATAGCATTCACCTTCCGTCCATCCCAGCATTAGCATGCTATATGCTGCAGCAGCCAGAGGTCCCGTCTTTTCGTCGTTGTAGAGGATATCGTGAATGATGAGGCGTCCGCCGCGCTCGAGGCTCCGGAAACTTTTCTCCGTAAGGAATCTGCACCTCTCCGGAGGCCAGTCGTGATAGATGTTGGAATAAAAATGTAGATCGGCTGCCGGGAATGGGTCGTTCCACATATCGGCAACATGGGTCGTTACACGATTCTGCACGCCGTACTGATTAATGAACTCTTGAGCGACCTCGCATATAGGCTCCAGATCCAGGACCAGCGCATCCAGGTTTGGCGATTTCAACGCAGCCACGATCGAATGCGCTCCCGAACCGCCGCCTATGTCGAGCATCAGTTGATGGCTGGTGAGATCCAGGACACTTGGCCAGGCGGAGGCCAACGTCATACTCATGCTGTGCATGCCACGCGTAAATCTCCGCGCCAGTTCCGCCTGCTCTTCATGGGATTTATAAATATCGCCCCCTCCATAGGCCTGGGGCGAATCGGTGAGCACTGCCCTCTCCAGGCTTGCGTAGGAAAACACTTCTGAATTGTCAATCATCATATCCCAGAAAAATCCGAAGTAGCTCGGACTCTTTTCGAGGAGATAGTCTTCCGCAAGCGGGGTAAGCGAATAACGCGTGTCCTTGAGAGAGAGAAAGCCCAACGCTGTCGCAGCCGTCAGGATAGCCTCGGCCGGCCGTGGGTTGAAGTTCAGCGCCTTGCAGATTTCAGGCAATGTACGCGCTCCTTCCCCAAGCAAGGCAAAAACCTTCAACCTATGGGCTATCAGCAACGCCGGGTATCCATAAACCGCAAAAGGTACATCCCATACGCGCCGGTCATCCGATCGAGGCTGTGGAATGTTTTCATACATTATCTGGGCCATAAAATCCTCTTCCATTATGATTGATTAGCTCGCTTCCTATATCGCAGGCACCAGGGTGCGCACCCAATTTTCAATATCAGGGTCTTGGCAATAAAGAAGCAAGTAAACGTCTGGTATCGGCTTCCTGCTGCATGCTGAACTTCGAAATCAAGTCTCGGTTGCGGTTCACATCGTACTGGATACCAAGATAATAGATGAGTTTTCCCTGCCCATCCAGAAGTGGAGTGAGCGTCAGATGGTTAAAGAAGAGCTCGCCATCCTTTCGATAATTGCGTATGGTCACTTCGATGGGCAGGTGCTTGCTGATGGCCCGGCTCATCGCAAAACGCGCTTCCTGTTCACGATCGCCCTTCTGGAGAAAACGACAGTTGCGTCCGAGGATCTCCTCCTGCGGATATCCAGTCATGACCTGGAATTGCTTATTGGCATAAACAATGGGCATGTCATCCTGATCGGGATCCACCAGTGTGATTCCGTTTATCGAGCTGTCCAGTATTTCAGACAAGATCTGCGGGATTAATCCGGGATCCTTTTCCACTACGAAAGTCATTTGTTTCTCCTGGATATTTTGCGGAATGGCAGGCCGCTAGCTGGCCGCGTATTTTTTTGCTTCAGTTAAACGCTTCAAATTTCTTACCGTTCGTTGCGCGCCTTCCTGAACTACTACCCGAATCAATTTCTCGAACGGACGCATGAACATTTGAATCTCGAGCAATTCAAAAGTAAAGATCAACTCGGACGATTTGCCACTATCGATGCATCGTATCTCATAGCTGCAGCGGAAAGGATCGGCAACTCCGGCAAAGCCCAGGCGCTTGTTTGGCTCATACACATTTATTTTGAATTGGGTTTCCGTCCTGCGGCCCTGGTCAATACGCACCTGCCTTGCGATAGTTCCTAGCCTTGGGGGGCCGCTAGTCACCGACTCAAGCTCAACGACCTCAGGAGACCATTTGGGATAATTTTCAAAGAATCCTTCTCCCAAATAGCTGAAGACGTGTTCGGGCGAACAATCGATCACAATGTTCGCTGTCGCTACAACAGGTTCTTTGGAACCTAAACTGAACATACTTCGTGCCCCTGTTTTGCAGCCTACAGGCTTGAGTTGTACTTCGACGAATAATAATAGCTGTTATCGGCTTGGGTTGGGTACGCTTTAGGCAGGAACAAAAAATCCGGGCAAGCCAAATTATTCCGTTGGAGTTATGCACACCATAGCCCGGCGCAAATTTTTTTCACCACTATAGTCGAATTTCGAACAATTTCCAGACCTTTCGTCACGCCGGCTGAGGGAACTGCCACGTACTTGATCGCGCATATGCGATGCGAGAGTGGAATTCTCCGAAGCGGCCTCGCCTCCTGCTGACGATACAAATTTGTCCAAGAGGCTGGGAAGGGATTTGTATTTTATGCTTTGCTGAAGCTCGATTCTTTGCGAGTAAATAAACCGTTATTCGAACGTCATCTGATGAACCGCTGCAAAGAGGACTTTTCGCAAAACCAAAATTGCTTCTTTTAGCCGTTTACGACAGTGCCTCCATTCGGATGCAGCACTTGCCCCGACATATATGAGCATTCCCCCGAAGCCAGAAAGACATAACAGGTTGCTACCTCATCAGGCTGTCCAGGGCGTTTCATGGGCACGTCTTTTCCAAAACTACCGACCTTTTCGGGCGGAAAAGTCGAGGGTATCAGTGGCGTCCATATAGGTCCGGGAGCGACACCGTTTACAAGAATTCCCTGTTCGATCAATTGTAGTGACAATGATCGCGTAAAAGCAACGATTGCGCCCTTCGTTGCCGAGTAGTCGAGTAAATGCGGGCTTCCTTTATAGGCTGTCACCGATGTAGTATTAATTATTCGTGCACCTTTTTTCAGATGAGGGAGCGCAGCTTTTACCATATGAAACATTGAAAAAATATTTGTGCGGAAAGTTTTTTCGAGCTGCGCATTGCCAATATCCATAATGCTATTCCGAACATGTTGCTCCGCGGCATTATTTACCAAGATGTCAATGTGTCCAAAAGCCGAGATCGCCTTTGCGACGACTTCGGCACAGAATTGTTCTTTACCCACGTCACCTGCAATTAAAAGACATTTTCTTCCACATTGCTCTATTTCTTTTTTCGTGTCGTTTGCGTCTCCATGTTCATTTAGATAGGCAATGGCGATATCGGCACCTTCCTTGGCAAAGGCAACGGCCACGGCACGCCCGATACCACTATCCCCGCCGGTAATAATCGCAACCCGGGCTTGCAGCTTGCCGCTTCCCCGGTATCCCTCAAGGGTCGAGTCGGGCTGAGGCTCCATCTCTGCTTGCAAACCGGGTTGCTTTCTTTGATGCTGCCTGGGAATTTCCATCGTGAACGCCTCCTGGAAAAGTTAGTACTATAGGGATTGCCGCGCATTGATCCGTGCGCTTACACACATATGAGCGGATCGGCCGAATAATCTATTTTCGGTGCCTTTACCGATTCTCGGCGTTTTTCTCGCGCTTCTTCGGTGGGACTTCTTTCTTTTGTGGCGAGGCCTCTTTGGCGGGATGTGACGTGGTGTCTTTGACTGAGGCAATCAGCGCCCTGCAATTGGTATCCTCGCCGGGACCCGTCTCTATCAGCGGAATCAGTGCAGCGGCCGGTGTCGCGAAAATGCCCAGCAGAACTGCCGAGCCGATGCGTATGGCCAGAATTTTGTCCGGATACACGGTCGGGTCCTTGAAAGTGCCACCGATATGCACGGGCGTACGCAAGCTCAAAACACTGATGTGCTTGGGTTGCGGGGAAATCTTCAGATCGATGGCTTCATCGACGAGGCTTATCCACCCTTCGCCGATAATGTTTGTTTCTGTTGTGTCAATGACAAAAGCCTCGCTGGTCATGATTCCTTTCCTGATATCGAAATCGCTGACAGCGCAGCGGATATTGGCATTTTTATCCCCCGCGATCAGAAGTTTGAGAATCCGCGCTCCATCGAGCCCTATAATATCCAGCATCAGTTTGCTGATCTGGCCGCCAGACATGATCAACCCGAAGTTGCCATCGGCAGATGCGAGAAGCGCGCCCACCGACTTGCCGTGCCCCGTTACCGTTGTTGTGCCGCCTATCACGCCCATGCTGTCCTTGGTTAGCTCGATCTTGGGAAAGAGCTTCGGTAACTGCAGCCTTTTAAAGTCAATCCTGGCCTCTGCGGCGGGTATGTCCTTCCGTGCATTTATCGCGACCCTGGAAATAATACTCCCGCCTGCGACCGAGAAATTGGCGGGGTCCATGGTCAGCAGCCCATCATCGACCTTGAGATGCGTTACCAGATGCTCGACCGGCAATTCCTTGTTGCGAATCGATTCTCCGGTGAACTTGACGTCCGCGTCCATTGCCCGCAATCGGTCCACCTTGAATTCCTGGTCCGGCAGCACGCGGTCCCGCTGGGCCTCTATCGATGCTTTTTTCTCCTGTTTTTCGGCAGGACTATCTTGTGGTTGCGGTGCGCGCCGGGCGCCGACAAAACCTTTCAAATCGTTCAGGTCGAGGACTTTTGATACAACATCCGCGCGCAGCATGGGGCGCTTGCCGCCGGTATCAAAAAATATATCGCCGCCGAGATCGCTTTTGCCTACCTCTCCTGAAAATTGCTTCATCGACCACTCGGTTTTCTGGTGCGTAAGCCTTCCTGATATCCGGTATGGTGGTGAGGGAAAAAATACGATTCCCACCATCGGATAAAGTGCGGATAGATCCTCCCCACGTATTTCCAGCTTCAGATCCATTGCAGACAGCTCGGCAAGCCCGGTAATGATGCCGTCAACCGCGGCGTGAGTCGTTCCGATTTGAGCGCTCGCTTTGATGGGATAGGGGAGCGTTTTATCCGCAAGTGACATCACCTTGCCACCCTTGGCTTGCGCCGTGAATTTCAGGCCGATGAATGTCCCTTCAGCCGCCACGTCGAGCGGCATTTCCCGCGCGTCCGCTGCCGGATCGGTGTGTATGCTTATCGTTACGTCGGTTTTTGTCTTGGGATCGCGGAAAATGACCTTGCCCTGGTCCAGGACGAGCCTACCAATTTCCGGCAATTCCACTTTCTCTTTTTCGTCCTTTTTAAGATCCCAATTGCGCTTTCCATCCTCACTCTTTTCAAGGATGATTTTCGGCCTGGATATGGATACTTCGGGCAGTACGACATGGCCGAGGAACAGATTCCATAGACTGACGCGGAAAACGGCCTTATCGACATCGAGCATCGGCTGCTGCGTGCCCCAATCGGCATTGGCAAGTGAAAGTCCTCCCATACTGATCAGCGGGTTGAGCGATAGCCTGACATCGAGATCGCCCTGGATCGTGAAATCGCGACCGGTCTTTTCGGTTACCTGGTGCTCGACATATGGCTTCAACATGTTCCAGTCAAACCAGATGGCAAATAGTGTGACAAGCACAAGTAATGTGCCGAAGATCAAAAATATAGTCTTTTTTACGGTCCTGGGACGGATCGACATGGACGGGCTTGCAACCGAGGGCAGAACAAAGAACAGGAGCAGTTCCTATAGTTTGGAATGATACTTCTGTTGGTAGCACCGTTCAGTACGTCACCGCACATTCAAGCTTTGGTAGAAGCCCGGCATGGGTCGGCTTGTGGCTGGTAAAGTGAGGGCAATCTTGATCTTGACCGCAAAGCCTGCGGCATGGCTTTGCGGTCAAGATCAAGATTGCGGAGGGGTTGCGAAGTCGTCGGTTGGTTTTTCCGAATACCAGTTATCTCATGATTCTTTTGCTGGTTATGCTGATCCGATCTATTTTATTCCAGCTGAGATCCGGAATCGGTAGGGTTGCGCATCGTCTCGCCCGCGTGCGCTTGTTCTGGCAGCCTGTCGGACTTAAAGGCAATCGGCTGTAAGCGCGTCTGGTCGGTTCATATTTCGCCGCTTTTTCGGCCAATAGAACAACTATTGGCCTTCAAAATCCGCAAAATCTGCGCTCTCACTTGATCACTTTTCGCTGCAATTCTTCAAGCCCGACAGGCTGCTAGTACTTTCGCACATCACGAAACAGACGATCGAATTCTTTCTTGACCACATCGTAGCACTCGCAAACGTGTGTTTCGAGTCCGGCTCTGTCAAGCACGGTAATGTGGCCGCGCCGATAGCGGATAATCTCGGCCTGTTGCAGTTTTCCAGCAGCCTCCGTAATGCCTTCGCGGCGCACGCCAAGCATGCTGGCGATCAATTCCTGAGTCATGACCAATTCCTGGGAATTCAATCGGTCCAGCGTCAACAATAACCACCTGCACAACTGTTGTTCGATGGTATGGTGCCGATTGCATACGGCGGTCTGTGAGATCTGCGTAATAAGCGCCTGAGTGTAGCGCAACAACAATCGTTGTATCGGGCCTCCTCGATTAAACTCTTGCAACAGAAGCGAGGCTTTCAGCCGGTAGCCATAGCCGGCAGTTTGCACAGTGGCCCAGCTCGGCGTACTTTCACCGCCCATGATCAGCGAAATACCGAGCAAGCCCTCATTACCCACGCCTGCAATCTCCGATGACGCGCCATTTTCCAGGATATAGTGCAGGGAAATGATGGTGGAAGTTGGAAAGTAGACGTATGGAAGGCGCCCTCCGGATTCGCAAAGAACGTCCCCAAGCGGCATATGAACCAATTCCAGGTGCGATTTTATGCGTTCAAGTTCAATCGCCGGCAAAGCGGCAAGGAGACGATTCTGGTCGGGCTGATGTGGAGGAGAGCTTGGCATCCGCTACAGAAATTTTTTATAAAAAAAGTAAGCGCAGCGTGGGCATGGTGGAATGAAATCAAAAAAATCAAAAGATGGCAAATGCTCGAAGGCCCTTCTCCTTCCACCAGCCGGTTTCCATCCAACTTATGATAGCATTTATCTTAGAACGCAAATTCTGTCAAGCACGGCCTTTTTACGGAGTATTCCATTTTATCGGGTGGTATTTTGTGCGCTAGCGTACATACTATGGATGAGCCAAATTTTTATCATTGCTCTTTACCTGAATAACAGCAGCATTGGGGTATTTACGCAATCGGAGGCTTCACATCGAGAGTTGCAGCGATTCCACGGCATAGGCTGGAACGACAAAGGTTGGCGCGAAGCCAGCAGGAAAGATTCTGCGCTCATCGGTGGGATGTAAGGGAGATTACTACACGATAAGGCTTATTTCCCCAAACTGCTGCCTGCAAGCAGGAGTTGACGAATATCGTAGTGTTACTCTTCCTGCTTATACTATTCGCTCTACCGCTACGGAGCTACGCAATCGGAGAGGTTTACATCGTGAGTATGTTGGCTCAAGATGAGACCACGACTCAAAGAAGCCCAAACCCGTCAAGCCACGTATTTTTGATCGCGTTTAAGCGATCTCAGCCCGGAGAATAATCAAATTGAAAGCTAGAGACCTCACTGTTTCTGAGCTTTTACTTCCTATTACAGATCGGCTTAGGAAAATCGGAAGACCACGCGTCCCTATTAGCGAAGAACTGCCGTTGCGATCTGAACTGTTCAGTGCAGATCAAATGGAGTTGTATGGCGGCATCCTTGCAGCATCTCACGAGCTATCAACGAGTGGGGGCACGGATCAGCTCCTGGCGCGGCTGGATGAGAACGAAAATACGCTCTTCAACATCTGCACCGTACTGACGGAAGCGGTAACAGCGGATCAGCTGCTTACGCCGGCGGGCGAGTGGATATACGACAACTTCTATTTGATAGAAGAGCAGATCCGTATGGCCAGGCGTCATCTTCCCAAAAACTATAGTCGCGAATTACCCCTTCTTGCGCGCGGCGGCAGTGCAAATCTTCCGCGAGTATATGACATCGCTTTGCAGGCGATCTCGCATGGCGATGGCAGGGTTGATACAGAGAGCCTCAGGCGTTTCGTCGCAGCCTATCAGGCTGTCGTGAATTTGCAGCTGGGAGAGTTATGGGCGATTCCGATCATGCTGCGGCTCGCACTGATCGAGAACCTGCGCCGGGTCGGGGTTCACGTCGCTGCCGGTGGCATAGATCGCAAGCTTGCTGCCACCTGGGCTGGGGAAATCACGAGTATTGCCGAGAGAGATCCCAAGAGTCTGGTTCTTGTCATTGCCGATATGGCGCGGTCCGATCCGCCGATGACGACACCTTTCATCTCCGAACTGGCACGGCGACTACAGGGGCAGGGGCCCGCGCTGGCGCTTCCGTTGACCTGGATCGAGCAGAGGCTTGCTGAGTCGAATCAGACAATCGACCAGATGGTGCAGTTGGGAAATCAGCAACAGGCGGCTGACCAGGTCTCGATCTCCAACAGCATAAATACGCTGCGTACGTTGGGCGCGATCGACTGGCGTGAATTCGTTGAAACCACCAGCATCGTTGAGCAGACCTTGCGAGAGGATCCGGACGGGGTCTACAGCCGCATGGATTTTGCCAGCCGGGATCAGTATCGGCATGTGGTGGAGCGTGTAGCGAAGGCAAGTCCGGTATCGGAAGTGGAAGTGGCACGGCGAGCGCTCCGGTTGGCACGCGAGGCAGCGGCGACGGCGGACGATAATGCCAGGGCACATGTCGGTTTTTATCTCGTTGACGACGGCTTGCCCGACCTTGAAGAGGCAGTACGAGTACGCTTTTCATTCCTGGAGAAACTTTGGCGAATCGGCCGCCGCTATCCGCTTTTCCATTATCTTGGTGCGATCGTATTGATTACGGCAAGCCTGGTCGGCATGCTACTGGCTGAAGCCCATGCCGACGGTGCGAACGGATGGCTGCTGGGAATGGTTGGCATGCTGTCGCTTTTCACGGTGAGTCAACTGGCGGTAGCGCTGGTCAACTGGGCGAGTCCTCTACTGGTGCGACCCCATTCGATGCCCCGCATGGATTTCTCCAAAGGCATCCCTGCGGCGTTTCAAACATTGGTTGTGGTTCCCACCATGCTGACAAGCGAGTCAGATGCGCGGCGTCTTGTTGAGGCGCTTGAAGTCCGATTTTTAGCCAATCGCGACGGTAATCTCGACTTCGCGTTATTGACCGATTTCAAGGATGCGGATCAGGAAACGCTTCCCGAAGACCAAATATTGTTGGATGCCGCACGAACAGGTATCGAGGAGCTGAATAAAAAATATGCCACTGGCGCTGCGGATAACACGATTGAGGCGGACGGCTCCGGCGGCTCAGCGGTAAAAGGTAAGGACAGCCTTTTTTTTCTATTTCACCGCCCACGCCGATGGAATCCTCAGGAACGGCTCTGGATGGGTCAAGAGCGCAAACGGGGGAAACTTGCCGATTTAAATGCGCTTTTAAGCGGGGCCGGAAGCGACGCGTTTTCCCTCGTCGTCGGTAATATGGCGGTGCTGTCGAATGTAAAATACGTCATCACACTCGACACCGATACCCAGTTACCGCGGGAAACCGCCCATCAATTCGTGGGTGCGATGGCACACCCGTTGAATCGCCCGAGGCTCGAAGAAAACTCTGCAGAGGGAAGGGCGGGTCTGGTAACCGAGGGTTATGGAATTTTGCAACCGAGGGTTGCGGTAAGTCTGTCGAGTACCAACCAATCGCGATACGCATGGCTTTTCGGCGGCGAGGCCGGCATCGATCCATACACACGTATCGTCTCTGACGTTTATCAGGATCTGTTTTATGAAGGCTCGTTCGTGGGTAAGGGAATTTACGACGTCGATGCATTCGAGCAGACGGTTTGCCGCCGTTTTCCCAATAATCGAATTCTGAGCCATGACCTTCTGGAAGGATGCTATGCACGGGCAGGTTTACTAAGTGACGTTGAGTTATATGAAGAATTTCCCTCACACTACAGTGCGGATGTAAGCCGCCGCCACCGGTGGATTCGAGGAGACTGGCAGCTCGCCAGCTGGTTGTTGTGGCGTGTACCGGGGCCGCAGGGAAGTTATCAGCCAAATCCGCTATCGGCATTGTCGAGGTGGAAGCTGATGGACAATCTTCGGCGCAGCCTGGTCCCGGCAGCCATGACGCTACTTTTGTTGTTGGGTTGGATGGTACTCACCCATGCATGGTTCTGGACGCTGGTCGTTATCGGTACGCTTTTTATTCCAGCTGCGATAACCGTCATAATAGACTTGCTGAACAAGCCGAAAGAAGTCGCGCTGCGTTCTCACATTATCACCTCCATGCGCACGGCTGGCCGGCAATTCGGGCAGGTGGCATTCACACTGGCATGCCTTCCATACGAGGCTTATTTCAGCCTCGACGCGATTCTCCGTACCCATGTGCGGCTATTTATCACTCACCGCGGTCTTCTTGAATGGAATCCTTCCCATTATGCGGAAAGTGAGACTGATCCGGCTGACGTGAAGGATGGGCGTGCCGGTCTCGGCGCTTCCTTTCAATCGATGTGGATAGCACCTGTAACGGCAATAGCCGCGGTAGCAGGAATGGTGGTTACAGAGCCATTGGCATTGATAGGGACATTGCCTGTATTGTTGTTATGGGCTGGGTCTCCCGCTATTGCCTGGTGGATAAGCCGGCCGCTTCCTCCCCGCAGCACAGAGTTAACCATTGGCCAGATACATTTCTTGCGCCAGATTGCGCGTCGGACATGGCTTTTCTTCGAGACTTTCGTCGGCCCAGAGGATAACTGGCTACCCCCTGACAATTTTCAGGAGTATCCGGTCGCGGCTATCGCGCACCGGACATCGCCGACCAACATGGGTCTGGCGCTATTGGCCAATATTACCGCCTACGACTTCGGCTACATTGGCACTGGACAGCTCATTGAACGCACCATGAATACGTTGCAGTCGATGGAAACGCTTGAACGGCATGCCGGTCATTTCTACAATTGGTACGATACAAAAACAAAGACGCCATTGACGCGCTATGTCTCCACAGTGGATAGCGGCAATCTGGCGGGTCACCTGCTGACATTGCGCACTGGTCTATTGGAAATATCCGATGAGCCGATTATTCGCGAGCATTTATTTCTGGCACTGGCCGACACGCTGCGGGTGCTTGAAAAAACCGCCGGTTCCGTTCCTGCAAATTCTTCCTTGGCACAATTCGAAAAAGCGCTCGCGATCGCAGCAGAGGTGCGCCCGATCACAATCGCGAGCGTGCGGGTTGATCTCGATCGGTTAGCTACCTGCTCCAGGGCGATTATTCGCGAGATTAACGAAGAGCCAAAAACGTTGGCCTCCAGCGAAGCTCATGAGTGGGCAGCTGCGTTGAATAAGCAGTGTGAAAGCGCACTGGCGGAATTGATCAGCCTCGTGCCCCAATCCCTGCCGGCTGCTGCCATGGATGATGCGGATGTAGCACACTCGACGGAAAACCCTTCCTTGCGACAACTCGCGAGCGAAGGTAGCGCGGTTGCGCTTGAGCAGTTGGCCAACCTTGAACGCCTGGCACGTCAGGTAGCCGACATGGCGCAGATGGACTATAGCTTCCTGTTCAACCATGCACAGCGGCAACTCGCAATAGGATATAACGTCGGTGAGCATCGACTGGATGCCAGCTACTATGATCTGCTCGCATCGGAGGCAAGACTCTGCAACTTTGTCGCAATTGCCCAGGGAGCGTTGCCGCAGGAAAGCTGGTTTGCCCTGGGGCGCATGCTGACCAGTTACGGCGGTGAAGCGACTTTACTGTCCTGGAGCGGCTCGATGTTCGAGTACCTCATGCCGCTGCTGGTAATGCCCACGTTCGATAACACACTTCTGGACCAGACCTGCAAAGGGGCAGTCAATCGCCAAATAGCGTATGGTGAGGAACGCGGCATCCCCTGGGGTATCTCCGAATCCGGCTATAACGCCGTCGACGTCCAATTCAACTACCAGTATCGCGCGTTTGGGGTTCCAGGGCTGGGGCTCAAGCGAGGCCTCGGCGAAGACCTGGTCATTGCACCCTATGCCTCCGTACTGGCGCTGATGATCGCTCCGGAAGCCGCCTGCCGTAACCTTCAGCACCTTGCTGCCCAGGATATGGTCGGTAAATTCGGCTTTTACGAGGCCGTCGACTATACGCCATCACGGCTGCGCCGCGGTGAAACACGCGCCCTGGTGCGCTCGTTCATGGCGCATCACCAGGGTATGAGCTTACTTTCGCTGGCATATTTACTGCTGGATCGCCCGATGCAACGGCGGTTCGCGTCCGAGCCCATATTTCAGGCAACAATCCTGTTGCTTCAGGAGCGTATCCCCAAGGCCACCGTCTTCAGCCCACAAGCGCCCGAGCTCCCCGACGTGCGCATCATCAAGGAACTCCCGGAGATGCCGGTGCGGCTTCTATCGAGCGCAAACACCCCTATTCCGGAAATACAGCTTCTGTCAAACGGCCGCTATCACGTCATGGTAACCAATAGCGGCGCAGGAAGCAGCCGCTGGAAGGATCTCGCCGTTACGCGCTGGCGGGAAGACAGCACTTGCGATTACTGGGGCAGCTTCTGCTATCTGCGCGATGTGGAGAGTGAAGAGTTCTGGTCGAATACGTACCAGCCTACCTTGAAAGAACCCAAGCGTTATGGGGTCGTCTTTTCGGAAGGACGGGTCGAGTTCCGGCGACGCGACCTTGATTTCGATACGCATACTGAAATTACAGTCTCGCCCGAAGATGACATCGAGCTACGCCGGGTCCGCATCACTAATCGTGCCTGGACACGCCGGACGATCGAAGTCACTTCATATGCTGAGGTAGTGCTCGCGGCGCAGGCGGGTGACGCGCAAGCACCGGCTTTCGGGAATCTCTTTGTGCAGACGGAAATATTGGCAGACCGGCATGCGATTCTATGCAGCAGGCGGCCGCGCTCCCAGAGCGACCCGGTGCCCTGGATGTTTCATCTGATGGCGGTACATGGTGTCGCTACGGAGGAAATCTCATACGAGACGGATCGCATGGTTTTCATCGGACGAGGAAACGACGTGTCGGCGCCGCAGGCGATGACAACTTCCGGACGGCTTTCCAATAGCTCGGGCTCGGTTCTCGACCCGATTGTCGCTATTCGCAAGTCCGTTACCATCGAACCGGGAGAATCCGCGACGATAGATATCGTTACCGGCGCCGGGGATTCCCGTCATGCTGCCATGCATCTGGTCGAAAAATATCAGGATCAGCACATGACGAACCGCGTCTTCGATCTTGCGTGGACTCACAGCCTGGTCGTGCTGCACCAGCTTAATGCGACTGAGTCCGACGCGCAATTATTCGGCCGGCTGGCTGGTTCGGTGCTGTATGCGAATGCTTATTTACGCGCTGATCCCACCGTGCTGAGCAAAAACCAGCGCAGCCAGTCGGGACTGTGGGGATACGCAATTTCCGGCGATCTGCCCATTGTGCTGCTGCAGATCAGCGATGGCGCCAACATCAATCTGGTGCGCCAACTGGTACAGGCGCATGCTTACTGGCGCGTGAAGGGAATTGCCGTCGATCTGGTGATCTGGAATGAGGACCATTCGAGCTATCGTCAACTGCTGCACGATCATATCATGGGCCTGGTGGCTGGAAGTTCCGAAGCGCACGTGCTCGATCGTCCAGGTGGCATTTTCATCCGCCGCGCGGAACAGATTGCCTCCGAGGATCGGATCCTGATGCAAACCGTAGCGCGGGTGATTATTATCGACAGCAATGGAAGTTTGATGGAACAGTTGGCTCGCCGACTACCTGCGGATTTACCGGTTCCTGCGGCTGGACTGGAGCGGGTACGCCGGCCTGATTCCGGACAGAGTGTCAAGCTGCCGGACCGGGAACTGCTCTTTGCCAATGGGCTGGGGGGATTTACCGCCGATGCGCGCGAATATGTCATCACAATCGGAGGGGGGCAGACGACACCCGTGCCCTGGTCAAATATCCTGGCGAATCCGCAATTCGGCACCGTTATCTCGGAGAGTGGTCAAGCGTATACCTGGCGCGAAAATGCGCACGAATACCGCTTGACTCCATGGCACAACGACCCTGTTTGCGATGCCGGTGGAGAGACATATTACCTGCGAGATGAAGAAACCGGCCATTTCTGGTCGCCGACAGCGTTGCCGAGCCCGGGGGCAGCGCCATATGTTACCCGGCATGGATTTGGATACAGTGTCTTTGAACACATCGAGGATGGCATTCATTCTGAACTCTGGGTCTATGTCGCCCTTGATGCTTCCATCAAATTCACAGCACTGAAAGTACGCAATGAATCCGGGCGACCGCGCCAGCTTTCGGTAACGGGCTGTGTAGAATGGGTATTGGGGGATTTGCCCGAGAAGAGCAGAATGCACGTCGTTACCGAGATAGATCCCGCCAGCGGAGCGTTGCTTGCACGCAATCCTTACAGCAATGAATTTTCGGGTCAGGTTGCTTTTTTTGATGTGGACGATAAAGGGCGCAGTGTAACCGGCGACCGAACCGAGTTTATAGGCCGCAACGGTAGATTGAGTAACCCAGCTGCAATGAGGGCCAAAGAACTTTCTGGACGGGTTGGGCCAGGGCTTGATCCCTGCGGCGCTATCAGGGTTCCACTTGAATTATTCGACGGCCAGACGCAAGAAATTGTGTTTCGTCTGGGCGCCGGGCTTCATACTGATGATGCCCTCAAGATCGTGCGGCGCTTCCGCGGGATTACGGCTGCGCATGAGGTCCTTGAAAACGTACACCGTTATTGGGTGCGCACACTCGGCACTGTACAAGTGGAGACGCCCGACCCGTCGGTAAACGTGATGGTAAACGGCTGGCTGTTGTATCAGGTTATCGCCTGCCGGTTGTGGGGACGCAGCGGCTATTACCAATCGGGCGGGGCTTTCGGTTTTCGTGATCAATTGCAGGATGTGATGGCGCTTGTTCACGTTGAGCCCGCTCTCGTGCGCGAGCATCTGCTACTGTCGGCTTCGCGGCAATTTATAGAAGGAGATGTTCAGCATTGGTGGCACCCGCCAGCGGGCCGCGGCATCCGGACGCGCTGTTCGGATGATTATCTATGGTTACCCCTGGTGGCGTGTCGTTATATTGGAACCACCGGCGATATCGGTGTACTGGATGAGCCTGCCGGTTTCCTGGAAGGTCGGCAGGTCGGCGCTGATGAAGAATCTTACTACGATCTTCCGATTCATTCTGTAGAGGTTGGGACGCTGTACCAGCATTGCGTGCGGGCCATCGTGCATGGTTTGCGATTCGGCGAGCACGGTCTTCCGCTGATGGGCAGCGGCGACTGGAACGACGGCATGAATCTCGTTGGTTTCCACGGGCGAGGGGAGAGCGTCTGGCTGGCCTTCTTCCTGTACGACATACTCATCCGGTTTTCGGAAATTGCAGAGCGGTACGGAGATACGGCATTCGCAGGACGATGCCGCGCCGAAGCTGATCTGTTACGCAAAAATATCGAACTACATGGTTGGGATGGCAAATGGTATCTTCGCGCCTTCTTCGACGACGGCTCTCCCCTTGGCTCTACCAGCAATCCCGAATGCCGCATCGATTCGATTGCGCAGAGCTGGTCGGTTTTGTCCGGCGCGGGTTCCGCCGAGCGCCAACAGCAGGGAATGGAAGCGGTGGATCAGTACCTCGTTCGACGTGACGCCCACCTGATCCAGCTTCTTGATCCACCCTTCGATAAATCGCCCTTGAATCCCGGGTATATAAAGGGTTATGTGCCCGGCGTGCGCGAGAACGGAGGCCAGTATACGCATGCCGCTATCTGGGCGACGATGGCTTTTGCGGGCCTGGGAGACCATAAACGCGCATGGGAATTGCTGGAGATGATCAATCCGGTAAACCACGCACAGACCCCCGAGGCGGTTACGGTCTACAAGACGGAGCCATACGTTGTCTCAGCCGATGTTTATGCGGTTCCGCCCCACACGGGTCGCGGTGGATGGTCGTGGTACACCGGTTCTGCCGGCTGGCTGTATCGCCTGATGCTGGAAACATTGCTTGGCCTCACGCTGGCGGAAGACAAGCTGTACTTCAAACCTTGCCTCCCGGCCGAATGGAGCACGTTCACCGTCAAGTACCGCCATGGAGAAACGATCTATGACATTACTGTCGTCCAGGCAGTCGCCGGTGAGGACAACGAGAGTGTCACTATTGATGGCGTTGGCCAACAGGATTTGGTGATTGCACTTGTTGATGATGGAGCGCCGCACACTGTCGAAGTCAGGCTGGGTAACGCTCGAACTTGGCGGTAACTTCAGCAGATTTAGCAGAAATGATGGGTTGTTATATTTGAAATTACCTGCTGGCATATTGATTGCAGGTAATCATTCCAGATCGGAATCGGTATCTGTCAGGCGCGGTTTATGGGCGTTCTAACGAACTGGGTGAAGGAGGCGACCATCGCAGAGCATGAATGGAGGAATCTCGGCGTTATTCAATGCAACCATTGTTCTCCTGTAAACTCCATGAAAGCCCAGGAGTTCATGCTCTAGGCCAGAGGAGCAGGTGAGCCGGCGAACGGTATGCCGGATCTCAGAGCAGGGCGTAGGGCAGGTATCGTGGCTTTGGCAATCCCGACCATGAGGCTCTGCGTATACTGCTGAAGTAGATAACGTAGCGGACTGCCCAGCTCGAATTCTCTTCGGAGATTAGTTGCTTTAAGCCGATAGCCAAAACCGGCGCGCTGCACCACTGCCCGTGTTGGGGCGATTTTTCGGCCCATAAGCATGGAAATGCCGAATACACCTTCGTTGCCGATAACGGCAATTTTCACGGGCTCTTCATTATCGATGATTTTGAGAAGAGAAATAATACCGGTGGTGGGAAAATACACAAGGTCCAATTCGCCGCCATTTTCATAGACCGCCCATCCTTGAGGCAGGGATACAAGCTCAAGGCAGGCTTGCAGCCGCTCGTAATCCTTCTCGGGGAGAGCGGCCAAAAAAAGATTTTGCTTAGGTGTGTGTAGATATGACATTACGTTCCTCTCTATTCGCCTGTCTCGACGAAAACAATATATGGCCGGCTGATAAGTGCATCAGCGCGCGGGGTCTTGCGCACAATTGAAGGATACATACAAACTCAAGGATCGTATGTGCGGTGGCCGACAGACGAGTATTACGAAAAGGAATAAAAAGGTCCAGCGAAGTCAATGTGCGAGTAGCAATTGAGTGGGAATGTTGCACCGGCAAGTTTTTTTGCCAATGTTCTCGAAAGAAACAGATGAAAGGAAAGGAAAGGAAAGCAGCGATCTGTCGAATACAAATAGTATACCCCTATCAACTTGCCTGGAGGATGTGATGACCAAGACCGCCAAGGAAACAAAAGAAAAACTCATTAAAGACTTTCGGTCCGTTATTGCCGATACTGAGGAATTGATGAAATTCGTGAGCAACGAAGGTGGCGGAAAAGCGCAGGCGTTGCGCGACAAAATCGACGACAATCTGAAGGGTGCCAAGGAATATCTACAAAATATTGAAGGCGCTGTCGTCGACAAGTCCAGGGTTGCGGCACGGGTGACCGATGACTATGTACATGAAAACGCGTGGCGGACTATCGGACTGGCGGTTGGAGTTGGTATTCTCGTCGGACTCTTGATGAGGAACCGGGAATAATCGTTTTCGTGAACCTGAATGCCCATCAGGAAGAGCGGATAGCAAGCCGTCAGCGCAAAGAGAGTTCCGATTTATGCCGAGGCAGTGCGCTGGACTGTCCGGCTATTCGCCACTAATTGGGCGGGGGAACTGATGATGAAAATAGAACGGGGGAACCGATAATGAAAATACGTGTAGTGCTTGCCACATTTTCAGTCTTGCTTTTTACGGGGGGTAGCGCTTCTGCAGCCACCTTCAGCAGCTTATACACCTTTGGAGACAGTCTTTCAGATATTGGAAGCAGCCCATCTGCTGTCACGAGCATTTACAAACTCCTCGGTGACAATTGCGACCCTTCTCATCCCTGCGGCCCTTATTTTCATGGCCGCTTCTCGAATGGACCCGTCGCTACGGAGAAACTGGCAGATTCCCTTTTCCCCGGCGGAGGGAACAGTACCAATTTCCGCAGCTACTCGGTGGGCGGCGCCACATCGGGTGTGGGCAACGGCGGTGATGGAGGCAGTGCAACCGAGCCAGGAGGCTTTGACATACCAGGTATAGAGTTAAAGTCGCTGCCGGGCATGCAGCAGGAGGTGGAACGTTACATGAGAGATTCGGGGGGCGTAGCCGATCCCAACGCTTTATATGTCGTATGGGGCGGCGGCGGTGACTATCTGACACACAATTCTCCCGTTGGCGCCGCGCAAAATATCGGTTCATACGTGAGCACGCTGGCGGCAGCAGGGGCAAGGAATTTTCTTGTCCCGAATAGCGGGGATCTGGGACACACCCCTGAAGCCAGAATCAATAACGATGTAGCGCAGGCTCAAGCCTACTCGATTGTTTTCAATAATGAGCTGGCAACTCAACTGGGAGGTGTGCATTCAAATTTTCCTGCAGCGGATATCCGTCAATTCGATACTTATTCTTTTCTGAATAATATTATTCAGGATCCAGCAGCCTTTGGATTTACCGATGTAACGAACGCCTGCGTCTCCCTGCTTGTTTTTTCTTGTGATAACTCTGATACGCATCTTTATTGGGATAGCGTTCATCCTACAACCCTGGCTCATTCCCTTCTGGGGGCGGCGTTCGCTACCGCGGTAACCAGCGCGGTGCCGGAGCCCCAAGTTTTCTCGATGTTGGTTGCGGGACTGTTCTTGCTGGGTATTGGCGCGTATAGGCGGTCGGGCCAAGCTGGCCCTGCCAACGAGGCGTTTCACCGGGAATCCGCCGCCTGAACAGCGAAACTAGACCAAGCCATTCGAAACGGCTGCAACGAGGTGAGGGTGGTCTCATATGCTGGTAACATTCAAGAGCGATGCGTATGCAGATATAATGATGTTTGGAGATGCAGCGCATCGTCTATTGAAAATGATGGGGCATAGCGGAACTGTGCCCAGCGCAATATTGGCTGATGACGTTCCGGCCGCGCTTGAACGCTTGAAGCGTGCCATTGAAGATGGAAAATCGGGATCGCAGGAACCCGGCGCGGACCCGGGAGGCGCGGACCCGGACGACCAAACTATAAGCCTGAATTATCGGGCGATACCTCTGATCGAATTGCTTACCGCGGCCGCAAAAAAGCACTGTGATGTAATGTGGGATAAAGTTTAAGTTTGGTTTATCAAGTCCTCTTACGAACAAGCAACGGATGAGCTGGTTTCTCAAGAGACGAGTAATCGCCGATATTCATGCTTTTCGTCCCTTGAATAGGCATTCCAACCCCGTAACCCCCGCTACTGCGGTTTTCGATATTGAAGCAGATACGGCGCTCATCAATATCTTCCGGCTATGATGATTTTTACTCGTCAATCGGTATTCTTCTGACTAGATTGTTAATGGCCGTAATCAATTCAACCGGGTCGACGGGTTTGGAAAGATGATTGTCATAGCCCGCGCTCATCGCCCTTGCTCTATCATCCGTCCGAGCGAATGCTGTAAGCGCAATTGCGGGAGTCTTGCCTCCCTCTTTTTCAGGAAGATCTCTTACCTCGGCAATAAATTGATACCCGTTCTTGCCTGGCATGCTGATGTCACTGATAATTACATCCGGTCTGTCGATCTTTAGAAGCTCCAGGCCTTCAGTAGCACTTGCGGCAGTGATTGCGTCGGCTTTGCATTGAGTCAACATTCGCTTGATGAGTTCGCACGCATCGAATTCGTCATCGATCACCAGCACTTTCAGCCCTGCTAGGGGTGGATTTTTTTCATCGAAATACTCTCGTAGCGTGGGCGCCGGTTCGTTTTTTACATTGTCAGCAGCAGAGAGCGGCAAATGCACGACAAACGACGACCCTTGCGCAGCGCCTGCGCTTTCTGCACGGACTGCACCGCCGTGAAGTTCCACTAATTGTTTGACAATGGCCAAGCCCAAGCCAAGGCCGCCATATTGTCGAGTAAGCGAAGCGTCACCCTGCCTGAAGCGGTCGAAAACATAAGGCATGAACTCCGGGGCGATGCCTAGACCCGAGTCGTTGATCCTGATCTCAAGAAAGGAACTTGACTGCTCAACGACAACCTCTATCTTTCCTCCTTTTGGCGTGAATTTCAGTGAGTTGGAGAGCAAGTTCCAAAAGATCTGCTGCAGACGGTTGGGATCCCCTATGATCGGGCTGATGCGCGGCGCGATTTTTTTTTGCAAAGCCACGCCTTTCGCTTGCGCTGTTGGCTTGACCGACTCAACCGCTGCCTCAATCAAGCTGACAACATCCAGTTGCTGCATATCCAGCCTTACTTTTCCCGAAATTATGCTGCTCATTTCGAGAAGGTCTTCTATAAGTTTATTCTGGGCGCGAGCATTTCGTTCGATGGTTTCAAGGCCTCGATGGATATCATCGTTCTTCATATTCCCGCTCAGGATAAGTTGCGACCAGCCCAGAATCGCGTTGAGCGGAGTTCGCAATTCATGGGAAAGGGTTGCCAGAAACTCGTCCTTGAGCTGGCTCGCCCGCTCGGCTTCACTTCTGGCAACGCGTTCATTCTCAAGAAGCCGTTGTTTTTCTGCATCAGCCAAGGCTAATGCTTCGGCGAGTTTTGCAACTTCATTACTTGTCGCTTTTCCGTAACGGCTGGGGCGAATACCGCGGGTGACACCGGCTACCTGGCGGCCGAGTTCCGCCAGAGGCTGCAATATGCCGAGCCGGGTGTAAAAAACGATTCCCGTCGTGGCAAGCAGAGCGATGAAGATCAGCGTCATTTCAAACATGATCTGGCGCTCGAGCCTGGCAAATCCGAGGTTCGTTTGGGTTTGCATGCGTCCGCTGAATAAATCTATGAACTGCTGAATCGGCTGCGCAACCGCTGCTTTCCCAGCAATAAAACGTTCGCTGTACAGCAACCGAATGGCAAACTCCCGATCCGGCTTACGGCGTTTCGTGAAATTACCCTTGCCGTCATCATATAAGCCCTCAAGGGCAGCGAATGCCTGCTTTTCCAGAATGACCAGCTTTTCGGAATGCTCCAGCGCTTCCTCCAGCAAGGCATATTCCTCATTATTGAAGCCTACCCTGCGAAACATTTCCAGCAAGGGAACGGCCTCGCCTTGTTCGACTGCGGGAGCCCGATGCGCCGCTACAAGATGCCAATAGGTGCTTGAATAACTAAGCGGGCGCGGGCGTATTCCATTGCGGATATCCCATATCTCCATGAAGTAGCGCTTGAAAGCCGGGTCCCCGGTAATCACGTAAGTACGCGCCATGGTGGTAAGGTCGTCAGAACTCTGAAGAAGCTCATGGGCCAGCAGAAGCGCCTGAAACTGGTGACGCTCGCTCTTGTTGAGTTCTTCGCGGATGCTCAGCGAATGGAATACGAGCGCGCCAATACCCGTCAGCAGCAGCACAAGGGCAATGTTGGAAAAACTGGTAAAGTTTCGGATATTCACGGGGAGTCTTCTGTCGTTCTCATCAAGATCTACGGTTAAATTTTATACGTCGCGATCCCCAACCTGCCATTTGTTTAAAAGGTATACGGAAATAAGAGTTTATCGTTTCCTGGCTTGTATCCGCCACTATTTCATTCCCCGATCAAAATCTTCAAGCTACTCAATTTCTTCATTTTTATGCAACGCGACTGAAATAAACGAATGTTAAATTCTCTCCTGTGTTTACTACCATGGAGGGAATAAAAGATGTATTCATATCGCTCTCGTTTTATTTTTGCCATTTTCGCAATCCTGCTCAGCTTGGGCGTGGCAATCGCTGCGCTGCACGATTTCTCAGGGATCAGCTCTGCTGACCCTACACAAAAAATGTACGAGGATTTCAACAAGGCTTTCCTCAACCACTGGAAAACACGAACGGGTGTCGAGGTTACGGTTAAACAAGCCCGGAGCAAATCGGGAGTACCTATACGCGCTGTCGTGGACGGACTTGATGTTGTATCACTTGCATTGTCCTATGACCCGGTGGCGCTGCAAAAAAGCAGCAAATTCATGTTGCCTCATTGGGTGAAACCCTTACCGCAAAATACACCCTTTACTTCGACTATCGTATTCATTGTACGCAAGGGTAATCCGAAGGGATTGAGAGATTGGGACGATCTCACGCGATCTGAGGTCGAGGTAGTAACATCCGATCCAAAAAATTCCAGCAGCGCGCGCTGGAATTATCTGGCGGCGTGGGGCTACGCGTTCAGGCAGTCAGGCGGAAGCAATACAGCAGCGCTCGAGTTTGTCAAGAAGTTGTTTGCTAACGTCAAGGTGATGGATTCGGGAACGCGAGGTTCAGTCAATACTTTCGTCGAGCGCGGCGTTGGTGATGTGCTGCTGGCCTGGGAGAACGAAGCTCATCTGCTTGCCAAAGAAGGAAATGGAGATAAATTCGAGGTCGTTACGCCATCCCTCTCCATCCTGGCCGAACCTACGGTCAGCGTGATCAGTGATGTGGTCGATCAGGCCGGGGCGCACGAGATAGCCAAGGCTTACATCGATTACCTCTATTCAACGAAAGCTCAAGATATCGCAGGAAAACACTACTATCGTCCACGTGATGAGAAGGTGATTGCCAAGTATGCAATGCAATTCCCGCAGATAGAACTTTTCACTATCGACGAAGTCTTTGGCGGCTGGAAGGAAGCCCAGAATGTCCATTTCTCCAATGGCGGAGTATTCGATCAGATGCAAGGATCCAGGATTGATCCCGCCACCGGTGAGGCTGGATAACGGAAAGCTGGTGAATACAACCACAAACACAACCGCGTGAGCTTATCAGGGCCGATTAGCTCGGTCGTTAAATTTTTCCCATGACACCGACCTAGCTATAACGCGCGTTGTTGGTGGATATCCTCAAGTCCTGCCAGAGTTCCTCCAAGTCTTATTCAATCTCTTCCAAGTTCCGGTACGCATTCAGGCGAAAACCTGTTTGTGCGCGGGGCGCTTCGTCGCTTCATCCATCGTTTCATATGTCATTTCAATTTTCAGGCCGGGCAAGTCGTGATTGCTCAACTTCAGCGGGACGGGAATTTTCAAATTTATGTGCGGCAGCGCACTGAGCTATTCCCCGTGAAGCATGATGATAGCAACCGAAGACAGCCGATGTGAAGTGAAGTATGGCGAGCAATGTATGCATCACTTTCAACTGCCCGCCATAGGCAATCTTTTCATTGAAACCTACTCTGGAGAAAAATAGCATGAATATTCAAAATAAATTAGTAGTCATGACGATAACGCTCATCAGCGCGTTATCCATTGTTGGTTGCGGCAAAACCGAGGATAAAGGACCCAAACCGGCGACAGCACCCGAGTCGGCGGCGGCACCTGAGGCTAAAACCACGGTGGGAACAGATATTGACGACACTACCATAACGACAAAAGTGAAATCCGCACTCCTCGCCGATGCGGATGTCAAGAGTTTCGATATCAAGGTTGAGACACGCAAGGGTGAGGTTCTGCTTAGCGGCTTTGTAGACAACCAGAGTCAGATCGACCGCGCAATAACCATTACCCGGGGGGTCGAGGGTGTCAAGAATGTAGACAATAAGATGAATCTGAAGACGACCGACACAACCGTAGGCGAAAAAATAGATGATGGAATCATCACTACCAAGGTCAAAGCCGAATTGATTGCTGAGCCCGGGCTTAACAGCACGGATATTTCTACGGTGACACGCGACGGCGTGGTTCAGCTTAGCGGTTTTGCAGACAATCAGGCTCAAATTGATCGGGCTGCCGAGATTGCGCGGGGAGTCGAGGGAGTGAAGAGCGTCGTCAATGAGCTGAGCATCAAGAAATAAAGCAAGTACCTGTATTCTTTTTTATCAACGGTGGCACATAAGGAGCATGAATATGAACTGGGACCAGGTTGAGGGAAATTGGAAGCAATTCAAGGGTAAGGTCAAGGAGCAATGGGGCAAGCTTACCGATGACCATCTGGACAGAATTGCAGGACGGCGGGATCAGCTTGCCGGCAGGATCCAGGAATCCTATGGGATCAGCAAGGAAGAAGCGGAGAAGCAAATCTCCGAATGGGAAAAAAATCAGAAGGATAGTACCTACTAAAGTAGGGCGGGGTGTCACGTCACGAATAGGCATCCCGCATCGTTGTCAGCACTGAGCGGTTGACGAATCAAGGAAAGCAAAAGCCGCGCTCAAGCCACTGCAAAAGCTGATGCCAAGAAGGGGAATAAGCGTCACCCGGTCCGTGTGTCTAACCAGGGAAATAACGGTGCATAACCGGGCCGTTGATAAATTCGTTAAAAAGGAAGAAATCATCATGCTCTATACAATCGCAGTTGTTCTGATTATCTTGTGGCTGCTGGGATTGGTTAGCTCGTATACGATGGGCGGATTCATCCATATTCTCTTGGTGATCGCAATCGTAGTTATCCTCCTTAGGATTATTAGCGGGCGCAAGCCGCTTTGATTACGGCGCACCTCACCTTATTTAATGGCGGAGATCCGGCAGGCAATGTGTGCTTGACTTTCAGTACTTGTGCAGGCCGAGTTTATCGAACAGAATGCGATTTCTGCGTTCGGCGTCCTTGACCAACTTGTCGTAGGATATAATTTCGATACAACCATTACCTGCGGCCAAGTTAAAAAAGTAGCCTTCACTATCCGCAGTCTTATGATAACGCCCGTAGACCTGTTTATGCAGAGAGGGTTTCAGATCGGCTATCAGGTATCCAGTAAATCGAAGATTCGTTGGGTTTATCTGACGCCCATCAATGTCATCCACATTGCCATTACTAATTTCCCGAAAACGTTGAATGATTTGATCCGCTGGGTCTTTATCGTAGTCGTCTCGTCCGGGTCTTTTGAACTCGATGATAATAATGCCCCCACTTGGCAAATTATCCGATTCCGCTACGCCAATCGGCGTGTCGTAGAAGAAAGCAAAGATGTCCGGCTCTTTGCCTGATGTTCTTTTCAATCCAGGCACACCATTTAGCTTCTTGTCGGACGTAAGAAGAGTGTGGTAGCACAGCCGTTCGTCAATGACCCACAGATTTTGTTGCTCGAAGAATATATCTTTCGACGTGACGCCCATCGGGAAGATCATCTTGTGAAGGATTTTTTCAAATGGGTATTTGTTGTCGATGCGCACCTTTTTAAGGCTCTGGCTGACAAGGTCAAGAATGGTGCGGCGGTGTGCAACGTAGGCTGCGAGCTGGGCTTTCCCAAGCTCATTAGCCTGTTCCGCTACAACCTGAAATCGCTCTTGATACTGCTCAAATGTCTCGGTTTCAAACAGCGCGGCTACGTGGCGTACTTCCTTGCGCACAGAGTCTTCAACATCCCGCTTCACATGAAGCAGCGCCTCGTCGAGTTTCTCAGTTGGCAGTCCAGGCTGAATGCGTTGTTCGATCAGTTCTTTGTAGCGCGGATGGGTTAATGCTCGGTACTCAGGGGCTTGCTCGACGAACTTTTCGATTTGAAGGCGCTTGTCTTCGTTCGTCGATTTCAAGTCATCCGAGAGCAACGGGCGGAGCGTTTCTACAATACCGCGATTGAGCTCCTGGCGTGACACAAGCGTTTCGTCCAAATCGGGTTCATCGTCGGACTGAAAGAAAATTCTCGTTCGCTCTTGGTTGGCGTGATCGTCGAGATATTCCCCTGTAACGAGAATGATCAGTGTATAGGGCTCCTGATCGCCATCCAGCAGGCGTTCAGGCAGCTCGGGCAGAAGATCACGCAGCTTGTTTATTGTGACTTCTCGCCCGTTCGCGCATAAGTACAGGTCGTGCCGAGAGCGACCATCACGGTGTCGATACGCTTGTAAAGCGAAGGTATGACCGAGTACATCAAAGAACCTTTCTTCAATGTGCGATAGCACAGTCGATTGAAAGAGAGCATGAAGGTCAATGGATGCATGCATAGGTGATTCCAACACCATAGGGGGGCAGGAACGCGCTGCGAACCGGATAAGAAAATGCGCGAGGATTCGCTCGGCAATAATGGCTGGATCATGAGGCCAGCCGCCCTTATATTTGGAAGCCATGCTACGCATTGAAAGCGTGGTTCCCAGTGATTCGGTGACAGACTTAACGTCATCCGCCCCTTTCAACTCGTTTGCAATTGAGAACTCAAATTCACGCAAAAAAGTTTTGCCTAAACGCTGAAAGACGCTTCGAATTTGGACACTTGAAAATACCTTCAGAAAGGTAAAGCGACCGACTCCTTTACCGCCAACCTTAACCTTTGAAAGCGTGTGTGCCTCCTGAAATGAAGCCAAATTGGCATCATCAAAGCCAACCCCATCATCCGTGATATCAAAGCCATCAAACACTAATACATCATCACCTCCTTGATGAGCCAGATCCTGTGTCGCTACTAGCCGTATGCGAACCAAGTGGTTTGAGAAACCGTTTTGGTGTTCTTCAATGGCATCAATCGCATTCGATATGGCCTCAAAAAGCGGCATCATCGCTTTGGCCTGAGATAGTTCCAGTCGATCGACCAATCCCTTTATGTTTGCGAGCATTTTTTTATCCTTGAGTTATTTGTATTTGTCTACTCGCAACACAACATCATCGCAGCAACATCATCGCAGCTAATATTAAAAGACCGCGTAGCAAGTGCCTAGGTAAGTTATATGCCATCTACAAAGAGGTTTCGCTGCTCGGCCCTTTCATATAGGCATCGAAGGAAGCTAATTCTCCTTGGATAAAGCAGCTCCGCATGTAGTGTTCCTTACGTCTCGGTCCCCGGTAAATTCGCCGATGGTTCCAGCCATTAATCCCGTGATGTGCATACCGTCATGGTCGGCGATCTTGTATGAGAGCTCGCTGTGGGCTTGAGTTTGCTAAGGCGGTCGGTAAGCATCTTGTTTTTCTCCTGTTCGAGATGGTTTTACCGTCAAAGGCCAGAAAACCTGAAGATGCCCGAAAACCTGCATGAATCCTAGGCTTTCAAGACGATTTTTATCGTGAAGACCAAAATAGAATGAGCGGTAAAAATCTCGGTCTGAATCTGAGGTTCCCGATTTACCGTCGGCTTTATCGATGTTTCGTTTTGCTTGGGGCCATAACCAATAGATGTTGTAGGGAATTAATTAATCAATGACGTACACTATTTTCAATAGCTCTTGATAATTTGCAAACAACCTCACATCATTCCCATTCAATCGTTGCGGGTGGCTTGCCCGAAATGTCATAGACCACGCGGTTGATCCCGCGTACTTCGTTGACGATACGATTGGATATCCTGGCTAGCAGGGGGTATGGAAGTTCCGCCCAGTGTGCGGTCATAAAGTCTTCGGTTTGAACTGCTCTCAGGGCCACTACGTATTCATAAGTGCGCCCGTCGCCCATCACCCCTACGGATTTTACCGGCAGAAACACGGTAAACGCCTGAGAGGTTTTCTCGTACCAACCCGAGATACGTAGTTCTTCAATAAAAATCGCATCGGCGCGACGCAATAATTCAGCGTATTCACGCTTTACCTCGCCGAGTATGCGAACGCCCAGTCCAGGCCCGGGAAAGGGGTGGCGGAAGACCATGTCGTGCGGAAGACCCAGCGCCACCCCAAGTTCGCGCACTTCGTCCTTGAATAATTCGCGCAACGGTTCCAGAAGTTTCAAATGCAGCGTATCGGGCAGGCCGCCTACATTGTGATGCGATTTGATGGTCTGCGCTTTTTTCGTTTTTCCGCCTGCGGATTCGATCACGTCCGGGTAGATCGTACCTTGGGCAAGCCAATGCGCACTGGGAATTTTCGCAGCTTCGCGCTGAAACACTTCGACGAATTCCCGACCGATGATGCGGCGTTTCATTTCAGGATCGCTGACGCCTTGCAAGTGCTTGAGAAACTCTCCGCTGGCGTCTATGTGGATGACTTTTACGCCCAGATTTCTGCTGAAGGTATCCATTACCTGTTCGGCTTCGTTCATCCGCAGCAGGCCGTTATCCACAAATACACAGGTAAGTTGTTTGCCAATGGCGCGATGGATGAGTGCTGCGGCTACCGATGAATCGACGCCACCGGACAGGCCCAGAATAACCTCATCCGCTCCTACCTTGGAACGGATTCTGCCGATCGCTTCTTCCATGTAGTCCGGCATGTTCCAGTCATACCCGGTCCCGCAAATTTCGTGCACGAACCGCGCGATAATAGCTTTGCCCTGCGGGGTGTGGGTAACTTCCGGATGGAATTGTATGCCATAGAATTTTCGCGCCTCGTCCGCTATGGCAGCCAGGGGCGTGGAGGCATTGCTGGCCATGGCTTCAAAGCCGGGAGGAAGCGCGGTGACAGCATCACCATGGCTCATCCACACGTCGAGAGTCTGTTTGCCTGCAGTGTCGGCACGGTCGTATATGTCTCGCAGCAGAGCAATTCCGTTTTTTGCCTGCACTTCAGCGTAACCGAATTCGCGCACCTTGGAATTTTCAACCGCGCCGCCTAATTGGGCAGCCATGGTCTGCATACCATAGCAAATACCCAGCACCGGGACGTCCAGCTCAAAAACGATCTGCGGTGCCCGTGGCGTTTCAAACTCCGCTACAGAGGCCGGACCGCCCGAAAGAATAATACCTTTCGGCGCAAAATCCCTGACAAATTGCGAACTCACGTCGTATGCGTGGATTTCGCAGTAGACGTTGCTTTCCCGGACTCGGCGGGCAATCAGTTGCGTATATTGGGAACCGAAATCGAGAATGAGTATTTTTTGATGCATAGCTTGATAGAGTGTGCCGGGATATCCGGCAGTTTCAAGTAAAACTTGAATGGAAAGTAAAAAATGGCGTGATCGGAGTCATGCAGGCGCGAGAAAAGGCTGCATAGTTATCCCACTTGTAAGGATGGGCGGCCCAGCATGGGGGCAACTTGATCATTCAGGCAGCGATATTCTCATGTACTAAACTGCGCTACATCAGCAGCTTATTCCACACGATAATTCGGTGCTTCTTTCGTGATCTGCACGTTATGGACGTGAGATTCACGAATACCGGCAGAGGTAATCTCGATAAACTCGGCTTTGGCGTGCATGTCGTCAATTGTTTCACAACCGAGATAACCCATGCCGGAGCGTAGCCCACCGATAAGCTGATGAATTACGGCAATGACACTGCCTTTGAAGGGAACACGGCCTTCTACGCCTTCCGGTACCAGTTTTTCGGCATTCTGCTCGGCTTGCTGGAAATAGCGGTCGCTCGAACCTTGCTGCATTGCAGACAGTGACCCCATGCCGCGGTAGGTTTTATAGGACCGTCCCTGGAATAGCTCGATTTCGCCCGGCGCTTCGCTGGTGCCCGCGAACAACCCGCCCAACATCACGGAGTTGGCTCCTGCGGCAATTGCCTTGGCGATATCGCCGGAATAGCGGATGCCGCCGTCGGCGATGAGCGGTACGCCGGTGTTTGCCAACGCTTCGGATACGTTCTTGATTGCGGTGATTTGCGGCACACCGACGCCTGCAACAATGCGGGTCGTGCAGATTGAGCCAGGGCCTATTCCGACTTTTACCGCATCAGCTCCATGGTCAACTAGGGCTTTGGCGGCAGCAGCAGTAGCGATATTCCCGCCGATAACCTGGATTTGCGGAAACCTTTTCTTTACCCACTGTACCCTGTCAAGCACGCTCTGTGAATGTCCATGCGCAGTATCCACCACGATCACGTCCACGCCCGCTTCGGCGAGTGCCTCCGCGCGTTCTTCGCTGCCGTCGCCGACGCCAATGGCCGCGCCTACGCGAAGACGCCCCAGGTCGTCCTTGCATGCATTGGGGTGCTCGGATGTCTTGATTATGTCCTTTACAGTAATCAGTCCACGCAATTCGAAGTTACTGTTTACTACCAGGACTCGTTCCAGGCGATGTTTGTGTAGCAACGTCATCGCCTCCTCGCGGCCGGTACCTTCGTTTACCGTCACCAGCCGCTCTTTCAGCGTCATGATGTTCTTGATGGGCTGATCCAGATTGGTTTCGAAACGAAGGTCCCGGTTGGTGACGATGCCGACGACTTTCGATCCTTCCACTACGGGTAAGCCGGATATTTTGTATTTTCGGATGAGGTTGAGTACGTCACGGACTGTCATGTCCGGCGGGATGGTGATGGGATCTTTCACTATCCCACTTTCGAAGCGCTTGACGTTGGCTACGTGGGCTGCCTGGGATTCCGCCGACATATTCTTGTGGATAATGCCGATGCCGCCCTCCTGCGCAAGCGCGATAGCAAGCGGCGCCTCGGTCACCGTATCCATCGCGGCCGAAACCAGCGGTATATTAAGAGAGATTTCGCGGCTAAGGCGCGTTGTCAAGGCAACGTTGCGTGGTAAAACCACCGAGTGGGCGGGAAGCAGCAGAACATCGTCGAAGGTTAGAGCTTTCTCAACCAGTCTCATGGCATTGATCCTTCACAAAGCGGCATTATAACGAACCTCATGGATTGTGGCGAATGAACTATATCAAGATGGACGAGCCAGCATATCCGAAGCGGTATTCCAGACATGCCGAATGGGTACGCAGCCAAACCTTCAATTCCGAAAGTTTT
The DNA here is from genome assembly GCF_900100985.1 of Nitrosospira sp. Nsp1. Lineage (NCBI taxonomy): Bacteria > Pseudomonadati > Pseudomonadota > Betaproteobacteria > Nitrosomonadales > Nitrosomonadaceae > Nitrosospira > Nitrosospira sp. Nsp1. The sequence continues at coordinate 37,685 of NZ_FMUF01000019.1, forward strand.
GGCGGACGCGTGCAAGAGCCAGTCCTTGACGATGTGCGTCGATCGATCTATAAAATAACTCTATCCTGGCGTTATGAAGGGTGATGTTGGCAACAGTGTCGATTCCGGAAGTCCTGGTCGGTTTCAAGCGGTTCTTGATTCTTTAAATCCGATAGGCTGCTAGCGATTTTTTGCCCGGTCCGCCCGCACAAGTAGTGCTATAACAAGTCGCGAGGCCACTTATATAACCTGTGATATACCTCGACAGACAATTCTTACGGAGGGGGAAAAATTCGAATCAGCCGCCGTCCGTTTTAATCGTAAGCATTAGCCGTAAGGAGCCAAACATCGTGATAAGCAAATTCAAAGTCGACGATCATGTCACCTGGAACTCGGAAGCCGGACACGTCAGCGGAAAGATTATCAAAGTGCATACAAAAGACGTCGCCTACAAGGGCTATACGCATCATGCGAGCGAGGATGAGCCGCAATATGAGATCAAGAGCGACAAGACCGACCACATCGCGATGCATAAAGGGTCGGCGTTAAAAAAATAAATGCCTGAGACACTACTGGTAGTTTCACCGCAAGCACGCTGAGCGGTCGGTTACGTTCTCTCGAACGACGGACGGCCGATCTCACTGCGGGATTCCAGGCGGGCGAGCAGCAGATAAAAGTACAGCATCCCCCGCTGCGGACCGAGCGTATCCAGGACGCTCTCTGCATCGTACGGCGCAGTGCCCGAGACGAGCGCAATATTACTCGCCACGCTGGTGTCATTGGCGGGGAACACATCCAGCCGCCCCAAGCCGCGCAGCAAAATGACGGCCGCCGTCCATGGACCGATTCCCTTTATCTGCCGAAGGATGGCTGCCGCATCCTCGCTCTTGCATTGCTCCAGTTTAGCCGTATCAATCCTGCCGGATGCGAGCGCTTCGGCTACGCGCCGTAATGTCGCGATTTTGCTGGCGCTGAGCCCGGTTTTGCGCAGAAGATCGTCGGCTGCACGCGAAAAGCTTTCCGCAGTCGGAAATACATACAATGGCACAGGTATGTCCTTGGCTCTCACCGATTGTCCCAGGACGACAATCAAGCGACGCATGATTGCAGTGGCGGATGCCAGGCTCAATTGCTGAAACACAATCGCGTTAACGCAGGCTTCCCAGAGAGTAGGATAGCGGGGCGGTTTTACACCGTGCATGCGCTGGACCAGCGGTGCCAGCCATGGGATGGCCGTAGCCGAATGCTCGAAGTCCATCGGATCATGATTGCAGCCGAGTGTCTTGCGCACGAGCCCGAACACATCCGGCTCGTTATTCGTATCGCCCTCGATGGTGGCGGACAATGAGTTCTGCTGGTTCTGTATGACCCGGACGACCACAGGCTCTGGCGAACCGACGAGCGCGCGTACGTATTGTCCTTCCGGCGTGAGTAGATCAACGATATTTGTCGAGAGCCGCCGAAGCACGCTTACGGTAAGATCAAGCCGGTAGGGCGTTACGACGGGAATCTCGTACATTTTCATCGGTATCCCGCCCGGAAGAAAAAAAGAAAGGAAGCCTATCCGCTGACTTGGCCGCGCTTCAGGTACCATCATCCTCAATGGAAGCGCATCCAATCATCTGCCTCACCAAGCTTCTTTGGCTTCCTTGCTCCGATCTGCGTTTACTTATCCGACAGTATACGACGACGACTTGGCAGTGTGCGGCTTCACAGCCGGCGAAGCGTACGCTCAGCGCTTGACGATTGGCGCAGGGGTACTCACATGGACGAATTTGCTGAAGGCATCGTCAAGCTGCTTCTGGTATAAATTAAACTGGGGGTTTTTCATGTATGCGTCCCCAAGGTCGAGCAGTGTCTGGTTAAAGTTCTCGTCGCCCGTTTGAAGAGACAGCGTTATCGATCCGTTCGTGGCGAACCGGTTAGCCCAACGTGCGCGTACCTCCGACCAGAAATCGGACGTTCCCTTCCAATAGGCCAATGCGGGCCCGAAGTCGTAGCCTTCAATGCGCCGATAGTCATTGAAGCCGAACTCACGGACCAGTGGTATATCCTTGCCATCTTGCATGCGTATGACTTTGGTATTGTCCTGCTCGTGCGCCCAGCCTTGTGGGGTAATCGTTTGACGATTCTCGGCATTGATCAGCTGATAATCGCTGCGCTTGGTGTATTCGCGCCGGGGTAGCGGCCGCCAGGTCCGCCCGGAGGTCCAGGTCGATATCCCGTATTTGTGATTCCATTTTCCGTTACCGGCGTACCGCGGGCCATCATTGACTTCGTAAACCAGTTGCGTCCAGGTGCCGGGTATCTCGGCCGCATTGCGCTCTTGCTCCTCAAAGCGTTGGTCGCCCACAAATACCCAGTGCTTTGGCGATTCATATATCCAGTCCTGACGCCAGTGCTTAGTAAGGGCGCCGCCACCCATTACAAGAATGTGTTGCAGCGAGATCCGTCTGCCGGCATCTTCGACCAGCACCACGGACTCAAAACCCATGCTGCGCTTGGGTTCTTTACGCTCATAACCTGGTTTCAACACCACCGTCTCCTCAAACCTGAACTGGACTTCGTATCCACCCAGCATTGCAAGAATGGCACGGCGATCGCAGTTGAAAGGGTCTTCACCAGCAGCACAACCGGCAACCGGACGTTCTACTGTCTGATACCGGGATGAGTCAGATTTTGCCAAACGGGGTTGACCTGCGCATGCAGTGAGGAGCGAAAGCGTGAGTAAGCATATTGCAAATGAAAACGAGCGTGTCATGAGTTCTCCATACTGAGCCTTGTTTGTCCCATTCTCGATTTGATATCCTTTTTTTCCGCCGTGGTATCTTTCTACAACATTTGACGTCGGATACCCGGCCTGAGCAGGCCGGTCGGGGACGAAAATCAGGATTGTTACGGCAACAACGTGGTGCCGGTGATGATAATGATAATAATAATCACCGTCAATAAGAGGGGAAAGTGCTTCGATGGAGCGGACCCCCGACAGCAGGGGGCCGCTTATATTCTCAAGACGTGGAAAGACGAGGCGGGAGTTATTTTTTTGTGATAATGCGGTGAAGAACTTTCCCGCTTATGCTTTCGTCTTGCGGATTGATTTGAATTCTTTCGCCCGTCTCCTACGACTCTCTTTCGGATCCACCATCAAGGGCCGGTAGATCTCTACACGGTCGCCCTCACGCAGGACCGCTCCATGTTTGACCAGCCTGCCAAATATGCCCAGTTTGTTGTGGGCAAGGTCTATTCCAGGGAAAAGATCGATGATTGCGGAAAGCTCCACAGCCTGCCTCGCTGTTGTACCGGATGGCACGGTTATTTGCCGCATAATCTGGTTCTCCGGCAGAGCGTAGACCACTTCGATCTCAATCTTGCGCTCATGAACTCCCATAAACCTCTTCCGCACGCTCGATGAATGCGTCCACAAGATTATTGGCGATTATGAAAAATACCGGACCCACCAGCTTTTCGAGAATCATGTGCGCGAACGTATAATGCAAACGGAATTCTATCTTGCAGGCGTTTTCCGCCAAGGGGGTAAAACGCCAGTGACCATCCAGGTTTTGGAATGGGCCGTTCAGCAGCGTCATGGTGATCAGTTCCGGCGGATGCTTGATATTCTTGGTAGTGAAGCTATGCTTGATGTGGTGATAATCGATCTGGATCGTTGCATGCGTAGTCGAATCATTTTGCGGAGTGACGGATGAACCGCCACACCACGGCAAAAACTTGGGGTAGTCTTCCACTGCATCCACCAATGCGAACATCTGGCTCGCAGAGTGCCCTATCAGTACTGACTTTTCGATTTCAGCCATAAGATAAACTGCCCGGATCGAACGAGACAGTATTGAAAGCTGCTAAAATACACGAAACCCGCATGGAACTCACCCTTTTTCTTCCAATACATGAGCATTGTTCAGAATAAAAAAGCCTTTCACGATTATTTTATCGAAGAGAAGCATGAAACAGGCGTAGTTTTCGAAGGTTGGGAGGTCAAAGCGATCCGCGCGGGGCGGGTTCAGTTAAAAGAAGCTTACGTTGTCATCCGTAATAGTGAACTGTTTCTGATCGGTTGTCATATCAGCCCTTTGTTGGCAGCTTCCACCCATATCCAGCCGGATCCGGTTCGTACCCGCAAGCTGTTGTTGCATGCCGAGGAAATTAAACGGCTTATCGGCAAGGTGGAGCGTGCGGGGTACACGCTGGTGCCGCTGGATATGCACTATAAGGCGGGTAAAATCAAGCTTGAAATCGGCTTGGCCAAAGGCAAGAAGCAGCATGACAAACGTGAGTCCGAGAAACAGAAAGAGTGGGTGCGCGACAAACAACGTCTAATGCGCGCGAAATAAATCCTCGAATCCCCTGGTTTGAAAAATCTTTAGACGGCGATTCATTCGTCATCGTTAATTTCCGCATACAGTTAACTTCCAATTTTATCATGCACAAACCCATTGCTATCTGGTTGCTTGTTTGCTGCGCTCTGGTATTTGCCATGGTGGTCGTCGGCGGCGTTACCCGGCTCACCCATTCCGGACTGTCCATTGTCGAATGGCAACCCATCGTCGGCACCATGCCCCCGCTCGGCCAGAGCGATTGGGACGAGCTTTTCGAAAAATACCATCAGACGCCTCAGTATAAAAAGATCAATGTCGGCATGAGCCTGGAGGAATTCAAAGGCATTTTCTGGTGGGAATATTTTCACCGCCTGTTGGGGCGAGTCATCGGATTGGCTTTTTTCGTGCCCTTCGTATATTTTCTTGCGAAAAAAGCGATCGACCGGCCATTGGGCCTGAAGTTGGTCGGCATTTTTTTTCTTGGAGGCCTGCAGGGCGCAATGGGCTGGTATATGGTAAAGAGCGGACTGGTGGATAACCCCCATGTCAGTCAATATCGGCTGACAGCTCATTTGGGGCTTGCTTTCGCCATTTATGCGGCCATGTTTTGGGTGGCATTAGAGCTGCTTTATCCCGTTGGCACATCATTATCCAGCAGTGGATTAGGCAGTTTACGCCGTTTCTCGACTGCGCTGACCACCCTGATATTCATAATGATTTTGTCGGGAGGTTTTGTGGCGGGTATCCAGGCGGGTTTTGCCTACAATACTTTTCCCTTGATGAATGGCCATATCATTCCGCCCGAAATATTCATGCTGGAACCGTGGTACCGAAATTTCTTCGACAACATGGCAACGGTTCAATTCGATCATCGCCTGATAGCCTGGATGCTCGCGATCCTTATTCCAGTTTTCTGGCTTAAATCCAGGAAATTGCCACTTTCAGGTTCGGCTCGCCTCGCATGCACGTTGCTATTGGTTATGCTTAGCATACAGATAAGCCTGGGAATTTCCACATTATTGCTTGTCGTCCCTCTAGCGTTGGCCGCAGCTCATCAAGCGGGAGCGGTGCTGTTGTTAACCGCAGCGCTCTGGGTAAATTACCAGTTACGCCGCTAACCGATAGATGTTGCAAGCCTGCTTGCGGCTGCCTTTGGGTTGCCGCAGGCAATAGAGAATCGCTGACGAACATCAGGGAAGTGATGGTGCTTTACGGCTGGGGAGCTTTACCAACGAATGGGTGGGGTTGGGGATAAACGGCCAATTTTCGTGGAGAAAGCCGGATAAAACCAGAGGGTAGGGCGGCAGTAAGCGAATTGCTTCGCTACTGCCGCCCTACAACACTTTGTGCATCCTTAGTTGGTCGATATGATCTCGCTTTCCCGTCAGTTTGAAATGCACATGAAAATGCTCAAGAACACGGAAGGTAACGCCCAACGCGCCAGCGTCCTCCTGTCGGTAAACGGCTGATATCCGAACGCCAGACTCCGCTGTAATCCTGCGTCATTCCACGTAGGTCGGGCTCTGCCCGACGATCAAGAAACGATGTCGGGCAGAGCCCGACCTACTTTCGTGCATAACTGGCGCTTCGTATCGCTTGGACGTTCTGCGTCCAGCACGTAGGCCGGGGGGGGACCTATACCTTGGTTGAACAGTTGCTAGGGTAGCTGCTGATCAATTACAACATTGATACCCTTGTCGCCTATCCTGACGGGCTGGCTGAAACCTTGCAAATCGCCACTTTGTGGCATAGGTGAGCCGGATTTCGAGATTCTGGCGCCTACCACCATTTCATCCGCAAAACTGGAGAGCTGCACGCCGGATCTGGCCATCGCATCGCTCAGCGAAAAAGTCGCCGGTAAATCCTTGACCTCCAGGCGCAGGGTCGCCAATGGCGCTTTTGGCCCCACCTTGGCGCGGGCGAAGATATACAGGCTATCGTTGGGCGAACCCTTGCCAGCGAGCGCGGGGCTCAACGTCACCTTACCGGAAAGCGTACCTGACGAAGTCGAGGCTGCTGTGCCCGCAACCGGTTCCGGCTTACTGGCGGCAGGGGGAGGAGTCCGGTTGCTGGATGGCTGATCCTGCGCGCTTGCCATTAAACTGCCTTTTCCTGAAGCCAAGGATTTCGCTTCTGCAATACTGTTTTTAACCGACTCCGTCAACTCCGACTCGGAGGGTGGAATAAGCGCCAGTAGTTTTTCCCAATAGGCGGCGGCGTCCTTGAATCTTCTTCTCTCAAACTCAGCCGTACCGGCCAGCGCCAACGCCTTGGGATTGCCGGGATCCAGGCGCAGTGCTTTATTGATCAGTTCGAGAGGTTCCCCCAACAGGCTGCCATTATTTGTCATTGCCAAGATGTCAGCATAATCTGTAATGACCTGGGAGTTGTCCGGGCTCAGGGCAAGCGTCTTCTCATAAGCATCCTTTGCTTCGTCGAAGCGCTGCATCATTGCATAGGTTCGTCCCAGCATGAGCCAGCCTTCCGCGTCATCAGGCTGGTTTTTGAGCCGCTCTATGAGGTTTTCCAGTACTGCTGAAAAATTTGGATGGCCTTCCTCCGCGGACATGGCGGCCTGCTCGATCGGCGGCTGTGGTAATAAAGCCTTTGTATTGCCCAACCAGAGATAAAGCGAAACCGCCAGCAGCGGCACGGCGAGTGTTGTTAATGTGATGGTGGCAACATTGCGATTCCCACCTGTTGCCGCTGCCTCCATAACCTCGCCGTCGGGAATATCCTGCAGCATCCGCTGCTGTAATTCGCGTTTGCTTTGTTCGTATTGCTCATGAGTCAGAATATCATTGCGCAAGTCGCTATCGAGTTCGGCCAGTTGATCGCGGTAAATGCTGACATTGGTCGCATCACGCGCCACGCCAGTCTGGCGATCTCTTTTACTCCACAGCGTAGGAAGAACGAACAGCAAGGCACCGACAATAAATATGCCGGCGACAACCCAAAATGACGTCATGCGTTATTACCCTTGCTTTCCTTTAGCAGGGACTCAGCCTGCTGGCGTTGTTGTTCGGATAGCATTGGTTCTTCAATCTGATTGCGGCGGCGCTTGAGATAAACGACCAGTAGCACCGCCCCAATCAGAAGAAAGATAAACGGACCGAACCATAAGAACATGGTTGAAGGTTTGACCGGAGGGCGATAGAGTACAAAATCGCCATAACGTGCTACGAGAAAGTCGACAATCTCCTTGTCGCTTTTGTTTGCATGCATCTGTTCGCGAATTTCGCGCCGCAGGTCATTTGCAAAATCAGCCCGTGAACCCGCCAGGGATTCGTTTTGGCATACGAGGCAGCGTAGATCTTCGGACAACGCGATCATGCGCCGCTCGATCTCGGGATCTTCAGCCACCGGCGCTGCTTCCTTGGCCCAGCCATAAGGTACCAGCAGCATCAGGGCGAGCAACAAGGCGAGCTTTTTCATACTGACAAAACTCATCCCTGCAACTCCTTCACCAGCGGCAGAATTTTCGTTTCAAGTGCTTCCACCGTTACCGGACCAATCTGTTTGTAACGGATGACTCCGTTTTTATCGATGACATAAGTTTCCGGAACGCCATATACACCATAATCTATGCCTGTTCTCCCTTCCGGATCTCTGGCACTTGCGGTGTAGGGGTCGCCGAATTGCCTGAGCCACTGCAAGGCGAGGTCGCGCTCGTCCTTGTAGTTGAGGCCGTAAACCGGGACTATTCCCGACTTGGCCAGCTCAACCAATACCGGATGCTCCTCGCGGCATGAGACACACCACGAAGCCCATACGTTCAGCAGCCATACCTTGCCAAGATTGTCTTTGGACGTCAGCATCTTTTCCGATTCGTGCAATTGCTCCAGGCGGAATTCAGGGGCCGGTTTTCCGATTAATGGCGAAGGAACCTGCCGGGGATTGAGATTCAGGCCAATAAGCAGAAACGCGACAAGGACAATGAATGCCGCCAGCGGCAGCAGGAAACGCGTCATGCCTTTCCGCTCCTGGTAATCAAAGGCGCAGGGGTGGCTGTTCCGGGCTTGCCACGCTTGCCGGCTTTGCCCACTGCTTTTTTGTCGTCAACAGGCTCGCGCTGTTTGCGTGGCGAAAGACGATAACGCCGATCGGTCACAGCCAGGGCGCCGCCAAATGCCATCAACAGACATCCGAACCAGATCCAGTCGACAAACGGTTTATGGTAAACACGCACCACCCATGCTCCGTTTTCCAGTGGTTCGCCCAGGGCAACATAGAGATCACGCAGAATACCGGTATCTATCGCTGCTTCGGTCATAGCCATTCCCGATGCGTTGTAGACGCGTTTTTCCGGTTCCATGACGGTCACTTTTTTACCGTCACGCAGCACATCCATATTGCCGATATCCGCTACGTAATTCGGCCCAGTTCCCTTCTTTGCACCGTTGAAATGGAATGTATAACCTCCTACTTCGACGGTATCGCCGACTTCCATGCGTACGTCTTTCTCGGTTTCATAACCGCCAACCAGCGTTACCCCGATAACGAACACCGCTATGCCCAGATGTGCGGCATGCATGCCGTAATAACTGCGTGACTGCGCGGCAAGTTTCGCGAACAAACCCTTCCTGCTACTGCTTTGCAGGCGGTGTACCAGGCTGACAATGATGCTGGCAATGACCCAGAAAGCCAGCAGCAGACCGAAACTTACGAAAGGTTTCCATTCGCCCATGACGAACGGCATCAATAGGGCGGTCACCACACTGATAACGAAGGCCCAGCGCAGACGTATCGCAAGTTCAGGCAGGTTTGCCTGCTTCCAGCGGGCGAGGGGCCCCACGCCTATCAGAAAAATCGCTGGTGTCATCAGCGGGACAAATACTGTTTCGAAGTAGGGGGGGCCAACCGATAATTTGCCGAGCTCAAGCGCATCCATGATCAGCGGATAAAGCGTGCCCAGCAGGATGCTGCCTGCCGCTACCATGAGCAATAGATTGTTGGCGAGCAGCATCGATTCTCTCGATACCAGTTCAAACTTGCCGCCCAATCCGATCTTTGGCGCACGCCAGGCAAAAAGCAGCAGTGAGCTTCCGATGACGATAACCAGAAAAGCCAGAATGAAAATACCGCGTTTGGGATCGGTTGCGAATGCGTGAACGGAGGTCAGCACACCCGAGCGGACCAGGAATGTACCGAGCAGGCTCAAGGAAAACGCGCATATGGCCAGCAGTACGGTCCAGCTTTTGAAGCTGCCGCGTTTTTCTGTTACCGCCAGGGAATGAACCAGTGCCGTGCCAACCAGCCATGGCATGAAAGAAGCGTTCTCCACCGGGTCCCAGAACCACCAGCCGCCCCATCCAAGCTCATAATAGGCCCACCAGCTTCCCAGCATGATGCCGATAGTGAGAAACAGCCAGGCGACTGTAGTCCACGGGCGCGACCAACGTGCCCAGGTTGCATCCATTTGCCCGCTGAGCAGCGCGGAAATGGCGAAAGCAAATGCGACGGAGAAGCCTACATAACCCATATAGAGCATGGGTGGATGAACGACCATGCCCGGGTCTTGCAGCAGAGGATTGAGATCGCTTCCCTCCATGGCGCCCGGCAGCATCCGGTCGAAGGGGTTCGAGGTGAAAAGCATGAATAACAGGAAACCTACGCTCACCAGGCCCATGACGCCCAGTACCCGCGCTACCATCTCATTCGGCAGGTGACGGCTGAACACGCTGACCGCGACCGACCAGGTCGCCAGCATTAATGTCCACAATAACAGAGACCCTTCATGCGAACCCCATGTTGCGGCAAACCGATATTCCACCGGGAGTTTCGAATTCGAATTCTGAGCGACGTTTATAACCGTGAAGTCGCTATTGACGAATGAATAGGCAAGGCAGAAAAATGCGATGACTACAAACACAAACTGTCCCTGAACCACTGGACGGGCCAGTGCAATCCATGAGGGAATAGCGCGGGCTGCGCCGATAATGGGCAGGGTACCTTGTATAAGTGCCAGCAGCAGGGCGAGAATCAGAGCGAAGTTACCAAGTTCTGGAATCATGGCTGAGGGTATCGGTTATGGTTTATGGATTTGGAATCGGAACTGAGGTCAGGTTTGAAGTTCAGGAAAGTTTTCCCGGCCTGCCCGGCCTTGCACTATCCGTGCTATTGCATCAGCACGGTTTTACGTGCCTTGTCCGCCTGATCGAGAGCGCTGGCGGCTTCCGGCGGCATGTAATTTTCATCGTGTTTCGCAAGCACCTCATCTGCGCGAAAAACGCCATTCTGCGCGAGCTTTCCCTGGGCTACCACGCCCTTGCCTTCCTTGAACAGATCGGGAAGAATGCCCGTGTATACGACCGGGATAACCTTTGCGGTATCCGTTACCACGAAGTTCACTGTCACGCCATCATGCTGCCGCTTGACGCTTCCTTCCTCCACGAGCCCGCCGATGCGAAAGCTCTTGCCCACAGGCGCTTCGTTGTTTGCTACCTGGGTGGGACTGAAGAAGAAGACCAGGTTGCTCTGGAATGCATTCAAAACCAGTATCGAAGCAACGCCTAATGCAGTCACGCTTGAAGCGATAATTGCCAGTTTTTTATGACGTGGTTTCATTTCCCTTCTCTTGTTTAGTTGACTGATGAATCAGACTGAGATGTCTGAGCAAAGTTCGCTTGCGGTTAAAAACCAGAACAATTTCTCCGGCAATGCAGAGAAGCGACACCAGATAGGATCCCCATACGTAGAATCCATATCCACCCATATCGAGAAAATCGGCCACGCTCGTCCAGTTCACGAAGCCACCCCTGCCCCTTGTAACTCGCCTACCCACGCCGTGTGGCGCTCGCGTTCCAGAATAATTATCCGCGTGCGGATCAGTACCACCGCGATCGCATACATCCAGCACGCGATCGACATGATGAGCATGCCGGTCAGCATGGTGGTAGCCATTTTCGGCGATTGCGTCACGCTGACCGAGGCACCTTGATGCAAGGTGTTCCACCATTTTACGGAGAAATAGATGATCGGTATGTTCACCACCCCTACCAACGCAATCATTGCGCCGGCTTTGTCGGCACGGCGCGGGTCATCTATTGCGGCCTGCAACGACATGAAGCCGATATAGAGAAACAGCAGGATTAATTCGGACGTAAGCCGCGCATCCCATACCCACCACGCTCCCCACATGGGCTTGCCCCACAGTGCGCCGGTCCATAAGGCAAGAAAGGTAAACATCGCTCCTGTCGGGGCAATCGCGGTGGCCACCATGGAAGACAGGCGGGTATTGAATGCCAGGCCGATACCGGACCACATCGCCATTATCACATACAGAAACATTGACATCCAGGCGGCAGGGACGTGAATGAAAATGATGCGATAAGCTTCACCCTGCTGAAAATCGGTCGGCGCAACAAAAAACCCGATATAAAGCCCCACCGCGAACAATATAATCGCGGCAACGGAAAAAATCGGGATCATTTTACCGGCAAGAAAATAGAAACTCGCCGGAGAGGAATATTTGAACCAGTTAATCGCCATGTCAAAAAATACTGAACTCCATATTCGAGGTTTTGCGCCTCAAGTGCTTAGCTTTAAATTTTAACCTAAAAACCTTGAATTCAGAATTGGTTTTTTATTCCATCGAAATTCGCAATGACACAGCTGCCGTCCAGGGCGCCAGGGCCAGAGATGCCAGCAGAAAAGCGCCCAGCAGCGACATATGCGCCGCAGCTCCCAAACCCGCCACGCTCGATTCCACTGCGCCGGCGCCAAATATCAATACCGGAATATATAGCGGTAGCACCAGCAGCGACACCAATACGCCGCCCCCTCTCAATCCCAAAGTCAGCGCCGCACCAATGGCGCCTATCAGACTTAAAACCGGGGTTCCCAGTAATAATGAAGCCGTCAGCACCTGCAACGCGTCCGCCGACAAATCATATTGGATGCCCAGCACCGGAGCCATCAGCACAAGCGGCACACCCGTCACCAGCCAGTGAGACAGCGCCTTGCCCAGCACCAGCAGAGACAGTGACTGGGGCGACAGCAGCATTTGTTCCAATGTGCCGTCCAGGTAATCACTGGAGAACATCCGCCCCAATGACAACATCGAAGCCAGAAGTGCGGCAACCCAGACGACGCCCGGTGCCATGGTTCGGAGCATGCTCATCTCCGGACCCACGCCGAGGGGAAAAAGGCTTACCACGATGATGAAAAAAAACAGTGTGGTCAACACATCTGCCCGCCGTCTCATCGCGAGCAGAAGGTCGCGCTGGATTATCCAGAAAAACATGTCAGGCGAGTTGCAACCGCTGGGTTGCAGAGGCAGTTATGTCGATCTCCTGATGCGTCGTCATCACTATCATACCGCCGTGTTCCAGGTGTCGCTCCATTAAACCCTGCATCAGCTTCACTGCGGCAGTATCAAGCGCCGTCAAAGGCTCGTCCAGTATCCATAACACGGTATTGCATACCATCAGGCGCGCCAGCGTTACCCTGCGTCGCTGGCCTTGCGACAATACCTTGGCCGGCAATAGTTCGCGTCCGCCCAACCCCATGTGTTGCAGCGCTTCATGGGCTTTATGTTCATCGATTTCCGCACCTGCCAGTGCGCTGGAAATACGCAGGTTCTCGATGGCGGTCAAGTCGTCCTTTACGCCGCTTAAATGGCCGAGATAAGTCATCGCGCCATAATAGTCTCCGCCTAGCGAACGAATTTCAGCGCCATTCCAGTGAATCTCCCCCTGGGCAGGTAGCGCCAGACCGCACAGCATGCGTAGAAGGCTGGTTTTTCCGCTCCCGTTGGGGCCTTGAACCTGCATCAATCCGCCTGATTCGAGGGAGAAACTGATATCCCTGAATAATCTGCGGTCACCGCGCACGCATGTCAGGTTGTGTCCTTGCAGCGTTGGCATTGTCGAAGCAAAAGACCGGCATTATAGCGTATCGACGCGAACTTACGCGATTACGAGCGCAATGAAGAGATGCGAATGCCGCTTTGCTTCGGAATAAAGGCTCAGAGCAATGAAAGTTGCTCTCGCAAAACCACCCGAGCTGTGGATAACGAAGGGATGAGCGCGTATTGGACCGTGGAGGATGAGTTGGTGTCAGGAGGTCCAGGCGGCGCAGTCGGACTTAAAGAATCGCAGCGAAAAAGAGACTGGTTGAGGGCAGATTTTGCGGATTTTGAAGGCCAATAGTTATTATCCTATTGGTCGAAAAAGTGGCGAAATATGAACCAGCCAGACGCTTTTGCAGCCGACTTCCTTTAAGTCCGACAGGCTGCTAGGTATAGTGACCTGCAATCAAAAACGGCCCGACCTGCATTCAACGGCTTTTAGGGGAGGTTTGACAAAAGGGAAATTAATGTACGTTAGCTGCATCGCATGACAATAAATCAAGGATTTATCTGACTTCCTCGGCCATGATTTCAATTAGCAATTATGAATTATAAACAGACGGGTAATCAGAAACTTATAAAGCATTGACGTACTTTAATTTCTCTTTTGTCAAACCTCCCCTAGTAGCCCGCTTGGCTGAGCGGTTGTGTCAGTCCGTAATTGGATCAGGTTCTTGAGCGAGCGGCCCAACCGGTCCAGCCGCCATATGACGACAGTATCGCCAGCACGCAACACGTTCAAGAGTGCGGCCAGACCGATACGATCCGCCTTGGCGCCGGCTCACCGTGTCCTCAAAAATGCGTTCGCATCCGGCCCCCTTCAGGGCGTCCCGCTGCAAGTCGAGGTTGTGGTCGAGTGCAACAAACGTCCGTTTGTTGCACCGATCTGCCTCTCGTTTTGATTTGCAGTTATTCCTGGCTCGAAATCGCGTTGAATGCCGGTCGTTAGCTACCCATCGTTTCAAAAGTAGAACTCTGATAACCAACTAGCAGACTACACGCCTATCCATTTCCAGGTCTATACTCTAACCACTTGCTAACTGCAAGTAGTTCCCATCTCAAATCAAGGATCAATTTTAGGAGAAAAATCATGCCATTATGGAAAGTTTATCATCCCGCTGGAGCATACACCGCTCAAGACAAAAAGGATCTATCCGAAAGGATTACCGGTATGTATGCACGCGTTCCTATCCCGAAGTTCTATGTAGTTTTCATTTTTGAGGAAATAGCCAAGGACTCCTGCTTTGTAGGTGGTGAGCCGAATAACAAATTTGTCCGGTTCAGGGTCGATCACATTGCGCGGACACTACCCGGCCCAGTCATGCGGGAATGGTGGGTGAGAACGCTCGATGAGCTTATTGCTCCCTTTGTAAAGGACAGAGGCTACGATTGGGAGATTTCCATTGACGAGACACCTTTCGATCTTTGGTCTCTCCAGGGAGAGATTCCGCCTCCTTTTGAATCTGCAGCTGAGAAGAGATGGGTAAAGGAAAACAAGGCGAGTCCTTACACTGTGGTGGAAAAGCTTCCTGTTAACCTGGCGTTTACTCCAGGAATAGCAGATCGCTAGGATCTGGGTGGCCGTCCCCGCTTGGGCGGCCAGTTTCCCTGAGTTCGGCACCGCACATGCCGCAAAAGAACACGAGCTCATCATTCTGATCTTTCCGGGCGGATGGGCGCACTTACTGATAGTTAGGCACATGGAGGCAACATGGCTTATCAAACGATCAACCCTGCAACAGGCAAGCTGATCAAGACCTATGCAAACATATCCGACCCGGACCTGGAGACCGCAGTGGCAAGCGCGCATAAGGCTTTCCATAGCGATTGGCGGCATCGCCCCGTAACCGAGCGTGGCAAGATTATGTCCACTGCAGCCACCATCTTGCGCAAGAAAAGTGACCAGTACAGCCACTACCTGACGTTGGAGGTGGGCAAGCTTATTGTAGAGGCGCGCGCAGAGGTCGCCCTTTCTGCCGATATCCTGGACTACTACGCGCAGAAAGCTGAGAATTACCTGGAGCCGCGCGTGCTTTCCGAATCTCCGGGCGCTGAACTGCATATCGAGCCGATCGGGGTTCTGCTAGGCATCGAGCCTTGGAACTTCCCCTACTACCAGATTGCGAGGGTAGCAGGCCCGCAGTTGATGGTAGGCAACGTGCTGCTTCTCAAGCATGCGGAAAACGTTCCCCAGTCAGCATTGGCTTTTGCTAGCCTTTTCGAGGAAGCTGGCGCACCGCCCGGTGTATACACGAACATCTTTGCCAGCATTGAACAGAGCGAAAGATTAATCGAGGACCCACGTATCCGTGGTGTTACCGTGACTGGCAGTGAACGCGCAGGCGCGGCGGTGGCCGGACGCGCTGGCCGCAACCTCAAGAAGTCCGTAATGGAGCTGGGGGGAAGTGACCCGCTGATTGTGCTTGAAGACGCACCAATGGAATCCACGCTTGATAATGCCTTGTTCGGCCGGATGTTTAACGCGGGGCAGTGCTGTGTTGGTTCAAAACGTATTATCGTCGTTGGCGCGGAGCGGGGAGAGGCTTTCCTGGATGGCTTCGTTCAGCGCATGGCTTCATTGAAAGCAGGAGACCCCAATGATCCTGCTACAACCCTGGGGCCTCTTGCTTCAGAGAGGGCATTGCATCTTCTTCTGGATCAAATCAAGCTGGCTCGGAAGGAAGGGGGAAAGGTTTTGTTTGGTGGCAGAAGGATTGACCGCTCTGGCTTCTATTTGGAACCGACGGTACTGGCCGGCATCAGCGAGGAAAACCCAATCCATTCCCAAGAGTTATTTGGTCCGGTTGCCTCTTTCCGCGTCGTCGAGAATGAAAATGAAGCCATCCGCCTGGCAAACTCGACCCCATTCGGTCTTGGCGCCTCGGTTTTTACGGCTGACATCGAGCGTGGCCGCAAGGTTGCAGCAAAGATCGAAAGCGGTATGGTTTTTATCAACCAGCCAGTATGGACGGCGGCTCAACTTCCATTCGGCGGTATCAAGAATTCAGGCTTCGGCCGTGAGCTGTCGGAGCTGGGCTTTGGTGAATTCGTTAATGAGAAGCTGATTAATGTTGCACCCTCAGGTTCACCGCCATGGGGGCCTATCAAATAAGGGTTAACAAATGGTTGCACGTGTATGCTGGGAAACGGCGCAGCATTGGTATGAGGTTGCGGCTAGGTTGGCTCATCTGGTAGCCCTCTTAAGTCAGCTTAGTCCTCATGCAGCATCTCGAAACGCTGCGCGAGAAAATCAACTAACGCCCGCACAGATGGCAGAAGACCGCGCCGGGATGGAAACACCGCATGAATGATTTCCCGACAGGGCGCCCAGTCTGGCACCAGCCTAACCAATGAACCAGCCGCCAGTTGGTCTCGTGCCATGACCGCCGGCAGTTGCACTACACCGACACCGGCCACAGCGGCATCTCTTAGCGCGATCATGTCCGTCGTCGCGAAGCGTGGCGCGTGATGAAGTGTTGCGTGTACGTCACCTGGCCCATGCAGCGCCCAGGTGTGGATTTGTTGCAGGACCCCCAGGCCTAGGCTGGGCCAATTGCTTAAAGCAGTTGGTGCAGCAGGAAAGCCGAACCGCTGGACAAGGGCGGGGCTGGCTACCAAACATTGGCCTCGATCAGCCAAAACACGCATGACCAGGTTACTGTCCTGCAGGGGCGGTGGTCGCACACGAAGAGCGACGTCGACCGACTCACTGACCAGATCGACACGCCGGTTGGTCGCCTCCATCTGCACCGTGACGTGCGGATAGCGCACCATGAAATCAGCCAGCATCACTCCCACATAAGCATTCACCAGCGGGATGGGGCATGTCATCCGGATTACACCCCGAGGTTCGGCTTTTAAGGTGTCTATGGCTTCCTGGGCCCCCTCAGCTTCTACCAACATCGCCTTGCA
>NZ_FMUF01000016.1:0-73368 GCF_900100985.1 Nitrosospira sp. Nsp1
ACGACAGCACATTGACTGCGTCGTTAGTATGCTCGAACCTAAACCGCTATCATTGCGACAGCGATCTGCGAATCCAAACTAACCGAACAGTATTGGGTCAGATCTTGCTATTCGCCATGAGCTGAGTGTCGATCAATTCGATGTACGCGGCGGTTTCATTCCAGTCAGAGAAGATCATCAATCGACCTCCTGATCCAGTTACCCAAGGTAAAGCCTTGAGCTGAGTTCATCGCCTATCGGCTTCCAGATAATTGAGGTTTCAGCCGCTGAAACCCACGGGTCAAATCAGCGACCTTTGTTTTTCGTGGGCAGCAATTAGGGCGTCACACTTCACGTGTGATTCTCTTTGGGCGAATCCATTGCCATGGTGACCATCGACGGAAACCAAGCGGTGGGAGTGTCGTTTTGATCTAACTTTTTGATTTATTGGTAGGCCGTGCCAGATTCGAACTGGCGACCAACGGATTAAAAGTCCGCTGCTCTACCGGCTGAGCTAACGACCCAATTACCAAGGTCGTGCATTATAACGGCTCACCCCTCCGATATAAAGTTTTTTGGATTAAGTTCGTTCGAATGCGATTGCCTGCCCATCCCATTTCAGCGCAGAATCGGGTTTAACGCGCCCATCCTGTGAAGAGTTGATCCTTGAGTAGTGACATTATTGTTATCGGCGGCGGAATAGCCGGGCTGACTGTAGCGCATGAATTGCTGCGGCTTGGCGCGACGGTGACCATACTGGAGCGTCAGCACTGCGCCCGGGAGGCGTCGTGGGCGGGGGGCGGCATACTTTCGCCACTGTTGCCGTGGAATTATTCCTGCCCGGTAACGCGGTTGACTCAATTGAGCAATGCCCTATTTCCGAAGTTTATCGAAGCGCTGCGGCGCGATACAGGTATCGATCCGGAGTACCAGGCCAGCGGCATGCTGGTTCTGGCCGGCGCCACCGGCGAACCGGACAGCGAAGGCCACGGCAGAGCGGCGCGGGAGGCCCGCGAACATGACGCGGAGGCTTGGTGCGCTCGCCACGATTTTCGGCTGAGCAAGGTTCGCTCTCATGAAATTGCACCGCTGCTCGCCAGCGACGAAGCAGCGCTTTGGCTGCCAGATGTCTGTCAGGTGCGTAACCCGCGTTTATTGCAGGCGTTGATGAAGGCGGTAGGGCAGCGTGGCGGCGTCATTAAAGAGCATGTCGAGATTACTGATTGGCAGATCGAGCATGGGCGGGTCCAGTCGGTCAGCACGAGCACGGGCGAGAAATTCACTGCATCGAATTACATCGTCACCGCCGGGGCATGGAGCGGCGGGCTTTTACGTGAGCATGCATTAAAGCTCGATATCTGGCCGGTACGAGGCCAGATTCTGCTGTTCCAGGCACAATCGGGCCTGCTTCCCGCAATTGTGCTGCAGGAACAGGACAATTTTTATTTGATACCGCGCCGGGACGGATACATTCTTGCCGGCAGCACCTTGGAGGAAACCGGCTTCGACAGGCGCACGACTGCTCAGGCGGGAAAACTATTGCTCGAAAAAACGCATGCGCTCGTACCTGCATTGACTGAAGCAACGCTTTCCGGCCACTGGGCGGGATTGCGTCCGGGGTCGCCTGATAATATCCCGGTCATCGGTAGTCACCCCCACATCACTAACCTTTATCTCAATAGCGGCCATTACCGCTACGGTATCACCATGGCGCCGGGCAGCGCTCAGCTTATATCCAATATGATCCTGAACAAACCACAACCGCTGGATATCGCGCCTTATAAGTGGCCATCTTAGCCCGTGCGGAGAACATATTTTCGCCGGTGGCGTTGTTTCCGCGCAGTTTCCAATAAAGCCTTGCCCGTGCTGCGCTTTATCGGCACGAGGCGGAGTGATAACATTGCACCACTTCAATAATAGGGATAGGGCATACGCATGGCCGGTCACAGCAAGTGGGCTAATATCAAGCACAAGAAAGCCGCGCAGGACGCAAGGCGCGGCAAGATTTTTACCCGGCTCATCAAAGAAATTACCGTTGCGGCGCGGCTTGGCGGCGGTGACCCCAACAGCAATCCGCGGTTGCGTCTGGCTGTCGACAAGGCTTACGAGCAGAACATGCCCAAGGACAACGTCGAGCGTGCAATCAAGCGCGGCAGTGGCGACCTGGAGGGCGTGAACTATGAAGAAGTGCGTTATGAAGGCTACGGCATCGCTGGCGCGGCGGTATTGGTGGATTGCATGACGGACAACCGGGTGCGTACCGTCGCGGATGTGCGCCATGCCTTTACCAAGTATGGCGGCAATCTCGGTACGGACGGCTCGGTCGCATTCCTGTTCAAGCATTGCGGGCAAATGCTTTTTGCACCCGGCACCGATGAAGAAAAGCTGATGGAAGCCGCTCTCGAGGCCGGTGCGGAGGATGTGGTCAGCAATGATGACGGAAGCATGGAAGTCATTACTGCGCCGTATGAATTCATGATGGTCAGGGCGGGGCTGGAGAAAGCCGGGTTCAAGGCGGAACTCGCCGAAGTGACGATGAAGCCCGTCAGTGAAACCGTGCTGACCGGCGATGATTCGGTCAGAATGCAAAAATTGCTGGATGCGCTGGAAAATATAGACGATGTGCAAGAGGCTTACACTACCGCAGTGCTCGATGAATAGCATTTTCACCTTGGATATATTGGAAAGCGATGCAGCCAGAAGCGAGTTTGCTTGCCACGTTTGCGCCATAATTTGTCAACATAACCGAAAGCAGGTTTTTTGCGGTATTTGAATTGATGGTCGCGCTTATTCGAAAGGTAAAAAAATCCGTATTCTTGGCATAGACCCCGGCTTGCGCATTACGGGCTTTGGCGTTATCGATAAATTCGGCAGCAAGCTGGCCTATGTCAGTAGCGGTTGCATCAAAACGGTGGAGGGCGAGCTACCGTTGCGCCTCAAGACGATCATGGATCATCTTAACGAGGTGATCGCGCAGCACCAGCCTGATCAAGTCGCGGTGGAACAGGTATTCGTCAACGTCAATCCGAAATCCACGCTGATGCTCGGACAGGCTCGGGGGGCGGCGATTTGCACGGCCGTGCTGAATAATCTGGCCGTCGCCGAGTACACCGCGCTACAGATCAAGCAGGCGGTGGTCGGCAAAGGGCATGCCAAAAAAGAGCAAGTGCAGGAAATGGTGAAGCGCTTGTTGCAACTTGGCGGCAGCCCCAGCGCAGATGCGGCGGATGCGCTTGCTTGCGCGATCTGCCATGCCCACGGAGGATTGGGGTTGGGTGGAATTTCGACTGCGGGCTACCGCATGAAACGGGGGCGTCTGGTATGATCGGCCGGATAACCGGCGTGCTGCTGGAAAAATCCCCTCCCCTGGTGCTGGTTGACGTACAAGGCCTCGGGTACGAGATCGATGTGCCCATGAGCACGTTCTATAACCTGCCGGCAACCGGCGCGCGAATCACGCTTCATACCCACCTCGTCGTGCGCGAAGATGCGCACCTGCTTTTCGGTTTCGCCACCGAAGCAGAGCGACAGGCTTTTCGTCAGCTCGTGAAGATTTCCGGCGTCGGGGCAAGAACAGCCCTTGCGTTGCTATCCGGCCTGAGTGTGGCTGATTTGCATCAGGCGGTAGCGGCTCAGGATAGCGGCCGGTTGATCAAGATCCCCGGCATCGGCAAAAAAACCGCCGAGCGTTTGCTGCTGGAATTACGCGACAAGCTCGATCTTGGCATGGCTGGCGCAACAGATGCCACAGGCATCGGGGTCACGTCAACAAGCGCAAACGACGTACTCAATGCCCTGCTGTCCCTGGGGTATAATGACCGGGAAGCCAATTGGGCAGTCAAGCAGTTACCCGCCAACGTTAACGTATCCGATGGCATACGTCAGGCGTTGAAGCTCCTATCGAAAGACAAATAAAAGAAACACGACCGCCGCGCTCGCATCGCGTGCGTTTACTGTCACTACTCACTTCCAGCCCAACACGGATAAGAGGTGCAGCTTTAGTGTTTGATTATGATTGAAACCGATCGATTGATTACTGCCGCGCCCGCCTCTCTCAAGGAAGAGGAACTGGAGCGGGCACTGCGTCCCAAGCACCTGACCGAGTACGTCGGCCAGGAAAAAATTCGTGGGCAGTTGCAGATATTCATCGAGGCGGCACGACGCCGCAGGGAGGCCCTCGACCACGTGCTGCTGTATGGGCCGCCCGGGCTGGGCAAGACAACGCTTGCGCACATCATTGCCAGAGAGATGGGCGTGAGCCTGCGCCAGACTTCCGGCCCGGTGCTGGAACGCCCCGGCGACCTGGCGGCCCTGTTGACCAATCTCGAACCCAACGATGTATTGTTCATCGATGAAATTCATCGGCTTTCACCCATCGTGGAGGAGATTCTTTATCCCGCGCTGGAAGACTATCAGCTTGATATCATGATAGGCGAAGGTCCCGCGGCACGGTCCGTCAAGCTCGATCTGCCGCCGTTCACCCTGGTGGGCGCCACTACTCGCGCCGGTATGCTGACGAACCCGTTGCGCGATCGTTTTGGCATTATTTCGCGCCTCGAATTTTATTCGGTGGAAGAGCTGACTAAAATCGTGACGCGATCCGCGGGATTGCTGAACGTGGAAATTTCTTCCGATGGCGCGGTGGAAATCGCACGCCGATCGCGCGGCACGCCACGCATCGTAAACCGTCTGCTGCGGCGGGTACGCGATTTCGCTGAAGTCAAAGCCGATGGTTACATTACCCGCCCGGTGGCGGACGCCGCATTGCTCATGCTCGATGTGGACCTCATCGGCCTTGACGTGATGGACAGAAAGCTGCTGCTTGCCGTCATGGAAAAATTCGGCGGTGGTCCCGTGGGCGTGGATAATCTCGCCGCCGCCATCAGCGAAGAGCGTGGCACCATCGAAGATGTGCTGGAACCGTATCTGATACAGCAGGGTTACATGAAGCGCACGCCGCGCGGCCGCATGGCCACGGCTATCGCCTACCAGCATTTCGGCATGGCCTTGCCGAAGAACGGATTGAGCGGCGAGTTGTGGATAGATGACCAGCCATGAACACGCGGTAACATGAATCGCAATCGGCCTCGGCAATTCGCTTGAAGTGTCGGGTAACCTGAATGCACAGAAACTGCGATGCCCCAATGGTTGACTGATGAAAGCCAGGTGCGGAGGAGATTTGGCTTGTGCCTGTATCGGGAAATCCAGCGCTATCGAATACCGGATATTTTTTAGTTCAAAAACATGAAAGCAACAGAAGTCGATAAATTTGCCGTTAATCCGGGCGAGATCACGTTTTCGTTGCCCATTCGCGTCTACTATCAGGACACCGATGCGGGCGGAGTAGTTTATCATTCGACTTATCTCGATTTCATGGAGCGTGCCCGCTACGAATGGTTGCGGCAGCTCGGATTTGATATTCACTCATTGATCCAGCTTCACAAGGTAATTTTCATGGTGCGTTCACTTAATATTGAATACCTCAAGCCGGCGTTACTGGATGATTTGCTGCATGTCACGGCGGAAGCGGTTGAAATAGGCAGTTGCCGCATCGCGATCTCGCAACAGGTGCGACGTGGTTCTGCCACGCTGGTCAATGCAACCGTCCAGGCGGTATGCGTGGGAGCCGACAGCCTCAAGCCCGTACGCGTACCCGCGCCTTTGCGCCACAAGTTTGGAAAACGCTCATGAGCCCGACAGTTACCCAGGATATGTCTCTTTTCCATCTCATCGGCAGCGCCAGCTTGCCGGTGCAGCTGGTAATGTTGCTGTTGCTGCTGGCTTCATTCCTGTCGTGGTGGTACATCTTTCGCAAGCTGTTCGTCATCCGCGAGGCGGTAAGGCAAAGCGATGAGTTCGAGAATGTTTTCTGGAAGGGAACCGATCTCAATGCACTTTTTCAAAGCGCGGCCGGTTCACGCCATACAGCGGGCAGCATGGAACGAATTTTCGAAGCTGGTTTTCGCGAATTCATGAAACACAAGCGCCAGTCGGGAACGGACATCACCACGGTGATGGACAGTACGCGCCGGGCGATGCGGGCGACCTACCAGCGCGAAATGGATAATCTTGAATCGCACCTTTCGTTTCTTGCGACAGTAGGTTCGGTAAGTCCCTACGTCGGCCTGTTCGGTACCGTTTGGGGAATCATGAATTCCTTCCGGGGCTTATCCAACGTCACCCAGGCCACCATCGCGCATGTTGCGCCAGGCATTGCGGAGGCGCTGATAGCGACGGCAATGGGATTGTTTGCAGCTATCCCCGCGGTTATCGCCTATAACCGTTATTCGAGTCGCATCGATCGGCTGGCAACCCGTTTTGAGAGCTTCATGGAAGAATTATCCAATGTCCTGCAGCGTCAAGCGAGCGGATGAGATCGTTTTCATGGGGTAAGCGCCATGAATGAGCGCCGCACCAAACGCCGGCTGATGAATGAAATAAACGTAGTGCCATACATTGACGTAATGTTGGTGCTGCTGGTGATTTTCATGATTACCGCGCCGCTCATCACGCCCGGTCAGATAGAGTTGCCCCAGATCGGCAAATCGCTGGCGCCGCCGGTTGCACCGCTGGAGGTGATTGTCAAGGCCGACGGCAGTCTGGGATTGCATGACCGTTCCATGCCGGGAGGCGAACAAAAGATCAATCGAGCAGAATTGGTCAATGCGATCAAACAGAAGCAGGCCGCAAATATTGAGCAGCCAGTGGTAATTGCCGGCGATAAAAATGTACGTTACGAAGAAGTAATGAATGTGATGGACATTCTTCAACAGCAGCAGGTGAAAAAGGTGGGGCTGCTGGCCAGACCGAAGTGAGCAGTGGGCGACCATCTCATATGAATACGGTGAGCGGAATGGCGTTGAGGAAGCTCTCGGAAGTTGAACCGGGCGCGATGCGGGCCGGCCTCTTGGCGGTACTGGTCCACGTCATTTTTTTCGCTTTCATGATTTTCGGACTCAATTGGAAAACATATCCGACAGAACCCGTGATGGTGGATTTATGGAGCAGCCTGCCTCCGGCGGTTCAGCCGGCTACCAAGGCCGCGCCGCCTCCGCCCGAGCCCAAGCCGGTCCTGCCGCCGCCCGAAGCAGCGCCGGTGCCGCCCAGGATTGAAACGCCACCGCCGCCCCCAAAACCGGATATTGCCCTGAAGGAAAAAACCGAGAAGCCTAAACCAGTAGAAAAAAAGCCGGTGGAAAAAAAAGAGCTGGTCAAAAAAGAACAGGAACAGAAAGAGCGAAAAGAGAAAGAGCGAAAAGAAAAGGAGCAGAAAGAGCAGGCGCTGAAAGAGCAGAAAGCACGAGTGGCGGCTGAAATAGCACAGCTTCAACGGGAACAGCAGGAAGCGAATGTCAAGGCACAGGCTAAGGCGGCCCAAGCGGCGGCGCAGTCCCGTCTGGCCAACGAAATGGCCGAATATAAGGCAAAAATACTTGCAAAAATCAGGAGAAATATTGTCATGCCACCCGATCTGCCTGGCAATCCCGTGGTGGAATTCGACGTTACGCTGCTTCCGGGTGGCGATATTCTCGATGTCAGGCTACGCGCAAGCAGCGGATTCGCCGCTTTCGACAGCGCGGTGGAACGCGGTATTTTTCTATCCAAGCCGCTTCCGCTGCCACCTGATCCCACGCTTTTTCCGAAATTCCGGAATCTGAGCGTCAAGGTGCATTATCACGAATGACTGGTATAATTTCCATTATTCTTTAAAGGGTTATTTTCATGCAAATTTGCTTGCGCGGATTTCCCGGTTATATTTTTGTCTTGTTACTGTCGGTGATCAGTGCGCCGCTGCATGCCGCCCTCGACATCGAAATTTTCGGCGGCGGCGCGGCACAGATTCCGATTGCCATCGTGCCCTTTGCCGCGGAGGAAAGGCTCAGTCAGAGCATCACCCCGGTAGTATCCGCCGACTTGCAACGCAGCGGACTGTTCAGACTGGTTGACCCGGGCGGTCTGAGACCGCATGAGCCCATCGAAGTGAGTTATCCTGACTGGATGAATCGCGGCGCCAGTGCGCTGGTTATCGGCAGCACCACAGCCTTGGCCGGCGGACAGGTTGCAGTCCGCTTCCGGTTGATGGATGTCGCGAAACAAACGGAGTTGGCGGTTTATACCGAGACAGTACCTGCGGAACAATTGCGTGCCGCCGCACATCGGATAGCCGATCTGATTTACGAAAAGCTGACCGGCGATGTGGGGGTGTTCAGTACCCGTATTGCCTACGTGGAGAAACAGGGAAAAAAATATTCGTTACGGGTGTCGGATGCGGACGGCTTTAATGCGCAACCGGTGGTCGAGTACACGGAACCTATCATATCGCCGGCATGGTCGCCGGATGGCGCCCGGTTGGCATATGTATCCTTCGAGAACAAGAAGCCGGTCGTTTACGTGCAGACGCTCGCCACCCGCGCGCGCGTGGCAGCGGCCAATTTCAGGGGCAGCAACAGCGCGCCGGCATGGTCGCCGGACGGAAAGAAGCTTGCGGTAGTGCTATCTCTGATGGGGGGCTCGCAGATCTTCCTGGTGAACGCGGACGGCAGCGGATTGCAGCGGCTCAGCCAAAGCGCCGGAATCGATACCGAACCCAGTTTTTCGCCCGACGGGCAGTCCATCATATTTACTTCCGACCGTGGCGGCAGTCCGCAAATTTATCGCATGGCCGTCACAGGGCGTGCATCCGGAACGGCGGAGCGTCTCACATTCGAGGGCAGTTACAATGTGAGCCCACATTACAGCCCGGACGGAAAAAGCTTCGTGTTCATTCACCGCAACGGAGACAGATTCAATGTTGCCACGCAAGATCTGATGACCCGCCAAGTGCAATTGCTCACTAATTCTCAATTTGACGAGTCCCCCAGCTTCGCTCCCAACGGCAAGATCATCCTCTATGCAACCGAGGTAAGGGGGCGTGGTATATTATCCGCCGTGTCGAACGACGGCAAAACAAGACAACAGCTTTCAACGCAGGCTGGTGACATAAGAGAGCCGGCCTGGGGGCCTTTGCGAAGGCTCCAGTAGTTCGGGTTGCGTATTTTTTTGCTAACTTTAAAGGAAATAAAATGAAAAAGATTTTATGTGTGTTATTGATCAGTGTGTTATCTGCGTGCGCGAGCAAAACTCCCCAGCCTTCCGCCAATGTGGAAGACCGGTCTGCGACTACCAGGACGCCAACGGAAACGCCGGGCTACGGTGAAGCCGGACCGAGCCTCAACCCGCTTACGGACCCCAATAATATTCTTTCCCGGCGCAGCGTTTATTTCGATTTCGACAGCTACGTGGTGAAGGATGAATACAAATCCCTGGTAGTGGCTCATGCCCAGTATCTACGCGACAACTCCAATGCCAGGGTGCTGGTACAGGGCAACACCGATGAGCGCGGAAGCAGGGAATACAATCTTGCGCTGGGACAGCGCCGGTCTGATGCGGTAAAGTATGTGCTGACTTTATCAGGGGCCAGGGAATCGCAGGTTGAATCTGTCAGCCTGGGCGAAGAGAAACCTCGCGCTACAGGTCATGACGAAGCCTCCTGGGCTGAGAACCGCCGCGCCGATATCCGTTATCAAGGGGAGTAATCGTGCCGTTGCGCGCTTTTTGGTTGGTGTTCGTGATCGGCTGTAATGCAAGCTACGCCGGCGTGTTCGACGACGAGGAGGCGCGCCGGCAGATTGCCGTGCAAAAGACAGCTATCGGGGAAGTGCGCAATCAGGGACAGGCGCTGGAATCCCGCGTCGTAAAGCTTGAGGACCTGCTTAACAATCAACCGTTGCTCGAACTCCATAGCCAGATCGAAGCCCTGAGGCTTGACCTGAACAAGTTGCAGGGCCAGATCGAAGTACTGGTCAACGAGAACGAGTCTTCACAGAAGCGCCAGAGGGATTTTTATATTGATCTGGATAGCCGGTTGAGGCGGATCGAGCAACCTGACGAGACTGCCGCATCTGGATCTGCGGTATCCGGATCTGCAGAGGCAGCCGCAGAGCCTGGCGCGCCCGATATGGAACCCGAACCGGCAGCCGCGGTTCCGGCCACGGCTGCTGCCGTTGTTTCGTCCGCTGCGAGCACACCTGCCAAGGGTGTGAGCTCCGCATCGGCGAAGGATGTCGAGAGTGACGCCTATGAGGCCGCCTATAGCTTATTCAAGGCCGGCAGTTATCAAGACGCCATTTCCCGGTTTAACAAGTTTCTCCGGAGCTATCCAGGCTCCAGTTTTGCACCGAGTGCCCATTACTGGATTGGTAATTCTTATTACGCGCTACGTGATTTCAAGAGCGCCATCAGTGCTCAGGAGAAGTTGATCAAGACTTATCCGGACAGCGCAAAGGCCCCCGATGCGATGCTCAACATCGCCAGCAGCCAGCAGGAAATGAATAAAAAACCCGCTGCAAGGAAAACCCTGGAAACGCTTGTGGCCAAGTATCCGGGTAGCGAGGCCGCCGACAAGGCCAAGCGTCGGCTGATCAGTAAAAAGTAATTTAACCCATCATGGGGTATTGTCCCGTACATCTACGATATGGTTCAAACCATCTCCCCTCCTATATCCAAGGTCACACAATCCCGCGAAGCGGAGAGTTTGCGTATCAGCGAGATATTTTTCTCTCTACAGGGAGAAACCAGCCGCTCAGGATTACCGACCGTATTCGTACGTTTGACCGGTTGCCCCCTGCGCTGCGCTTATTGCGATACCGACTACGCTTTCTATGGAGGAAAGCGCCGGTCAATCGCTGATATTCTGGCGGAGGTTGCCAGCTACGGTGCCCGCTATGTGACTGTGACCGGAGGAGAGCCCCTGGCACAGAAAGAATGCCTGCCATTGCTTGCATTATTGTGCGATGCAGGCTATTCGGTATCGCTCGAAACCAGCGGCGCACTGGATATTTCCGGGGTGGATGATCGCGTTTCGAGGATCCTGGATATCAAAACGCCGGGTTCGGGTGAAGCGGAAAAAAATTATTGGCCAAACCTCCAGTATCTCACGTCCCATGATGAAGTGAAGTTTGTGTTGTGCGATGAAGCCGACTATCAATGGGCGCTGGAGGTGATGCATGAGCGTCAATTGAATCTCATCTGCCCAATTTTATTTTCGCCGGTCTATGACCAGCTTGACCCCGCGATGCTGGCTGCATGGGTACTACGCGACCGCATAATGGTCCGGGTGCAGATCCAGCTTCACAAATTACTGTGGGGAGAGGGCGCGGGACGATGAAGAACGAGCAAAAATACCTCGGCAATTTCCCATCTTGACTTCATGGCCAGGGCTGTAGTTCTTTTGTCAGGTGGGCTGGACTCCGCCACCACGCTAGCGATTGCCCGTAGTAGCGGGTATGAATGCTACGCTTTGAGCATGGATTACGGTCAGCGCCATGCATCGGAACTTGCAGCTGCGGAAGAACTGGTGCATTCGATCGGCGCGCGTGAACACAAGGTAATCAAGCTCGACCTATCCGTATTCGGCGGTTCGGCATTAACGGATAAATCGAGCGCTATACCGACGGAAGGCTCCACCGCCGGTATTCCAGCCACGTATGTGCCTGCCCGTAACACCATCATGTTGTCTCTCGCGCTCGCCTGGGCCGAAGTGCTCAAGAGCCGGGATATTTTCATTGGGGTCAACGTAGTAGACTACTCCGGGTATCCGGATTGCCGCCCCGCTTACATCCAGGCATTTGAGGAGATGGCAAATCTGGCTACCAAAGCCGCAATTGAAGGCGCCAGGCTAAGCATTCACGCGCCCCTGATGGCATTGTCGAAAGCGCAGATCATTCAGCAGGGGATCCTGCTGGGGCTCGATTACAGTTCGACGGTGTCGTGTTATCAGGCGGATGAAGATGGGCGCGCTTGCGGCATGTGCGATTCCTGCCGGTTACGGCGGGCGGGGTTTGAATCAGCCGGCGTGGCCGATGTGACGCGGTATCAACGTATATCAAAACTGGCGGTTACGCCTGATTCCCTGATTCCATAGCGGGAAAGCGTATTCAGCCATCCTCTCTTCATGATCCCCTGGCTCACGCCCGAAACCTCTTTTCCCCCGTTAGACACTGCGCTCACCCAGCCTAACGGTTTGCTCGCGGCCGGCGGCGATCTCTCGCCGGAACGGCTGATCGAGGCCTATCGCTGCGGGATTTTTCCGTGGTTCAACCAGGGCGATCCTATTTTATGGTGGAGCCCGGACCCACGCATGGTGCTTTTCCCTGCCGAGCTTAAAATATCCCGGTCGCTCAGAAAAACGCTGAAGAAGGCCAATTATACGATCAGGGTCGACAGTGCTTTCAAGCAGGTCATGCAGGCGTGCGCCGCGCCCCGCAAGGGGCATCCTGGCACGTGGATTCACGATGAGATGCTTGCGGCTTACGCTGCACTGCACGAGATGGGCTGGGCCCATTCCATCGAAACATGGATAGAGGGTGAGTTGGCGGGTGGATTGTACGGTGTTGCGCAGGGAAAAATGTTTTTTGGCGAATCCATGTTTTCCCGCACTACCGATGCATCCAAAGTTGCATTCGTGCATCTGGTGAGATACCTGGAGCGCCGAGGCTTCAAAATGATCGACTGCCAGATGAAAACCGCTCATCTCGCTTCTTTCGGCGCCCGGGAAATTTCACGCAAGGAATTTAGTCTAAAATTAAAAGAATTGGTAAACTACCCGGAACGAGTCGACAAATGGTGTGTGGATTATGAGTCACTTGAATGATCTTCCGTCTTCAACGCTACAGTTTTACACTACCGCGTCTTATCCATGCAGTTACCTGCCGGAGCAATTGGCGCGGTCTCAGGTGGCAACACCCAGCCACCTGATCGATACCGGTGTCTATGGCGCATTGGTACAGGCCGGCTTTCGCCGTAGTGGCGCTTTTACCTACCGTCCATACTGCGACAACTGCAGTGCTTGCATGCCGGTACGGATCGTGGTTGACGAATTGATTTCAAGGCGCGCCCAACGTCGTTCCTGGAAACGTCATCAGAACCTGGTCGCGACGCAGCACGGCCTTTATTATCATCCGGATCACTATGCGCTGTACCTGCGCTATCAGGCGCGCCGCCATAGCGGGGGCGGCATGGATCGAGACAGCCGGGAGCAATACCGCCACTTCCTGCTGCCAAGCAATGTCAATTCCAGCCTGGTCGAGTTTCACGAAAATGGCAAGCTACGCATGATCAGTATTATCGATGAGCTGCACGACGGCATATCATCTGTATATACCTTTTTCGATCCCGATGTGCCGGGGGCCAGTTTCGGTACCTATAATATTTTATGGCAGGCACAACTATGCCGGCTATTGAAGTTGCCTTATCTTTATCTTGGTTACTGGATAAAGGAAAGCCGAAAAATGGCATATAAGGCTGGCTTCAGGCCGTTGCAAGGTTTGGTTGGGGGACAATGGGAGCCGCTGAGCAATTCCCGGATTCCTGAAGATTGAGACCAGTTCTCAGGAATGGTTGGAACATCAAGTCATGAAGTTATCGCTATGAAGTTAGCGTTGTGCCGCCCTTATCGCGGCCGCGCGTGTAGCCAGCGGTTTTGCCTTATCTGCATGGCCGATTTCCCGATAGAGCTGCGCCAGATTTTCAAGGCTAGTTGCTACATTAGGATGATTTCGACCCAGTGATTTTTCCGAGATAGTCAATGCGCGCCTGAACAGCGGCTCGGCATAAGGATACTTGCCCTGTTCGTTATACAAGCCCGCCAAATTATTCAAGCTCAAGGCAACGTTTGGGTGATCCGGACCCAGTGCCTTTTGCGACATCGCCAGTACTCTTTTAAAAAGCGGTTCAGCCTGCGCATATTGTTGTTTGGCTGTATACAGCAGCGCAAGGTTGTTCAGACTCATCGCTACGTTTGCATGGTTCGGGCCAAGTGTGTTCTCCAATATTTCCAGCGCACGCTTGAGAAGAGGCTCAGCCTGCGCATACTGTTCCTGGGCCTGATATAGCTGCGCCAGGTTATTCAGGCTCATGGCTACATTGGGATGATCCGGGCCGAGCGCCTTCTCATCGATTGCCAACGCGCGCTTGTACAGGGGTTCCGCTTGCGCATATTGCTCTTGTTTCCTGTAAAGCATAGCGAGATTGTTCAATGTCGCTGCCAACTCAGGGCCTTCCCCGACAGACTTTTCAAAAATAGCCAGGGCGCGTATGAGGAGAGGTTCCGCCTGCTTATACTGATCTCGGGCGCTATATAGAAATGCCAGGCTGTTCAGACTCGAGGCAATGTCGGAATGGTCCGGTTCCTTCGTTTGTTCGGCTATCTGCAGCGCCTTGGCCGCGACCACGGTCGCGCGGTTATAGTCCCCTTGCTCATAAAGCAATTCCCACTCCTGGTTGAGCGTATCCCAATCAGTGATGGCATGAGCCAATCCCGAAGAGGCCATGAAAACCAGGATCAGGCACTGGCGAGTCAGCTTGGCGAATGTAATCATTTACGCTTGTGAGAAGTAACAAACCATGGGTAATTTATTGTCGAATGCTGAAGAAACCCTTGAACCTGAATCCCCGGTTGACCGTTCATTTTCCAGTTCATTGCTAACCGGTAAGTGCTATAACCGGGAAGGATATTTCTTTTCCCGTGAGCATTACTTTCCGGTGAGTTCGTTCCACTCGTCTAATCGCGAGATTTAGATTGAATGGATACGGTTTACCAGGCATCAAACAAGATGAAAAAGTTCTCGCGCTGTGGGCGATACCTCGATCAACGGCGCCTGTTCCAAGGATCAGCCTCTCTATGACGATGATTAACGATGCAAGTTCCTTTACAGACTCGGCACTTTCCGGGTGTTAAAATGAATCCATGTTCTATTCCTTACTTCGTCCGTTATTATTCAGTCTCGAACCCGAAACAGCTCACCGCGTTACGTTTGATGCAATCGAGAAAGCTTATCGTTCCGGACTGATCAATCGCGCCCCGATAGCATGCCGGCCCCGCCATGTCATGGGTCTCAACTTTTCCAATCCTGTTGGGATGGCTGCCGGGCTGGACAAGAATGGTGAACACATCGACGCACTGGCGGCGCTCGGGTTTGGTTTTATCGAAATTGGTACGGTTACGCCCCGTCCACAACCGGGGAACCCCAAGCCTCGGTTGTTTCGTATTCCCCAGGCACAAGCCATAGTCAATCGCATGGGCTTCAACAATGACGGTATCGATAAACTGATGGCGAATGTCAGGCGTGCAAATTACCGCGGCATACTCGGCATCAATATCGGAAAGAATTTCGATACCTCGATGGAAAAGGCGGTTGACGATTACTTGACTTGCCTGCGCAAAGCCTATCGCTACGCCGATTATATCGCCATCAACATTTCTTCGCCTAATACACCCTCCCTTCGGCAACTACAAAACGCCGACGAACTGGATCATCTGCTGGGTGCGCTGAAGCTGAACCAGCAAAAACTCGCCGACGAGTACGGAAAATATACGCCGCTTGCCGTAAAAATCGCTCCCGATCTCGATCTGCAGCAAATCGACTCCATTTCGGCGCTTTTGATGAAACATCGTATAGACGGGGTTATCGCGACGAATACCACTATTTCCCGCACTGGAATAGAGACACTGCCTTATGCATCCGAGTCTGGCGGATTGAGCGGTGTACCGCTGGCTAAACGCGCCACCGCTGTCATCAGGCGCTTGCATGGCAAGCTGCAAGGGGCGCTACCCATCATTGGCGTAGGCGGCATCATATGCGCAGCGGACGCAGAGGAAAAAGTCGAGGCTGGGGCAAGCCTGGTCCAGATATACAGCGGCCTGATCTATCGCGGCCCTCGCCTAATACGTGAGATTGCGCATGCGTTGTGCGCCCCGGACACGCAGCGTTCTTCACGGGCGGGTTTGGGATGAAAGAAAATTTGCTGGTAGCGGAAATCGACGCAATCCTGCCGCAAACCCAATGCCGCCGGTGCGGATTCTCCGGCTGCGAGCCCTACGCCAGGGCCATTGCAGAAGGGCATGCCAACATCAACCAGTGTCCTCCCGGTGGCGACGAGGGTATTCGCAAGTTGGCGGAATTGCTGGGGATGAGGCCCATGGCGCTGAACACCCTGCACGGTACCCCCAAACCCAGGACAGTGGCGCTGATTGACGAGCAGCCCTGCATAGGCTGCACGCTTTGTATCCAGGCGTGTCCGGTGGATGCCATCGCAGGCGCGGCCGGTCACGCGCATACTGTCATTGCGGCCGAATGCACCGGCTGTGAATTGTGTGTTGCGCCGTGCCCGGTCGATTGTATCAGCATGATTCCATCCAAGGTACGAACTGCCGGTTCCGCAGGTAAGGACGACGCCAAAATTGATGACCCCTTGATACTTGAAGAGGACAAGCAAATTGCCGACCGCGCGCGCGCACGCTATCAATTCAGGCTGCAAAGGCTTGAGCGTGAAAAACAGGAGAACGAAGAAAGGCTTAAACAAAAAGCCGAAGGAATGAGTGGTATTTCATCACCCACCCCCGATCTCAAGAAAGCAACTATCCAGGCTGCTCTGGAGCGTGCCATGGCCGCTCAAGCGCAGGCATCGAAGAAAAATAGCGCTGCGGATCCGTCGGTAACATCCCGCCATAGTATTAATTCATGAATTCAAATATACGTCGCGAAATATTCAGGCGCTTCAAGTCGGTTAACCCGCACCCCACCACCGAACTGGAGTATGGTTCGACCTTTGAATTGCTTATCGCAGTGATCCTTTCGGCCCAGGCTACCGACAAGGGCGTGAACCTGGCGACCCGGAAACTGTTTCCCACGGCAAATACGCCTGAGAAAATTCTCGCCCTGGGGGAAGCCGGGCTGCGGGATTACATCAAGAGCATCGGGTTATATAAAACCAAGGCCAAGAATATTATCGCTACTTGCAACCTGCTTATCCAGCATCACGACAGCGAGGTCCCGCAGACACGGGAAGCGCTGGAAAAACTGCCGGGCGTGGGGCGCAAGACCGCCAATGTGATATTGAATACCGCTTTCGGCCAACCCACCATGGCGGTGGATACGCATATTTTCCGGGTAGCAAACCGTACCGGGCTTGCACGCGGCAAAACCGTGCTGGAGGTGGAGTTGAAACTACTGAAGTGCATACCGAAGGAATTCAGCCACGATGCGCATCACTGGCTCATTTTACATGGGCGGTATGTATGCATCGCAAGAAAGCCGAAATGTGCCATTTGTATCATTAATGATTTGTGCGAGTTCAAGGAAAAAAATCTTTAACCTAAATCCGGTAGTTGGACGGGGTGAAGTGTACGGTTTTTGGGGTACAGGGCAAGGCGCAACGACGCGGAATGCGACCGCGCAGGGCGGAGCAGTGCCTTCCGCAGGAAGGTGCGACCCCGAAGCGGGATGCGAGCGCCCCCTTGCGTGTGGAGCGCGATCGCGGCATCCCCTGCACTGCCCGATCCCCGCTTCGCGGGGCCCCTCGGGCGACGCTTCGGGGCGCCGTTCCATTCCAAGGAGTTGCAACGCAGCCATGTGCCGCAAAAACTGTGCAATTCACCCCGTAGCGCCCTCACCCGGAAGGTGAGCCTCATATAATATGAAATATTGTTATTAATCACTACACTGATCTATCAAATGAGCGGTCAACTACCGGATTTAGGTTAAAGGAAAACAGCTTTGAGAAAAATGAGTCCGCTCGGTTACAACCTGGATGTTTAATCCTTCGAGGGAAGAGGCGCGCCAGTTTTTCTTTGACACCTGGCGCAAGTATCGGCAGAGAGAGATACTTTCCGACATGGAAAACATGGCGATTGAAGTGATCCTGCTGCATCCGGAGTACCACGCCATGCTTGATGATCCAGGACGCTACCAGGACAAGGATTATCTGCCCGAAATGGGCGATACCAATCCATTTTTGCATATGGGCATGCATATTGCCATCGGGGAGCAGCTCTCAATAGACCAGCCCGTCGGTATTCGCAAGCGATTTGAACGTCTACTGAAGCTAACCGGCAACGAGCACGATGCCGCGCACCAAGTCATGGAATGTCTTGCGGAAATGATTTGGCAGGCACAGCGCAACCAATCGGCGTTTGACGCCTCGGTTTACTTTGAATGCCTGGACCGGTGGCGGAATTGATCTTTATTCGAAGTGACGCTACCCGTCCTGTTTATCTGGACTCCGAGTAGCAGGCCACTGGCTTCCAGTCCGCCTGCGCCTTCTGAACAAGCCCCTTTTGGGGTGAGTGCTGCGTATGTCCTCCGAGGAAGGACCGGCGCTACTGGATTGAAAACCGATGGGGACGGTGCCCAAGCGTTGCGCACAGGGTGCTCCGAAGGGAGCGTCGGGACAGTACCGAGGTCCACGACCATCCCTCGCGCCTGCTCCCTACGCCGAGGCCGTGCACCTTCTTCGGGAAAATACTATTCTGCGCTGCGTTCGCGCGCTATCCGTCTCGTTTCCCTCAACCCATCCCTACATCCATTGGACCACAATCATGCCCGCATAGGGCTTATTCAGAAGTTCCTGAATCAATATTTGGTTTTCAGACCGGATTGACTTGCAAAATAAGCTGACACATTTTCAATGTCTTCCTTGCTCAGGGCGGCAGCCATGCCAGCCATGATGGGGTCCTGGCGCGCACCCGACTTATATTCGGTCAGCGTTTTCTCCAGATAACTTGCATGCTGTCCGTTCAGCTTCGGAAAAGCAGGTGCGGGACTATTGCCGTCCGGACCGTGGCACGCAGCGCAAACTTCTGCCGCTTTTTTCTTGCCAGCTTCAATATTGGCCGCCATTCCCTGGCTGGAAATCAGCAGCAGCGCGCCGCTCGCCGCGGCAATAACGAAATTTTTCATGAGGCTTTCCTTGCGTGATGAGTAATTATTTTCCGCTGGCGCCAGCGTAATAGGCTGCCAGATCTTCCATATCCTGTTCGGATAGCTGGGCGGCAATCGCCTTCATGCTGGGGTGGCTACGGGCATCCGTTTTATACGCCTGCAGCGCTTTGACCAGGTACTCGGCATGCTGGCCGCCAATTCTCGGGACGTTATATACCGTCGGGTAAGATGTCCGGTATCCTTCTATTCCATGACAGCCGATACACATGGTATTCTTCTGCTTGCCTGCAGCCGGATCACCCGCTGCCTGGGCCGTACCGGTGACTGCCAGAAGCAAGCCCCACGCAAATAAACTTATTATTGCTGGTCTTTTCATTATCAGTGCCCCCTCTTTACAAAAAGAGCGACTCTAAACGATGTGTCATTCCTGGTCAATCAATAAATCTATAAAACAATAACATATATCGAATAGGGATATATGTTATGAAATTATCGTTATGATTTCTGACCGTTTACCCGGCGTTTTGCATCAAGTTCCTCCCATCGGGCGAGACAACTCATAAGCTCTTCTTCAATCCCAACAAAACGTTCATGCAAGGCCCGCGCTTTTTCCGGTTGATTGAGATAAAAATCCGCAGTACCCAGTTGGCGGGTGATGGCAGCCTGTTCCCGCTCCAGCAGCTCGATCTTTTGAGGCAGCTCATCGAGTTCGCGGATTTCCTTGTAATCCAGCTTAATCCGGGTAGGCGATTCGCGTACCTCGCGCGCCTTGAGCGGAGCCGTCTGTTGTGATTTTGCCGTCTGTTCCTTTTCCGCCGCTTTCCGATACTCCTTTGCCCGTACCCAATCTTCATAGCCCCCGACATATTCCCGCAGGATGCCATTACCTTCGAAGGCGATAACCTGGGTAACGACGTTGTCGAGAAATTCCCGGTCATGGCTGACGAGAAACAGCGTGCCCGAATAGTTTTGCAGCAGCGACTCCAGTAGTTCCAGCGTTTCGATATCCAGATCGTTGGTTGGTTCGTCAAGGACCAGGACGTTGGCGGGGCGGGTGAACAAACGCGCCAGCAATAGCCGGTTGCGCTCACCGCCCGAAAGAGACTTTACCGGAGAACGCGCCCGCTGCGGCGCAAACAGGAAATCTTCCAGATAGCTGATGACGTGCTTGCGCGTCTCGCCAATATCGATAAAATCCGAACCCTGGCTGATCGTGTCTATCAGGGTTGCCTCCTCATCCAGTTGTTCGCGCAACTGGTCAAAGTAGGCTACCTCAAGCTTGGTACCCAGCCGGATATCGCCGCTATCCGGCGGTAACTCGCCCAGTATCAGCTTTAGCAAGGTGGACTTGCCCGCGCCATTGGGTCCCAGCAACCCCACGCGATCGCCGCGCATGATCCGGCAGGAAAAGTCGTCTATGATGGTTTTGTCGCCATATCTTTTGCTGACATGTTCCAACTCAGCCACCATACGTCCGGACTTGGCGCCTTCATCGACGTTGAGATTGACCGTCCCCATCTTTTCACGCCGATCGGCACGCTCTATTCTTAGCGCTTCCAACCGTCTCACCCTGCCTTCGTTACGCGTACGGCGCGCCTGAATCCCCTTTCGTATCCAGACCTCTTCCTGCGCCAGCACTTTATCGAATTTTTGATTGTGGACGGCTTCAACTTCCAGCATCTCCAATTTTTTTCGCTGGTACTCGGCAAAATCGCCGGGGAAGCTTGCCAACTTCCCACGGTCGAGCTCGACAATCCTCGTCGCCACATTATTCAGAAAGCGGCGGTCGTGTGTAATGAACAGCACGCTTCCGGCAAAGTCCTTCAGCAACCCTTCCAGCCACTCGATAGAGGAAAAGTCCAGGTGGTTGGTCGGCTCATCCAATAGCAGCACGTCCGGAGATACCACCAGCGCGCGAGCCAGCGCGACCCGCTTTTTTTGTCCGCCAGAGAGTTGTCCCACCAAAGCGTCGGGGGGAAGATCAAGCTTGTCGATAGCGGTTTCCACTCTGGCCTGGATGCGCCATCCATCCTGGGCTTCCACTTCGGCTTGCAAGTCCTGCAGGCGAGAAAGAAGTGCCTCGGTGTCTCCCGTGCCGTCGCTCAGGAGATGAGACGCTTCATGATAATGAAGCAGTACCTGGCTGACCTTTCCCAATCCCTTCGATACTTCCTCGAATACCGTAAGGGCGGGATCCAGTTCCGGTTCCTGCGGCACATAGGCCAGTTTCAATCCGGGGGTGCGCCAGATCCTGCCGTCGTCCGGCTTGATTTCGCCTGCGATGATGCGCAGTAAACTCGATTTCCCCCCGCCATTTCTGCCGATCAGCCCGATACGCTCGCCGGTATCAAGCTGCAAGTCTACTTGATCAAGCAACGTGTGATGGCCAAAGGCGAGGCAGGCTCTTTCAAGAGTGAGGAGAGGCATGGGCAGGGAAAGTTACTTCAGCTTGATTGATAAGGGGCGCAATTCTGGCACGCTTGGTGAAATTTGGCAAAGAATCCGCCATTCTGATCAATGCGGATTTGCCGGGCGCGAGAACGATGCGGGTGATCAATCGAACGGCGGCTGGTTTAATAAATCATCTCGCTGCCGCGCGCGTCCGAGCGCCTGAATCGCCTCGCACCAACCCTCACATGCGTTGCGCCCTGCCCGGCCCCGCCAGATATTCAGCACGCCCTTGCATTTTGCATAGAAGTAGAAAAATTTCAGTATTTCCTGACGTTGCACCGCATCCGGACAGACATCGCTACAGACAAGCTTGTCGTCGATGAACCCGCCATCAGTCATGATCACGGCTCCCCAGGCTTTGACGCGTATCCTCGTACCCAACGACAGGCGCGGGCCGAGTACCAGCGCATCCAGAAGGTCGCCGTCGAGGCCGATGTAACCTGGTACGGAGCCATAGTTGAACGGACATGGCACGGGCGAGATAAAGTCGACTCTACCATTGGATCCGCGTTTAAGGAAGCTGCCTCGCGGAACTTCAATCACCACTTCCACCACGGGCGGTTCAGTCAGCGCCGGAACGCTTCGAAGTCCTGCTCTGTCCAGGGTGGACATTATTTATCCATCATCTTGAAGTCCGCTTTTGATCCAGCCCCTCCTCGATTTTTTTTGCAGGGTCTCACTGCCCGGTCTCATCCTTTTCGACCAGCAGCGTATACAACCGGCGGCTATCGGCGCGCAATACGATAAACCTGAAAGTGCCGACAGACACCTCTTCACCTCGTTTCGGCAACCGGCCAAATTTATGCAGTACCAGACCCCCGATGGTGTCGTAGTCCACGTCACTCAACTCGGCTCCGAGCCTTTCATTAAAATCGTCGATTTCGGTAATGGCCTTGACACGGTAATGGCCGCCCGGATCCTGCACGATGTTGTCTTCGGCCTCGTCGAAATCATGTTCATCCTCAATGTCACCAACGATTTGCTCCAGCACGTCTTCGATAGTCACCAACCCCGCGACGCCGCCATACTCATCCACTACGATGGCTATATGATTGCGATTACTCCGAAAATCCTTGAGCAACACATTGAGCCGCTTGGATTCAGGGATAAAAACGACCGGCCGCAGCATATCGCGTACATCAAATTCTTCTTCTCCGGCAAAGTAACGCAATAGATCTTTCGCCAGTAATATACCGATGACATTATTTTTATCGTTTTCGGTGACAGGAAAGCGCGAGTGCGCAGTCTCGATAACCAGCGGGATGAACTTGTCCGGCGTTTCACTGATATCGATCACACTCATTTGCGAACGCGGAACCATGATATCGCGGGCCTGCATTTCGGATACCTGTATCACCCCCTCGATCATGCTCAGGGCATCCGAATCGAATAAGTTGCGTTCATAAGCAGAATGCAATAACGCAATCAGTTGTTCGCGATCCCCCGGCTTGCGCAAAAGCCAGGCGCTGACGCGCTCGAGTAAAGCCGTTTTGGGGGGGTCATCCATATGTGTTTGCCAGCTCGTTTACAAGAAATAAATAAACTGTGGAAGATGCCGACAAGAACATACGGTCCCACTCATAATCAACATTCTTCAGCGGTGCCCGAAGATTCCCTGTAAGGATTTTCATATCCCAGTCTTTCGACAATTTCGGCCTCCATCTGCTCCATTGCCGCTGCTTCATCATCACTTTCATGATCGTAGCCCTGAAGATGCAAGACGCCGTGCACAGTGAGGTGTGCGTAATGCGCTGTCAGATTTTTATGTTGCTCACGCGCTTCTCTTTCGATTACCGGCGCGCACAGCACGATATCTCCGGCCAGGAATTGCGCGCCCGGCCCGGTATTATCGTAAATAAAAGTCAGGACATTGGTCGGATAATCCCTGTCCCGAAAATTCCGGTTGAGGCTAAGGCCCTCCGCTTCATCAACGACGCGCAGCCCGATCTCCGCATCGTGTTTCAATGCGGCTTTGATCCATTTGCGAAACGCCGATCGAGAGGGTACGTCCGCAGCACGGGCGGCGTATTGCGTCGCTAATTTCAGCTTTACTGCGCGGGGCGAGACTGTTGCGGGAGCCGGGGAAAGGTTACTTGTCCTTTTCATATTTTTCATAGGCATTGACAATTCTTTGCACCAACGGATGCCGCACTACATCCTCTGCGCCAAAATGCGTAAAAGCAATACCACGCACTTTTTTCAGGACCTGCTGGGCCTCTACCAGGCCACTTTTCTGATGTTTTGCCAGATCGATCTGAGTAATATCGCCTGTCACCACAGCCTTGGAGCCGAAGCCGATACGAGTCAGGAACATCTTCATCTGTTCTGGCGTCGTGTTTTGCGCTTCATCAAGTATGATAAAAGATTGGTTCAACGTGCGCCCGCGCATGAAAGCCAGCGGCGCAACTTCAATTGCACTTCGCTCGAACTGCTTGCTGGTTTTATCAAACCCCATCAGATCGTAGAGTGCATCATAGAGAGGCCGTAGGTAAGGATCCACTTTCTGCGCCATGTCGCCTGGCAGAAAACCCAGGCGCTCGCCGGCTTCCACCGCGGGCCGCACCAGCACGATACGCGCTACGATATCGCGCTCCAGCGCGTCCACCGCGCTTGCCACGGCCAGATAGGTCTTGCCCGTTCCGGCCGGGCCGATCGAAAATGTAATGTCATGCGTCTGGATTTGCTGCAGATATTCAACCTGGTGAGGCGTCCGGCCGCGCAAATCGCTGCGGCGGGTAACCAGCGCGGATTCCGTCGGTTCTTTCACAGCAGTAGTCGCGGCGAGTTTTTTCGAATGATGAGGATTCATCGCTTCGATCAGGCCCAGCTGGATTTGCTCGATGCTCAGATGATGTTGCGCATGGCTGTAAAAATTTCGCAATGCTTCTGCGGCAAGCAAAGTCTGGGCGGATTTGCCGCGTAAGCTGAAGTGTTCCCCCCGGCGCGCAATGGTGACATCGAGTACCGTTTCGATCTGCCTGAGATTCTCATCCAGCGCACCGCACAAGTTGGCGAGACGCTGGTTATCAGCGGGGGAAAAAGAAATTTCGACAGGTTGGGGTTTCAAAAAGACTCTAAAACGCGATAGCGAGGCCTTAATTCTGGCAGCGACAGCCGTACTTTGCAAGGAGTGAAGGTGGCAGGAGCTTGCGGGGCCTCACAAAGTCGACATCGCGTGAAAATCTTACTCACGTTCCGTAGGTTTGCTGCACGATTTCGCCGCGCAACGAGTGCGCTAAGGCCGCAGAGATTTTGACGTTTAAAAAATGCCCGATCTTTGTCGCGTCACCGGCAAAATTTACCATGCGGTTATTATCGGTGCGCCCGCAAAGCTCGCCGGCATTTTTTTTGGATTGCCCTTCTACCAGAATACGTTGAGTCGTGCCAACCATGCTTTGACTGATGGTTCGCGCCTGTTGTTCGACTTTTTCCTGCAAGCGTTGCAATCGCTCAAGCTTGATCTCATAAGGCGTAGTGTCCGGCAAGGACGCCGCAGGAGTGCCGGGGCGCGGACTATAAATGAAGCTGAATGAACCATCGAAGCGGGTCTCTTCTATCAGCTTCATGGTTGCTTCGAAATCCGCCTCGGTTTCATCCGGAAAACCTATGATGAAGTCGGAGGTAAGCGAAATATCGGGGCGGGCGCTACGCAAGCGGCGGATGATGGATTTGTATTCCAACGTAGTATAGCCGCGCTTCATTGCCGCCAGTATCCGGTCTGACCCGGACTGAACCGGCAGGTGCACGTGACTGACCAATTTCGGTAAAGTTTCGTAAGCCTGGATCAACCGTTCAGTGAATTCTTTAGGATGAGAGGTGGTGTACCGGATGCGCTCGATGCCGGGAATGTCATGGATATATTCAAGCAATAGCGCGAAATCGGCCATCTGCCGGTCTTCGCCATCTTCTTCATCTTCCCCATTTTCGATGATGCCCCGGTAAGCATTTACGTTCTGCCCGAGCAGCGTCACTTCCTTGACGCCTCGACTTGCCAGCCCTGCAATTTCCGCCAGTACGCTGCTCAGGGGGCGGGAGATTTCCTCGCCACGTGTATAGGGCACCACGCAAAAACTGCAATATTTGCTGCAGCCTTCCATAATAGAAACGAAAGCGGTTGCACCTTCAGTACGTGCTGGCGGCAGATGGTCGAATTTTTCGATTTCGGGGAAAGAAATATCCACCTGCGGGCGGCCCGTGGCTTGACGCGCAGAAATCAACTGGGGCAACCGGTGCAGGGTTTGCGGACCAAATACCAGGTCCACATAGGGCGCACGCTTCACTATTTCCGCGCCTTCCTGGCTGGCGACACATCCTCCCACGCCGATGAGAAGATTCGGGTTGGCGGTTTTAAGATGCCTGACGCGCCCCAGATCATGAAATACCTTCTCCTGGGCTTTCTCCCGCACCGAGCAGGTATTGAACAAGATCACATCGGCCTCGGCGGGGTCATCTGTTTTTTCCATGCCTTGCGCGTCATGCAGCACGTCCGCCATTTTGTCCGAGTCATACTCGTTCATCTGGCAGCCAAATGTTTTGATATAAAGTTTTTTAGCCACACCTATCTCCAACCTTACCGAAATATTGTTCGAACTATCCAGTACGGCGACCGTTCGGAAGTCGTAACGAATACACGGGTTTCAGCACGTCAAAGCCGGGGTGAGGCTTATACGGCGCGGCAACCCCTGTTTTCACGGGACATGATTTGCGGGAGTCCGGTAATGCCGTAAATGAGCTTATCCGCTGTTTCTCAGCCCTGCGGCCACGCCATTGATAGTGAGTTGTATCGCACGCTTCACGGCATCGGTCGCGTCGCCCGAACGATAACGCCGCAACAGTTCTACCTGCAGATGGTTGAGCGGATCGATATACGGCGTGCGATTACGAATACTGCGAGCAAGTGTAGGGTTATCCTGCAGCAACTCGGTGCGGCCGGTGACTGCGAAAAGCCACTTCACGCTGAGATCCCATTCTTTCTGTATGCGCCCAAAAACTTCTTCACGCAAGTTGATATCGGTAACCAGCTCGGCATAACGCGATGCAATGCCCATATCGGTCTTGGCGAGCACCATATCCATATTGGATAACATGG
Source organism: Nitrosospira sp. Nsp1 (assembly GCF_900100985.1). Lineage (NCBI taxonomy): Bacteria > Pseudomonadati > Pseudomonadota > Betaproteobacteria > Nitrosomonadales > Nitrosomonadaceae > Nitrosospira > Nitrosospira sp. Nsp1. The sequence goes on from NZ_FMUF01000016.1 coordinate 26,278, forward strand.
TCTGCAGGAATGGCCAGGTACTATGCATTTCCTGCAGAAAACCCAGCCCTTTTTTGCCTCGGCCCTGGCGCTGGACAAACATTTCCACCGCCGTGCCAAAACCGTACCAACCTGTAATCATGGCGCGATTGACACCCCAGCTGAACGTCCAGGGTATCGCGCGCAAATCTTCTATCCGATCGGATTGGGTGCGTGATGGCGGACGGCTGCCGATATTAAGTCCGGCGATTTCCCTGATCGGTGTCGATTCCTGGAAATAGCGCTTGAACCCCGGCGTTTCGTATACAAGATTGCGATAAGCGGTGAGTGCATCGTGCGCGAGTATTTCCATGGTATTGTGATACTCGGCGGCGCGTTTACCAAGAGGATCGCGGCTCAGCAATGTAGCCTCAAGCGTCGCGGCAACCAACGTTTCAAGATTTCGCCGCCCGATTTCCGGGTCGGCATATTTGCTGCCGATGACTTCGCCTTGCTCGGTGATGCGTATCTGACCATTCACGCTCGCCGGTGGCTGGGCTAGTATTGCCTGATAGCTCGGGCCGCCGCCACGTCCAACGGTGCCGCCACGCCCATGAAAAAGGCGCAGTCCAACCTTGTGCCTGGCAAAAATTTTCGTCAACTCGGTTTCAGCCTTGTAAAGCTCCCAGTTGGCCGCGAGAAAACCACCATCCTTGTTGCTGTCGGAATAACCCAGCATCACCTCTTGTACATTGCCGCGCGAATCCAGGAGCTTGCGGTAATACGGCAGCGAAAATAACTCGTCCATAACGGCGCCACAGCCGCGCAAGTCCGCGATAGTTTCGAACAATGGAACGATATTGAGATGCAGGCGCGGCTTTTCGCCGGGTTGCAAAAGACCTGCTTCCTTGAGTAGCAGCGCGACCTCCAGTATGTCGGAAACGCCGTCGGTCTTGGAAATGACATAATTTGGCAACGCGGCACGACCAAAGCGCCGGTGAATTTCCGTTGCCGTTTGAGCCATGCACAGTTCGCTCTGGGCAAGTTCGGAGTATTCCAGATAAGGTGAGCGCAAGAGACGAGGACTGCTGATCTCGGTCAGCAGCCACTGCACGCGTTCCGTCTCGGTCAATTCGGAATAATTCCGGTCACGTGCACAATGTCCGAGCAATTCCGCAACGACCTGCTCATGTATGCCACTATGCTGGCGCATGTCCAGCGACGCGAGATGAAAGCCGAACACCTCCGCTGCGCGCCGCAGGTGACGCAGATCGCCGCGCGCCAATAATTCGGATTTGTGCTGCTTGAGCGACTGAATGACGATATCGAGATCCTTGATGAATTCCGCGCTTTTTGCGTAGGGTGCAGCGGGTCCAACCGGTCGCCGCTGCCTGATTACGTGACCAAGGCCCTGGCTGGTAGCAGCGAGCCGCGCATAAATACCGATCAATACGCGGCGGTAAGGCTCATCCGCACGGCTGGGGGCTCGGTCAGGAGACGCCTCGGCCAACGCCGCCAAGGCGTCATCCACATCCACGAGGCGCTCGGTCAGGCTTAACCTACGGCCTATCCGATGGACTTCACCCATATAAAAATCCAGTGCCAGCGCCGACTGTCTCTCAGACGCATGGAGCATGACTTCATGGGTGACGAAAGGATTGCCGTCGCGATCGCCGCCTATCCAGCTACCGATGCGAAGAAACGGGGGAATACGGGGCGCGTCCGCACCCATTCCACTTTCCAGCAAATCCTCCATTTCCGCATACAGGCGCGGTACCTCGGTGAGAAAAGTATAGTGATAATAGGCGAGACCATTATTGATTTCGTCATAAACGGAGAGACGCGCCGAACGCAGGATACGGGTCTGCCATAATATCTGGATGGCACAGCGCAACTCCTCTTCGTTATGGCGTAGTTCATCCGGCGTAAGCTGCATTCGATCACGCTCGTTTAAAAGATGCGCAATGGCCAGGTGACAGTCCAGTATGCTTCGGCGTTGCACTTCAGTCGGATGCGCAGTCAAAACCGGGGAAATCAGTGCCTTATCAAAGAATCGGGCCAGGGCCATGCCATTCGTTTCGCTGGAGATGACCCTCTTCAGCGCAAGTGCCACGCTGCCTGCCTGCGGCGGCGACCCGTCGAGAAGATAGCTGCGGCGGCGGCGGTTGTGATGCATATCCTCGGCAATGTTCGAAAGCTGCGAGAACTGGCTGAATGCGCGAACCACCGCTTCCGTCGCCTTGTTGCTCAACTGATTGAGCATCACGTCCAGTTCGTGCCGCGCCTCCAGGTCCTGCTCCCGCCGGAATCGAATCGCGGTCTGGCGAATATTCTCGACCAGATCAAAGGTGGGTTCGCCTTCCTGCTCACGCAGGGTATCACCCAACATACGGCCGAGCAGGCGGATATCCATGCGAAGGGGATCATCCTTGGGCCTGTCATTATCGATGATGTCATTTTTTTCAAGGCTTCCGCTCGGGGAAGCAAGGGATGTCATAACGCTACCTCTTCTTGAACGCAGATACGAGCTGATGGCGGGTGCACTTCAATCCGGCTTGGAGCACGGCATGCTAAAATAAACGCTGGCAGTAATTCCCTAATTTTCTCACCGTTATAATAATGCTTAATTCATCATCCATACCCTCACAAATCATTATCGCGACCCGTGAAAGTGCTCTCGCCTTGTGGCAGGCGCATTTTATTCAAGCACGGCTGGCGAAATTATACCCGCAAATAGAATGCGAGATACTTGGGATGACCACCAGAGGGGATCAGATACTTGACATATCTCTCTCGAAGATCGGCGGCAAGGGGTTGTTCATAAAAGAACTGGAACAGGCGCTGGAGGACCGCCGGGCGGACATCGCCGTGCATTCGATGAAAGATGTGCCGATGGACATGCCGGCCGGATATGCGCTGGCAGCTATTGCCGAACGCGAAGATCCGCGCGACGCTTTCGTTTCCAATCAATACGCCGGTCTCGACGCACTCCCGCCGGGCAGCGTGGTGGGAACTTCGAGCCTGCGGCGCGAAAGCCAGTTGCGCGCGCGCTTTCCGCATTTGCAGGTGCAGCCGTTGCGCGGTAACGTTCAGACCCGCTTGCGCAAGCTCGATGAGGGACAGTTTGCGGCGATTATTCTCGCAGCTGCAGGTTTAAAACGGCTGGGGCTGGCTGATCGCATTACTGCATTGCTAAGTCCGGAAGTGAGTTTGCCGGCGGTGGGGCAGGGCGCCTTGGGGATTGAATGCCGGTCGGATCGAACCGACTTGATCAAATTGATGGAACCTCTGCATCATCTTCCGACCGCTCAGTGCGTTGAAGCGGAACGCGCCATGAGCCGTGCTTTGGGAGGAAGCTGCGAGGTTCCGCTGGGTGGTTTTGCCGAAATCAATGGAGGTGTCCTGCGGTTGCGCGGTTTCGTCGCCAGCCAGGATGGATCGCGCGTGATAAGCGATGAACTGAGCGGTAATCCAGGGACGGGTACCATAATGGGCGCACAACTGGCACAGAATCTGAAGGCACGCGGCGCGCAAGAAATCCTGACGGCACTCGCATCGCAAACGACTGAACCCGTGAGTCATCCGTGACCAAACCGCTGGCCGGGATCGACATCCTGGTTACGCGTCCGGCGCATCAGGCTGGCGAGCTTGCTGACAGGATACGCATGGCGGGCGGTAATCCTGTTTTGTTTCCGGTACTCGAAATCCTCGATATCCCGAATCTGAATCCGTTACTGGACTTGATCGATCGGCTCGATGAATTCGATATTGCAGTTTTTATCAGCCCCAACGCCGTTGCCAAGGCGATGAGCCTCATCAGCGCGAAACGGACGCTGCCCGTCAAGTTAAAAATAGTCGCTGTTGGCCAGGGCACTACGAAGGAGCTGGGACACTTCGGCGTCACCGGGGTAATCGCGCCGGCTTTGCGCTTCGATAGCGAGGCTATGCTTGATCTGCCGCTCTTGAGGCAGGCCCAAGGCAAGCGTATCGTAATTTTTCGCGGCGACAAGGGGCGTGAATTGCTTGCGGAAAGTTTGTTGAAGCGAGGCGCCGTCCTCGAATACGCGGAATGCTACCGCCGTGTCATGCCGAAACCGGACACTGCCCCGTCGCTGAGCGCGTGGGCAAATGCCAGGATGAAGGCGATTACCATAACCAGCAGCGAAGGGCTGCGCAATTTATGCGAAATGGTGGGCGAAACGGGCGAAGCATGGCTTAAGAAAACGCCGTTGTTCGTTTCTCATGTGCGTATAGCCCAAGTCGCGGCAAATCTCGGGTTCGCCCATGTCGTTCTAACCAATGCTGGAGATGATGGATTGCTGGAGGGTTTGCTGAATTATTTTCGGCCAGAAATTACCAGAGAGATCCCCGGTCCGGAAAAACCATGAGCGCGGAAAAACAATCCGACAAGACCGAAAAACCTCGGGAAGTGAGCAAGAGGTTGGCCTTGCGCATCCCTCCGCTCTTGATTTTTGTCATAATCCTAGTGCCTATTATCGCGCTGCAGTGGTATGACACTCGTAGTCAGATCGGAGGATTGCAGCATGAGCTGGCGAAGCGGCTGGCCGAAGCCGATGCTTCGGGAAAAGAGTCGCGCAATATTGTAGTGGAGGCGGCCGAGGCTGGACGCCGGACCGAAACAAAGCTCGGTTTGCTCGAATCAAGGCTCGCGGAATCGCAAAACCAGCAGTTGGCGCTTGAGGCGCTGTACCAGGAACTTACGCGTAATCGCGATGAAGCAACGCTGGAGGAAGTGGAACAACTGCTGCTCATCGCCAATCAGCAGCTTCAGCTTGCAAGTAACGTAAAAGCAGCCCTGATCGCGATGCAAGAGGCCGACGCCCGGCTGCAGCGCCTTGACCGTCCGCAGTTGTCTTCCCTGCGTAAGGTTCTGTCAACGGATATGGATCTTCTCAAGGCGGCGCCATATGTGGATACGGTGGGCGTCAGTATACGCCTGGACAATCTCGCCGCTTCGGTCGATGCATTGCCATTGGCAATGGAACTTCGCCCGCCCGAACCCGATTCTGCCCAGTCCCGGATTCCAGTAACCGAGAACATGTGGCTCCGGTTCCTGCACGAAGCCTGGGAGGACATAAAGCGCTTGGTACGGATTCAGCACATGGATAAGCCGGATATTGCCCTGCTATCGCCATCACAAGCTTATTTTTTGAGGGAAAACCTGAAGCTGCGTCTTTTGTCGGCGCGGCATGCGCTTCTGGCTCGCGATGGAACGAGCTTCAAGGCTGATATTGATGCATCCATGGACTGGATAGGCCGGTATTACGACAACAGCTCGAGGTCTGTCGTCAATATGCTTGAAACCCTGCACCAGTTGCGAGAAAGTGAAATTGGTATCGAGCTGCCTCGTATTTCCGCGAGTCTCGACGCAGTGCGCAACTATCGTCTCGCCCGTGATCGGGGAAATAGATGAAGGGAGCGCTCTGGCTTCTGGCGTTGTTCCTGATTGCGGTAGCGGTAACACTTGCGGCCAGATACAACAGCGGTTATGTACTGGTAGTGGCTCAGCCTTATCGCATCGAGCTATCGCTGAATTTACTGGCTGCGTTGCTGCTGGTAATATTTTTTATCGCCTATTTCGTAGTGCGGTTGGCTGTCGTTACTTTCAGGTTGCCAGCGGAAGTGAGCGGATTTCGTCTCCGCCGGCGTCGCGAAAAAGCACGAATGATGATGCTGGATGGGCTCCGGGCCTTCTTCGAAGGCCGTTATGCCAAGGCTGAGAAAGCTTCAGCGGCCGTTCTGGAACTGAAAGAACCTCCCTCCGTCAGTGCACTTAACGCAATGGTTGCGGCCCGTTCCGCGCACGAGCTGAGAAAGTATTCTCGTCGTGATGAGCTCATTGCAATGGCAAAAACGAGCTCACCGAAAGAAATAACCTTGCTGCTAATGACGCAAGCCGAGTTGCTGCTGGATGAACATCGGCCCGAAGAAGCGCTAAAAATATTGCATTCTCTTCCTCATATCGGGGCGGGCAAGCATACTGCGGCGTTGCGGCTGGAACTGAGAGCGCAGCAGCGATCAAAAAATTGGGACGCCGTACTGGATCTGCTCGGGCAACTGGACCAGCGTAATGCCGTTGACAAGACCGTGATGAGGCAACTACGGCTGCAGGCGCGCATGGAAAGTCTCAAAAGCAGGATGTTGAATCCGCAGGCGCTGAAGGAATATTGGCAGAATATATCTTCGGCGGACAAGAAAGACAGCAAATTGGCTGCTGCCGCAGCGCGGGCCTACGCAGCGATGGGCGATTGTGTCACAGCTCATCAGATTATCGAGGAGAGTTTAAATGCCCAGTGGGATTCCGAATTAGCCGGATTATATGCGAAATGTCTGGGAAGCGACGCCATCAGCCAAATCGAGCACGCCGAAGCGTGGCTCGAATCTCATCCAAATGACGCCCGCCTGCTGCTGGCGCTGGGCAAGCTTTGCGTTTATTGCGAGCTTTGGGGCAAAGCGCAAAGCTATCTGGAGGCAAGCCTGTCGGTGGACCCGGATTATCCCGCTCATCTTGCATTGGCGCAGTTGAACGAGAAACTCGGACGGCTCGAACTGGCAAGGGACCATTACAGCAAGGGATTGGAACTTGCATTGTGGCGACTGGACGCGCTAGAGCAGGAGTAACACGGAAATGGATCGGCGCAGGGTCCGATCGGCTTTATCCAGCCCGCTGTATGCCCAAAGATAATTGTCTTATGCCGTACAACGGTGGATTGCCGGATGAGAGCGGGTAAAAAGTTCAGGATCGGGGTTCGCGTGGCGAAACAGTGAAGGCGTCGGAAAAGAATTCCTCTTCCGGAAGACTGCGCAGCGTCGTGAAATCCTTGTGGGCGGCTTCAACCATTGCCGGTGTTCCGCAAGCGTATACCTGATATCCGGCGAGGTTGTCGAAATCCTGCAGCACGGCCTGATGCACCAGGCCGGTCCTTCCGCTCCAGTTATCGGCCGGCAGTGCCTCGGATAGCACCGGAATAAACGTAAAGTTGTCATGCTCCCGCTGCCAGTTTCCCGCCATGTCCGCCATATATAGATCGGCCTTCGTACGGTTACCCCAATAAAGCACGATCTGCCGTTCATTGGCGCGCAGATTTTGTACGTGGAAGATATGCTCGAGTATGCTTTTAACCGGGGCGAAACCCGTACCGCTGGCAACGAACAGGATCGGCTTATCTGAATCTTCGCGCAGAAAGAATGTGCCGAGCGGCCCCTCGAAGCGCAAAATATCCTTTTCTTTCATCTTGGTGAACACGTGCTCGGCGAACGTACCCCCTCGATAGTTGCGCACGTGCAACTGGAGCAATTCGTCGTCATGAGGCGCGTTGGCCAGCGAAAAACTCCGGCGCTTGCCATCTTTCATGAGAATATCAATATATTGCCCAGCAAGAAATTGCAGCCGCTCGTTAGTTGGCAGTTTCAGAGAAATAACCATTACATCAGGTGCGACTCGCGCCAGTTGCTGGACACGGCACGGCAGTATTTTGACTTTGATATCCTTTATCGCCCCAATTTCCCGACATTCAATTATAAGTTCCGATAGCGGCACGGCACAACAAAACAACGCCATTCCGGACTGTTTCTCCATTTCGGTTAACGCACTTTCGTTATAACTGCCGAAATCCACCTTTCCCTGTATGATTTTGCCCTTGCAAGTCCCGCAGGCACCGTTTCGGCAGCCATAAGGAAGCGGAAAACCTTCACGAAGCGCAGCTTGCAGTACGGTTTCGCCTGGTTGAGCGAAAAAAACGTGTCCGCTCGGCTTGATAGTGATTTGATGCGGCATCTGGTTACGAATGAATCAATAAAGACAGATTAACTGACGGCAAAGAAGATGAACACGACGAAACGGACGCTTTTATTTATTGGTTGTGGCGACATTGCCTTGCGCACAGCGCCCCTGTTACAGGCGCACTACCGGCTGCTGGGCTTGCATCGGAGACCTGAGAGCCGCGCTGCATTACGTTTGCATGGGATTACGCCAGTGTCCGGGAATCTCGATATACCGGGCAGCCTTGCCAAACTGGCGGGAATGGCTCATGCAGTTGTTCACCTGGCCCCGCCACCGAGCCGTGGCCAACGAGATACCCGCACCGCAAACCTTCTGGCAGCGCTGACAAAGCGGCCAAAGATGAAGGGGGCAATGTTACCACAACGTCTTGTCTACATCAGTACCAGCGGTGTGTACGGTGATTGCAACGGTGCGCTGGTGGATGAAACCCGTTTGATAAATCCTCAAACCGAACGCGCGGTGCGTCGTGCCGATGCAGAGACGCAGGTGCGCTATTGGGGACTGCGCAATGGCGTGAGTGTTTCAATCCTTCGCGTGCCTGGGATTTATGCCGGCAATCGCTTGCCGCTAGCCCGGTTGCATGAGGGCGCGCCAGCATTATTGCCGGAAGAGGATAGCTATACGAACCACATACACGCCGACGACCTCGCCCGTATTATCTCCGCAGCGTTGCACTATGCAAAACCAGGCAGGATTTACCATGCCTGTGACGATTCGAGGCTGAAGATGGGCGAATACTTCGATCTCGTGGCGGACCGGTTCGATCTGCCGCGGCCGCCGCGTATCTCCCGGGCCGAAGCGGAAAGTTTTATATCGCCAGGTATGCTATCGTTCATGCAAGAATCGCGGCGGCTGGCAAATGTCCGTATAAAGCACGAGTTGCGCGTAAACCTTCGCTATCCCACCGTGGTCGAGTGTTTTGCGCCGAGCGCAGCAAGTACTTCGGAAAATGGGTAAAATCCGGTCCACGGATGATTTTTAGTGCCACCAGTACAATCAGCACAATCGCAATGGAGCCCATACTCGTCGTTACCAATTTGCCCGATCAGGCGAGCGCCATGGCCCTTGCCCGCCGCTTGGTCGATGAACGGTTGGCGGCCTGCGTTAACGTGCTTGATGGATGCACTTCCGTCTACCGCTGGCAGGGGAAAAACGAAAGTACCCGCGAAGTGCCGATCTTCATTAAAACCCTTGCGCAGCATTATGCGCGGCTGGAGCAGGTGATAAACGCCATGCACCCTTACGAACTACCCGAAATCATTGCTGTCCCAATAAGCAACGGATTGCCTGCTTATTTGAAGTGGATCGCGGACGAAACCTCAGCCTCGGACACAATTGATTAGAACGGATTGCCATGCGCCTGAGTCAATATTTTTTGTTGTTGCTGTGTTTATGCAGTATCAATAGCTTCGCAGAGGAGAGGAAGCCTTTTGGTTTTCTTTCGGGCTTGCAGCAGCTTGGCTCGGGTTTTGAGCAGGATGAACAGGAATTGCTTCCGCCGGATCAGGCTTTCAAATTGACGGTCAAGGTCCGGGATGCAAATACGCTGGTAGCCCAATTCGAACCGGCAAAAAACTATTATCTTTATAAAGACAAGGTTGCGTTCAAGCCGCAGGATGCCGGGACGTCGATCGAAAAAATCTCGCTGCCGCAGGGAACAATAAAAAGCGATGTTACTTTCGGGCAGGTGGAAGTTTTTCACCAGCCATTCGAAGCATTGATTTCCCTGAAACGCGACGCATCGTCAACTGGCAAACTGACTCTCGTCGCTACCTACCAGGGCTGCAATGAGCCGGTAGGCGTTTGTTATGCGCCTATCAATAAGGTAATCGAACTGACGCTGCCGGTGGCGAAAGCCGCCGCCGGCGCAGTGGCCGATGCCATGAGTAGCCCCGCAGTGGCGGCACCATCGGCCGCTTTGAAGCCGGATGCAGCCGCAGAGCTGTTCCCGTCTGCAGGATCACCTGCCATCGAAACGGAATCGAACCGAATAGAGCGGATGTTCGAAAGCGGCAATTTTTGGCTGATCCTGACCGGTTTCTTTGGTATCGGCCTGCTGCTCTCATTTACTCCCTGCGTATTTCCGATGTTCCCGATTCTGTCCGGCATCATCGCCAGGGGCGGTACAAATGTCACCAAGACTCACGGATTTCTCTTGTCGCTCGCCTATGTCATGGGGATGGCGATTACATACGCCATCGCCGGCGTGGCGGCGGGGCTTTCGGGCGCGATGCTCTCCGCGGCTTTACAAAATGCCTGGGTGCTGGGCACGTTCGCACTGGTCTTTATAACGCTTGCTCTGTCCATGTTCGGTTTCTATGAGCTGCAATTACCTTCCTTTCTCCAGAGTAAGCTTTCCGAGGAAGCGGGGCATTTAAAAGGCGGGCATCTGACCAGTGTATTTGGCATGGGAGCATTATCGGCATTGATCGTCGGGCCGTGTGTGGCTGCTCCGCTGGCTGGGGCACTGCTTTATATCAGCCAGACCCGCGACATCGTGCTGGGTGGGTCGGCGCTGTTCGTCATGGCCTTGGGCATGGGGGTTCCGCTGTTGATATTGGGTGCCTCCGCAGGGGCAATTTTGCCAAAAGCGGGCCCATGGATGGAATCGATCAAGCAATTTTTTGGCGTATTGCTGCTGGGCGTTGCAATATGGCTGATATCGCCGGTCATTTCCGCAGTTGTGCATATGCTGCTGTGGGCGGCCTTATTGATCATCTCAGCCATCTATCTGCATGCGGTTGATCCATTGCGTCCAGGTGCTTCCGGTTTCCAGAAGCTTCTGAAGGGCCTGGGCATGATTGCATTGCTGACCGGGATTGCATTACTGGTCGGTGTTTTGTCCGGCAGCCGCGATATTTTGCAGCCCCTCTCAAAGATAAGTATTGCTGCGGTTGATGCATCCGGGAAAAAACAGGATGTCGCGCAAACGGATCATTTGCCCTTTCAGAGAGTGAAGTCGGTCGCCGAATTTGAGCAGCATGTCCTTCAGTCCAGGAACAAATACGTGATGGTGGATTTTTCCGCGGACTGGTGCATTTCCTGCAAGGAAATGGAGCGCTTCACGTTTTCCGATTCACAGGTACAGTCCCGCCTGAAAGATGTGGTACTGTTGCAGGTCGATGTTACCGACGGGACGCCAGATGACATGGCGTTGCTCAAACGCTTCAAGCTTTTCGGCCCTCCCGGCATTCTGTTCCTTGATCGGGAAGGGCGCGAGGTTCCGGGTATCAGGCTCATAGGATATCAGGACAAGGAAAGCTTCCTGAAGATACTCAACGCAATCCTGGTCTAGCCGTTCCAGAAACGGTTCAACTCATTTGAATGCCATCGCTTCGAGTTCGAGGGAGGAGGCGTTCGCCAATTGCCGGCAAGCGGTATATTTTGGACTAACGATTAAATGACGAAATTGCAACAGGTATTATTGTATACAGGCGTCGCAGTACTTGCCGTGACTGCCGGATTTCTGCTGCGTGGTCAGTTGATGAGCAGCGATGCCCAGTCTGGAGCAACTGACGCTGCGGTGGCGAGTAGAGGAGCCGAGGCGATATTTGCCGCAAGCTTGCCCGATTTGCAGGACGAAAGTCAGGCAATATCGCAGTGGCGCGGCAAAGTGATGGTAGTTAATTTCTGGGCAAGCTGGTGCGAACCCTGTCGTCAGGAAATTCCCGAGTTCATTGAACTCCAGGAAAAATTCAGGGAAAACGGCCTGGTTTTTATCGGCATTGCAGTGGATCAGAAAGAAAGAGCGGCTGCATTCAGCAAAGAGATCGGCATAAATTATCCCGTGCTAGTGGGAGATATGAAAGCGATGGCACTGGCGGAGGCAGCGGGAAATCGCCAGGGAGCGCTGCCTTTTACGGTCGTTATCGATCGTAACGGAAAAATTATCGGTACGAAATTGGGTCGTCTCAGTCAGGAAAAACTTGAATCCATGTTCAAGCCCTTGCTGTAGAACGGCAACCTCATCCATTCGCCGAAGCTATTGAGTTTTAGCGAAATGATACGTTTCCACTGACTGCGGGAAGCGAGACAGTCCTGATTTTGAGCTTTATCCTAACGCCCGGTAGAGATTATAAGAGCTCATGATGACAATCAACGTTCCCACCAGTATCAGTAAAGTTCGTGCATGGAGTTTCTTGCACAGCACTGCCGCAAACGGGGCGGCAAACAAGCCGCCGAATACCAGCCCTATAATGATGGACCACGTATTGGTTTCCATTAGCAATGTAAAAACCGCGGCACCCGTCAGCGTCAGAAAGAATTCAGCGAAATTGACCGAACCGATGGTTGTACGGGGATCGTTTCCTGAACTGACCAAAGTGGATGTCACCACCGGTCCCCATCCGCCCCCACCCGCCGCGTCGACGAATCCGCCAAACAGCGCCAATTTTCCGACATGCCTCGGGGAGTCCTTGCGCAAACGCAACGGGCGAAACGCTTTACTGAGTATGTATATTCCCAGCAGCAGCAAATAAGTGGAAATATACGGCTTGAATATTGCGCCGTCGACCTGGGTAACCAGTACCGCGCCTAATATGCCGCCGAGAATACCAGGCACCAGCAAACGTACAAATAATTCCTTATTTACATTGCCGAATTTGACGTGGGAGATACCCGAAACCCCAGTGGTGAAAATCTCCGCAATATGAACGCTGGCGCTGGCTGCTCCCGGCGTCGCTCCTGTTGCCAACAGAAATGTAGTGGCGGTCACGCCATAAGCCATGCCCAACGCGCCATCCACCACCTGTGCGAGAAACCCGACCATCACCGCAGTCCAGAAAAGCCTGCCGCTGACTGTCTCGCCAATGATTTGCCAACCGCCGAACCAGTTATTGGAAATAAAAAAGCGGCTTGTCAAAAACAGGACCAACGCAATCAACACGGCAATAATAAACCATACACTGGCTTTGAGGAGAGGATGGGCGCCAGGATGAGAGACGGGTTCCTCGACAGGAGGAAGCCCAAATTGCTGGTGTTCCGCGTTTATTGGATTTCGCGTCAGATCCAGGTTGCGAATCTTCATAAGTCCGGTGCCTCTGCCTCTTCAATTTGCGCACTATACCGACATGAGCAAATATGCAGAAATAACCTAATGGAATATGGTTATGCCTTTGCTTTTACGGGTATGACCGCAAATAAGCGCCGAGCCTTGAAAATACCGAGCCACGAGTACATGGAATAGTGCGTGTTAGCCGATATCGTTCTTATCGTTCATTTCCTGTTCGTGTTGTTTGTTGTCGGCAGCCTGCCGTTGATATGGATAGGCGAATGGATGAGACTGGATTTTGTGCGAAATCTCCGGTTTCGGCTTGCGCACATGACCGCCATCCTGTTCGTGGTAGTCGAGGCTATCGTCGGCATGGTATGTCCGCTTACGTTATTGGAAGACAGGCTGCGTGGAGCGGAAAGCGGCGGTAATTTTATCCAGCGCTGGCTGCACCGCATACTTTTCTATGATGTGCCGGAATGGATATTGACAATGATTTATATACTTTTTGCGATTCTGGTCATCATTACTTTCAAGTTGCTTCCGCCACGTCCTCGCAAACGTCACCCATGAGCCTGGTCCAGGTTTACTGCAATAATTGACCGGACTTTACGTGCAGGGTAAAGTTGGCGAGGAAGATTGATCCAACTCTTAAAATCCGCGCAATTGCTGCCCAGATTGCCTCTCAGGATAAACGCGCCACCATGACCCCGATAACGCTGCTGCACCGTTTTAAAAGCCACCGACGCCTGGTTATCGGTCTGGGCAGTTTAGTTGCCATCATTGTGCTATTCGGGCTGCTCGGTTATTTCTGGTTACCGGGGTACGCCAAGACCAAGCTTGAAACCTTGTTGACAGAAGCCGTGCATCGTCCTGTGACAGTGCAATCAATCGACATTCAACCCTATACGCTGGAATTGACCGTGCGCGGTTTTCGCGTGGGTGAAAAGGAGACGGACGTCGATGCGGAGAAGGCACTTTTTTCCGTTGACGAACTGTACGTCAACCTTAGCGCTGCTTCGATTGCGCGGCGTGCGCCGGTGATCAGTTCCGTATCAATAAAAGCGCCAGCGCTGCGTCTGGTTCGCGAAGACGAAAACCGCTTCAATATCACGGACCTGATAGAAGACTTCATGAATAAGCCGTCCGAGGGTGGCGAGACCATGTTTTCGGTGAGTAATATCGTCATCGAGGGCGGTCGCTTCGAATTCGTCGATCGGCTCAAGAAAAGCCATCAGGACATATCCGAGATTACTGTTGGGATACCCTTCATTGCGAATTTCGAAAATGACGAGGAAAGCTGGGTGGAACCGCACTTCAGCGCCAAGATCAATGGCGCTCCGCTCACTCTGGGAGGAAAGCTGCGCCCCTTCACGCAAAATCGGGAAGCCACACTCGAACTCAAGCTCAAAGACGTCGATTTGACGCGAATAGACGAATATTCGCCCATCCCGCTCGGCATCAGCCTCCTGTCCGGCTATTTTGATAGCGACTTATTGCTGACTTTTACCCAGGTCGATGGGCAAGCGCCAAATATGGTATTGACGGGCCAAGCCGCGCTGCGGAAGTTTGAGATAGAAAATCGGGCGGTGGAAGTGCCCTATACCGCGAAACTCGAGCAGCTCGACCTTAGATTGACCGAAATCAATCTGAACGGGCTGAAGCCTTCACATATTGCACTGGCGTTGGCTGAAGTCGCGTTAATTCGCAAGGGAGACCCGGAACCAGTCCTGAGCCTGCCCAAGCTAAACCTGGATAAGGTCGCGATCGATACCGGGCGCCAGAGTGTCGCACTGGGTGCGTTGACGCTCGATCACTTCAAGGGTTCTGTACGTCGTGAAGCGGACGGCCGGCTCGATCTCGTCAAGTTTTTTTCCGCACCGCCGGATAAAGCGGAGCCGAAACCGGAGCCAAAACCGGAGGCGACCCCTGCCACTACGAAGAAAAACAAGCCATGGACGGCTCAGCTTGGCAGCTTGCAATTGATAGCCGCGGCACTGCGCTTTGAAGACCGTACGCTGCCAAACGTGGTACCGATGGTGGTCAATCCGCTGGATTTAACCCTATCCGATATCGACTTGAACGGTGCAACACCGCTCAAGCTTGCGTTGAAGGCCGAGGTAAATAAAAACGGGAGTCTCGAGACAAATGGGTCCCTGGCATGGGCGCCGTTGATGGCTGATCTTGCTATAAATGCCAAGAATATTGATCTTGTCGCGCTGCAAGGCTGGGCTGGCGACCAGTGGAATGCCTTGCTGACGAGTGGTTCGATATCCTTCGATGGCAACGTCAAGGCCGATGGATCACCGTTGAAAGTGGCGCTGAACGGCGAAAGCCGTTTCACCAATTTTAACGTTCTGCAAAAGACAAACATGGCTGACCTTTTGCGTTGGCGAAGCCTCGATGTCAGCGGCATACAGTTCGTCAGTGATCCGCTTCGCGTCGATATCAAGTCGATAGCGATTGCCGATTTCCTCGCTCACGTGTTGCTTACTCCGCAAGGAGAACTCAATTTCAAACATATCGCCGTTCAAAATGATAATAGGGAACCGTCCGGGCAAACAACCCCGGTTGCGCAGCCTGTAGCGCAACAGCAAGCAACTTCCGATGTCACCGCAAAGACCGTTGCGGAGAATTCTTCCAAACCATCGACCAAGAAGCCCCTGCCTGTTCGTGTCGGTCGTATCGTGATGACCGGAGGTAACGTTAATTTCCATGACCAGTTCATCAAGCCCAACTATCGCGCCAAGCTGACGGGACTTACCGGCCGTGTTGGCCCCCTTGATCCGCGGAAGCCCGGTGAAATCGATATCCGCGGAGCGGTGGACAAAACCGCACCGCTAAGAATCGTGGGCAAGGTCAATACCCTTGGCAACGAACTTTTCCTCGACATCACGGCGAGCGCGAAGGGCATCGATATGCCGACTTTCAGCCCCTATTCCGGTAAGTACATCGGTTACGCAATCGAAAAAGGCAAGCTTTCAGTCGATATACATTATCACGTCGAAAAAGGGGAGTTGACAGCGGAAAACAACGTTTTCCTCGATCAATTAACCCTTGGCGAAAAAGTCGAAAGCCCGGATGCGCTGTCGATCCCGGTGAGCCTGGCGCTGGCGTTATTGAAAAATCAGCGAGGAGAAATCGATGTTCACCTGCCGATAAGCGGCTCCATCAATGATCCGGAATTCAGCATAGGCGGGTTGATCGTCAAGGTCTTCATTAATTTGATTACAAAAGCTGCGACCGCGCCTTTTGCTATGCTGGGTTCGCTCTTCGGTGGCGAAGAGTTATCGGAGATAGATTTTTCGCCGGGTTATGCGCGGGTTACGCCTGAAGCCGAAAAACGTCTTGAAGTATTATCCAAGGCGTTGATAGACCGGCCCGCACTCAAACTCGAGATTACAGGCCGAGCCGATCCAGCACATGATCCGGATGCCTTGAAGCGCATGATACTTGAACGTACCGTAAAAGCGCAGAAGCTATCGGAAAGCGTCAAAAAAGGAGAAACGGTCGCATCGCTCGATGACGTTGAGCTCAAGCCCGATGAGTATGAAAAATACCTGACGGTGATCTATAAGGATTCAAAATTCGCGAAGCCGAAAAATATGATTGGTCTTTCGAAGAGTCTGCCAGTACCGGAAATGGAGCAGTTGATGCTGGCAAATATCGATGCCGGGGATAGCGAAATGCGCGAACTTGCCGAGCTTCGGGCCGAAGCCGCGCGGGACTGGTTGGTTGGGCGAGGCGGTGTTCCAAGCGAGCGAGTATTTGTGCTTGCGCCCAAAGTCGAGCCGGAAGCCAGTAGCCAGAAATCGGGAAGCCGGGCAGAATTCTCGCTCAAATAAATACTACCCAGCCATGGCCGCGAAGATTTCCGAAAATTACTCGGAAGTCTTCGTGGCCATGTTTCCTTCGATCTATACCCCTGCTTTAAAACTCGACTTGAACCTGCGTCAAGAAAGAGCTCAAGTCAGCCTTGTCAAAACCGGCGGTACGAGGAATGGCGGATCCCGCCGTGTTCACGTTTAGAATGTGAACAATGTTGTTCTGTATTTTAATATTGGGGTGAGGGTACCAGTTCAGGGCAAATCGCACCATGTCGGCTTGCCCCCCCTTGATTACTCCGCTGTTCAAATTGATATAATCATAACCGGCGGCGACTTCCCAAGCTCCCCAGCCTGAACCGTTCCATTGAAAATTCTGCCTGGGTTTTATTCGGTTCGCTGCACCATTTTTGACATGGTAGGCTTTGGATTCGCCGGTTAAAAAGTAACTGGCAAAACCGTAGTAGCCGGTAAAATGCTCGTCGTCATAACCGAACCCATTTATGTTTGTTCGCAAATATTCCCCTTGAGCCGAGAATGGGCCATGAACCAGCCAGCCCTCTGCGCCAAAGCGGTCGTAACTGTCTATTCGGCGCGAACCGGGCGCACCCTTGTTTCCTACGCTCAAGTTGCCCGTATTCAGCATATTGGTGCGATCTACGTTGGTTCCCGGAAAGGCAAAGAATGCCATCCCGCCTCCCCCCCCAGTTTGATTCGGGCCAACATTAATTGTGCCATTCGCTTGGTATTGGGTGTTGACAGCGGTATGCCCAGCCGAAATTCCCACATGCAAGAATTTGGTTTCGTCTTCCATCCACGGCCGGCCTGTTATCCGGCCGATGCCTTCCCAGCCGGAATCGCCCGAACCATTGTTGCGGCTAACGTTGCCCGCGGTATTAACCGAGGTGGAAGCTGCGGACCAGGCGCCGATGGGTTCGGTCTGAAAAGCGACCCCAAACTGAAAACGCGGCACCGCATAATTGATCCCTAAACCGGTTTTGTAGGTATTTGGGTTATCGACAAACGAGTTGACGGACATATGACGTTCGATGAACGTGAGATAGCGGTTGCTGGCCGCTTCTTCCAGGCTGAAAGGTTCTTTAAATGAACCAACCTTGATTGAAAACGGCTTGGTCACGTTCAGCCGCGTGTAAGCGTCGGTAATGCCCGACGCCACAGAGCCGTTACCTCGACTGAAGTCGTACTCGAATTTGTAATCCCAGAGCTTGAAAAAAGTACCTTCAACGCCAAGGCGGGCGCGGCGAAGCGTCGCGCCGCTATTCCATTCATTAGGCAGGGCGGTGCCGGTAGCGGGCAATACATCGTTGATGAAATTGTACTGTGAAGCTACCTGCATCCGCCCGTTGATCGCAAATGTAAAATTGCCGTCTTTACTTGCAAAATGCGGCGCACTATCAATAAATTCGATGTGAGCATTTTCTGTTTCCTTGACTCGCTCTTCGAGCGACGCGATCTCACTGGCAAGACGCGCTCCCATCATCTTTGATTTTAATTCTATATCTCTACGGACTGCGGTTAAGTCAGCTGTTTCCGTTTTTTCCGCTGCTATGGCGCTGGTATTATCTGCTGTCCTGTTAGTCGTGTTATTCGGAGTTTTATCTGCTGTTTTAGGCGTGTCTTCCTTCACGAAAGAACCTATATGGACGCGGCCAGGTCCAGGTTTTGCGTAAAGCTGCTCGGTCTTGGTATCGACATAGAGATCAATGGCAAGTGCGGCGGTGGATAGGCTGGAGCCTAAAATGGCTGTGATTGCCAGCGTAAGTCTGGATAATTTCATTTGGTTTTTCTCTTCACGGTTATTTATCAAAACCGGTTGCGAGAGTACTGCAGGAAAATGTCCGTTTAATTGCAGTTTTGTAACAGTTTCATGACAAAGATGATGCGTTTGGAGAGAGAGACGGGGAAATGACTTGAGATAAGCGAGTCTATGGCCTATCTATTAAATGGATGGAGGACCGCAACGCCCTATTCTGACGGACCACCTGCGTTCCACTTTTCTTGTTGCCGTGATAGTCTATGTGCTGAGTTACTTGAACTATCAGGTAAACCGCTTTAACCTCAAACTTCCCTTAAGATCTGTTAAACATTAGAGAGGAAAACAATGGAAATTCATGTATACGACACCTACGTCAAGGCGAAAGATGGTCACACCATGCACTTTGACGTATTCACCGGCGTAAAGGACGACAAGAAAGCAATCGAGTATGCGAAACAGTGGTTAAACTCGATCGGCGAAGGCGACGCGACGGTTACCAGTAAAGAGTGTAACTTTTGCCACAGCCAAAGCGCGCCGCCAAATGTCACCGACGCAATCAACAAGGATGGGTATTTCATTTACAAGATGGAAGGGTGCGGGTGAGCATTTCGCACCCGGGAAGAAATGGAATGAGCATCAAGGAAGCATGCCGGTGAAAGCTGTCGATGAATTTCAAAGACGATGAATACCCGGCGCGCTTTACTGGCCTTCATCACTGGCTGTATGAAAAGCCTGGGTATTTTCGGGCTTATGTTTGGTTCCCCGCTATGGGGTAGCGAGCTCGTCAAAACTATCGAACAGGTCAAGCCCTCGATAGTTGGAATCGGAACTGTTCAGATGACCCGGTCCCCTCCCGTCAATTTCCTGGGGACCGGCTTTGTGCTGGACGATGGCCTTCACGTGGTTACCAATGCCCATGTTGTTCCAGAAGTCCTGGATATTGCGAACAAGGAGTCCTACGTCGTGATTACAGGCAAGGGCAAGCAGCCGGAACTTCGGGTTGCCACTATCGTTGCCATCGACAAAGATCATGATCTGGCACTGCTGAAAATCAGCGGCCTCGCTTTACCCACCATGAAGCTTGGAGACGCAGAAAAAGTTCGAGAAGGGCAGGATCTGATTTTTACGGGATTCCCGATCGGTATGGTCCTGGGATTTTATCCGGTTACTCATCGTGCCATGGTTTCTTCAATAACGCCCATCATTTTGCCCGCACACAATTCGAGGCAGCTTAATGCGAAGATGATCGGCCAGTTGCAGAAATCTGCTTATGCAGTATTTCAGCTTGACGGCACCGCCTATCCCGGTAGCAGCGGCAGCCCTCTCTACGATCCCGAAACCGGACTGGTATATGGCGTGATCAATATGGTATTTGTAAAGGGTAAAAAGGAGGCCGCGCTCAGCAATCCGAGCGGCATCACGTATGCTATCCCCGGCAATTATATTCGCGAGTTGCTGCAGCAGCGCAAATAACAAAGATAAGTAAGATCCTGTTCAGAAAACGAGTTCGAATCTGTTCCTCGGCACAGCTTGGTCCGTTTGTCACCAAAAGCCAGAGCATAAGCTGGATATACGGAGACGTTGAGAAAAACTTTAGAGTTTGAGCATAATGCAATACCGCTGGAAGCTGACCGCAAATGAAGCTGGGCTACATTACCTTTAATACCTGATGACTGAGCTGTAAGGAGGAACGATGCAAATGGTAACCGTGGCAATAGCCGATACGGATCCCGGGCGGCGCATAAAATTAGAACAATACTTGCAAGGCGGGCCGGGCATTAAGGTGCTTGCAAATATCATGCCAGCTAAAAATGATATAAAGCATCAGCTCGAGCCCGATACTGCCGTTATACCCATTGACGACGTCGTTGCCAGGATCAGCCAGCTGAAGCCCCGCATCGTTTTTGTCAACCTGGATCAGTCTATCGGCGGGGATTTTGCTTTACTGGAGGCTTTGCATCGCGAATGCCCCGAGACGCTCGTATTGTTATTAACCGATAAATCGGTCCGGGAGGAGCAGATAATACAAGCGTTGGCGAATGGTGCGCGCGGGTATTTGAGCCATGAAGCAGACCCATTTTATTTTTTAAAGGCTGTGCATGTCGTTGATCGTGGCGAGATCTGGGTAACACGTAAAATGCTCGGTAAAATTATGGACAAGGTATTGCATTAATCCAGGTTTTGAGGGGAGACATTCTTGATTTTGCTTGCTAGTCAGTTTCAAGACGACCTGTATCGATGGGAGCAGGGAGTGCGGGGTATTGCTCCGGTTTTCTATTCAACCAACCTGGACTCGCTCAGGGACGAATTGGTACGCCTGAAACCGCAGATCCTCTTGCTCGATCATGATTTACCAAAACTGGATGGGCCAAACGGAATCGCGGCGCTCATGAAATTGAATCCTGAGACTAAAGTCATTATTTTGAGCTACCCGATTGCCGACGAGATCGAGTGGGCATTATTCAGAACGGGAGTAAGGGGATGTTGCCAGCGCGACGTGAAACCTGAGCAGCTCAAAAGTGCCGTTGTGGCTGTTCAGCAAGGCGAGCTGTGGATTCGGAGATCGCATAGCTGGCATCTGCTGAATGAACTTGTCACGATCACGCGGGAAAAGAATAAAATCAAAGAGGCCGTTGGGGAGTTACTCGCGAATTTAACCCGACGCGAATATGAAATTGCCACGCTTGTCGGAAATGGTGAAACCAATAAACAAATCGCGCGGCGGCTGGCTATCACGGAGCGTACAGTGAAGGCTCATTTGACCGAGGTCTTCCGCAAGCTGGACATTGCCGATCGGCTCAAGCTGGCGTTGATTGTGAAGGGCTCCGTGTCGTCGCATGACTCGACCCGGATCGGCCATTAGCAGCCAGATATTCTCGCTCTCGCGTTTGCTGTTTCATCCTGATCAGGTCACTGCTACAGCGCAGCAAATTCACAGGGATTCAATAAATAATAAGTGTTACGCTTGTACTTGCATCGCCGAGCCTGGGTTCAAAGCATTGTTCCGTTTTATAGTTCCCCATTCACTTTTCGCTACGCAAACGCGTAATTGACGAGGTGAATTGCGTCTAGCTCGTACACATCCATACGGTGCCCAAGCCTCTTCAGTTCCGGGGAAACATTAATCTGTTTTAAAACCGCAAAAGAACTCCAATTGCTCGTTAGCGTACCAAAGTCCAATTGTTCTTGCCGGTGAACTTGATATGATGCATATAGGACCCGAGTCTAGCTGGCTATAATATTTTCGTAAATTCAGGGCTTATCCGCATTGATTTTGCCGTTACGGGCAGTGCCCGGAACTGAAGGTGTGCTTGATCATTTTTGCGATAGTTTAAAGAACTCGTCTTTAGAAAAGTCTGCTGCTTTATCCCGCAGCGGCAAGAAACTGCTCAGGTGATCGGTGAACCAAACACCGTTAGTGATCTTTTCAACATTTACGGGCAGCGCAATAATATCAAAGGTACGGCGTGGACCTTTTGATCGGGGGCCTGCAAACATTAACTGGAAGTACACTTCAACCAGTGTCGCTTGAGAGCGGCCTGCGCTGACCTTCAGCTGAGCGAGGGTGCTCAAGAGCTCACAAGACACCGATAAGGGATGAAAATTGTTTCGGATTTATAACCACTTCATTTCCAGAACCGTGATCCTGCTTATCAGTGCTGAAATTCTCGTGCTGATGTTCATGGTATATCTTGGCGCAACTATTCGTTTCTTTGATCACGCTGATCCCTTCCCCTCTTTCTCGTCCTTGTTTCCCGAGGCGGCAACTTTCACCTTTGTCATGATCCTCTGCATGTCCGCCATGGGGTTATATCAACTGGATGCCCGCCTGGATATCAAGGACACCTTATTCCGGCTCATGCCTTCCATGATGCTTGGATTCGGAATAACGACGCTGATTTTTTATTTGCTGCCCGATCTCTATCTTGGCCGCGGCATATTGGGGCTGGTAATGCTTTTTGCTCTGTCCGGGATTCTCCTGACACGAGCGGCTTTTCTTAAATGGTCCAGCCTGGGAATTCTGGAGGCCCGGGCCATCGTATTAGGTACAGGCGGCAAAGCAAAGGAGTTCGTCGAAGAGACTAAAAAAAGCGAGTCGGGACCCAGGGGATTCAAGATTGTCGGTTTTGTTCCGCTGCCGGATGAAGAACTTCATGTGCCAGCCTCCGCCGTTCTGCCGAATGTGGATTCCTTGACATCTCTCGCTAATCGCTACGGGGCAGGGGAGATCATTATCGCGATTCAGGAACGTCGGGGTGGGTGTTTTCCTATTCAGGATCTGCTGGAATGCAAGCTGAACGGGATAAAGGTGACCGACTCAGCCGCGTTTTTTGAGCGTGAGCGAGGGCAAATTCGAGTGAATACCCTTTACCCGAGTTGGCTGGTTTTTGGCGGCGGGTTCGACCAAAGCCTGCTCAGATCCGGTATTAAACGCATTTTCGACTTGGCTGCGAGCGGCGTCCTTCTGGCTGTTACGCTACCTGTAATGTTGATGGCCGCTCTATGCATTCTGTTCGAGGATGGTGGCTCCGTTTTTTACCGGCAGGAAAGGGTTGGAAAGGGCGGGAAAATATTTATGGTTCTGAAATTCCGCAGCATGCGGGCTGATGCGGAGAAGGGAGGAACGCCGCAATGGGCGGCAACGGATGATCCGCGGATAACCCGGGTGGGCAGGATTATTCGTAAACTGAGAATCGATGAGCTTCCCCAGATATTGAATGTCTTGAATGGTGACATGAGTTTTGTCGGCCCCCGTCCGGAAAGACCTTATTTTGTACACCAGCTTTGCATGGAAGTGCCCTATTACAATGTAAGGCACAGCATCAAGCCGGGTATAACCGGATGGGCCCAGGTGCGCTACCGGTATGGCGCGTCGGTAGAGGACGCCATCGAAAAGCTGCAGTACGATCTTTATTATGTGAAGAACCACAGCCTGTTTCTTGATGTAATTATCCTGATAGATACCGTTGAAGTTGTCGTGCTGGGGAAGGGTGGAAGATGATGTGGAGCGCCCTGAGCAAGGCCAGCGCGAGTGCGACGGCGGCGTTGCGGGAGGGAATGCGCGAAAGGCGGCGACACGAATGGTGCAACCGCTCAAGGCGGGGCGGCGCCTTCCTCGGGAAGGCGCGACGCCAGAGCGGGATATCGGCGCCACAAGCGCGACCGCGGCATTCCTGGCGCTGCCGGATCGCCGCTTCGCGCGATCTCTCAGGCAACGCTTCAGGGTACCTCACCTCGACAAAGCGGGTTACCTGTAAAGCCGCCATCCCTTCGCTCCACTGGAAAATGAATGGCAAAACCGGGCACGCATGCCGTTGCCCATCTTGGCATACCAGGCAAACCATGGCTTTCGCCGTGCATCTTGTGATCACCCCGATTTTTGCTGCAGTGCGCTCCCCTGGGAACCTGTTTGAAGGTTCCCAGGGGAACGCCAATATGACATGTTGACGAATATAGCGACGGCCAGCTACACCATAGCGGCAGCTGCGTATTTTTTCCTGGCTTTACTATTGGTAACAAGCTGGCGAGGTCGTCTGCACGG
Organism: Nitrosospira sp. Nsp1; assembly: GCF_900100985.1. Classification (NCBI taxonomy): domain Bacteria; kingdom Pseudomonadati; phylum Pseudomonadota; class Betaproteobacteria; order Nitrosomonadales; family Nitrosomonadaceae; genus Nitrosospira; species Nitrosospira sp. Nsp1. The sequence goes on from NZ_FMUF01000016.1 coordinate 50,173, forward strand.
GATCGTGTTACCGATAGCTTGTCTCCTTTCTGCATTCTGGGCGTCGTTGCTCGCTTATCACGCTAACCAGAATCTCCCCCTCTCGCTCCTGACGGATGTACTCGAAATTGCCAGAAACGGAGGCTGGACTGCCTTTCTCATCATGTCGCTGGGACTGTACCGGAAAGATGATTCATCCATCATGAAGATCAGTCCGGCCCTGGTGGCGATAATGATGATGTATATCGGATGCTTCATCGTTGCGCTGTACTCTAATGGCAACTTTGATTTTTCATCGGATAAAACGATCGACTTCATCAATAACATCGCTGGAAGCCTGGCAATGGCAATACTCGGCATGATCCTGGTGGAGCAGCTTTACAGAAATACGCCGGTCAGGCAGCGTTGGGGAATAAAATTCGCATGCCTCGGCATCGGCGGGATCTTTGCCTATGATTTTTACTTATATAGCGATGCGTTGCTGCTTAGGCACGTGAACCCGGAAATATGGGCGGCACGCGGGATAGTCAATGCGTTCGTTGTTCCGCTTGTCGCCGTTTCGGCTGCACGCAACCCCCAATGGTCAGTCGGCATCACGGTATCGCGTCGTATTCTTTTCTATTCAGCAGCATTGTTCGGTACCGCTGCATATCTATTGGCAATGGCTGCTGCCGGCTACTACCTCCGTTTTTTTGGGGGAAGCTGGGGCATCGTCATGCAAGTGAGTTTTTTATTCGGCGCGGTGGTTCTGCTATTGGCCGTGTTGTTTTCGGGCACTTTGCGTTCCTGGCTCAGAGTCTTCATCAGTAAGCACTTTTTTAGCTACAACTACGACTACCGGGAAGAATGGCTGCGTTTTACGCGCACGCTCTCCGACGGTGGGCACGTGCTGGGAGAGCGTGTGATCCAGGCTTTGGCACAATTGGTGGAAAGCCCGGCCGGGAGTCTATGGATATGCCGGGAATCCGGTAATTGCGAGCCTGTAACGCACTGGAATATGCCGCCAACTGGTGGGCTCGAGCCCCTGGCCAGCCCTTTCTGTCAGTTTTTGGGAAACAAGGAGTGGGTGATCGATTTACAGGAATACGCCGTAAATCCTGAAAAATACTCAGCACTCGCTCTGCCACAATGGTTGCAAACCATAGCCAGGGCATGGCTTGTGGTACCGCTGATTCAACATCGGAAATTGTTTGGTTTTGTAGTGCTGGCGCAGCCAAGAAGCAGGGTCAAGCTGAATTGGGAGGTGAGTGATCTGCTCAAGGTTGCCGGCAATCAGGCTGCAAGTTACCTGGCACAGCAAGAGGCGGCCAACGCGCTTATGGTGGCGCGTCAGTTTGAATCCTTTAATCGTATGTCGACGTTCGTAGTGCATGACTTGAAAAATCTCGTTTCACAGCTATCACTTTTGCTTTCCAATGCTGAGAAGCATAAAAATAACCCGCAATTCCAGATAGATATGATCGAAACGGTATATCTCTCCGTTCAAAAAATGAAGCGGCTGCTGGAAAAGCTCAGCAGTGTCGATGCGCCTGAGAATTCGGCTCCCCTTTTTATTGCACCATTGTTGCAGGAGGCGGTAAAAAGCAAATCCGTTGCTGAACCGGCGCCGATTCTTGAAATACAGGATACGAGCCTTGCGGTGTGCGCAAACTCGTCCCGCCTCGAAAGAGTCATGGGACATCTCATCCAGAACGCGATCGAGGCGACCTCAAAGAACGGGCAGGTTCGGGTTCGGCTGAGAAGAGAGCAGAATTGCGCGATAGTTGAAATAAAGGATACCGGCCATGGTATGAGCGAAGAATTCATTCGTGAAAAACTTTTTAAACCTTTCGAATCCACCAAATCCGCAGGTATGGGCATCGGTGTGTTTGAAAGCAAGGAATACGTGTCTGAACTGGGTGGGGAATTGGAGGTTACCAGCAGCGAATCGAATGGCACGGTTTTTCGCATCATCCTGCCGCTTCATCAAGGTGCTTCCATCGTTAAAGTAGTAGCGTGAAGTGCAGGATTCATTTCGGAGATTTGTCAGACGGTCGAAAATGCGTTTTTCCTTGCAGTACAAGGCAGGCAAATGGTCGAAAGCTTCGGTGGATAATACGCGGCAGATTGGAAAGACCGACACCTCATACAAATGAAAAATGTTTCACCAAAAGTAACGGTGCAAGAGTTAGATTGATCCAGTTCGAGTCAAGGTAAGAGGGCATCAGTGAGTCAGGATAAAAAAAGTTTATTGGTAATCGAGGATGATCCAGGCCTGCAAAAGCAGTTGCGCTGGAGTTTCGACGCTTATGAAGTATCGGTGGCGGGTGATCGTGAAAGCGCGCTTGCCTTGGTCCGGCGACATGAGCCTGCTGTCGTCACGATGGATCTGGGGCTTCCGCCCGATCCGGATGGGGCTTCGGAAGGTCTCGCCACGCTGGCACAGATACTTGAACTCGCGCCGGACATCAAGGTGATCGTTCTAACCGGCAACCAGGATCATGGAAATGCGCTAAAGGCTATCGCGGCAGGGGCTTACGATTTTCATCAAAAACCTTTTGATCCCGAGATGCTGGGGTTGGTGGTAGAAAGGGCATACTACCTGCATGCATTGCAGCAGGAGAACCGCAGGTTATCGCAATCCCAGGCGTCCCCCGTCATAGCGGGCATTATTACCCGCGATCCCGCGCTGATCAAGGTATGCCGCAATGTGGAGAAAGTGGCCCCATCCGATGCCACGGTTATTCTGCTGGGTGATAGCGGTACAGGTAAGGAAATCCTGGCAAGAGCGCTGCATCAGGCAAGTGCCAGAAGAGAAAAGCGATTCATGGCAATCAATTGCGCCGCGATTCCGGAAACGCTTCTGGAAAGCGAATTATTCGGCTACGAAAAAGGCGCATATACTGGAGCGGTCAAGCAGACCCCCGGTAAAATCGAGCTGGCTAATGAAGGTACTTTTTTTCTTGATGAGGTCGGTGATCTACCCATGCCGCTACAGGCAAAACTTCTTCGTTTCTTGCAGGAAAGGGTGATCGAAAGAGTCGGAGGGCGTAAGGAGATCCCCGTCGACGTCCGCGTTGTCTGCGCAACGCATCAGAATCTAAAGAAACTGATCGAGGAAGGCCGTTTTCGGGAAGACCTGTATTATCGCCTGAGCGAGATTGTCATCACAATTCCTCCGCTGCGAGAGCGGATGGGAGACCCGGCGTTGCTTGCACATCACTTCAAGAATAAGTTCTGTGCACAGGAGAAGCGATCTTCCCTGAATTTCAGCCAGGAGGCGCTCGCTGCGATTGAAAATTATCCTTGGCCCGGCAACGTGCGAGAAATGGAGAACTGCATTAAACGCGTGGTTATCATGGCCGACGGTCCCATAATCAGCGTCGACGATCTCGGGCTGCAGGTTTCAACCAGCCTGGCGGAACCGGTCAACCTCCGCCAGGTGCGTGACAGGGCGGAACGTGATGCCTTGATGAAAGCACTGGCGAGAGTGGATGGGAACGTTGTCAAGGCGGCGGAGCTACTAGGCGTCAGCCGTCCCACCATTTATGATTTAATGAACCGCCACCGGTTGAAATAGCCACGTCTTATAACATTCGCCGCTCCCTTCCTTTTTACATACAGGATACATACAGGATATTTTAGATGGCAGATCTCCTCCACGAGCTCATTTTCAAGACCGCTGAGCATGTTTCCGATAAAGAAGCGCTGGTTCATCAGGGAAATCGAACAAGCTATGCTACTTTGGCCGAGGATATCGGCGCAGCCCGGGCGGCCATGCTCGCTTTGGGGCTTGAGCGAGGCGAACGTGTCGCCGTCTATCTCGAAAAACGCCTGGAAACTGTTACCGCCATATATGGCGCCGCAGCCGCGGGGGGCGTATTCGTACCCGTCAATCCGCTTTTGAAGCCGGAGCAGGTGGCCTATATTCTTCGCGACTGCAATGTTAGAGTCCTCGTCACCTCAGCCGACCGGTTGAAGCTGCTTACCCCCGTTTTGCCGCAATGTCATGATCTGCATGCCATCATGGTAGTGGGTTCGGCCGAGCCTCCACCCGTCGTTTCCGGCATTGGTGTCATCTCATGGAACGATGCGCTGACGGCACGGGGCCATGCCAAAGCACACCATAGTATCGATGGCGATATGGCCGCGATTCTTTACACTTCCGGAAGCACCGGCAAGCCTAAAGGTGTAGTTCTTTCCCACCGAAACCTGGTGGCGGGCGCAAGGAGCGTAGTTCAGTACCTGAAGAATACGCCGGATGACCGCATTCTGTCGGTGCTGCCGTTGAGTTTCGATTACGGACTGAACCAACTCACCACGGCATTTCAAGTAGGAGCTGCCGCTGTACTGATGAATTATTTGCTGCCGCGGGATATCATCCACACGGTTGAGGGCGAAAAAATCACGGGTCTTGCCGCAGTGCCGCCATTGTGGATTCAACTGGCCCAATTGAATTGGCCAACGGATAGTTCATTGCGTTATATCACCAATTCCGGAGGGGCGATGCCGCGGGCGACGCTTGATTTGCTGCGCAACATTCTCCCTCATACTGAGGTATTTCTCATGTATGGCCTCACCGAGGCGTTCCGTTCGACCTTTCTTCCACCCGAGGAAATGGCCGCACGTCCCGACTCCATCGGGAAAGCCATCCCGAACGCGGAGGTGCTGGTGGTACGGGAGGATGGGTCGCTCTGCGCGGCCGGGGAGCCGGGAGAGCTGGTACATCGGGGCGCGCTCGTCTCCATGGGATACTGGAACGATCAGGAGAAAACCGCCGAGCGTTTCAAACCCGTTCCCTCGCGCCAGTCCGGGTTGACTATTCCGGAGTTGGCGGTGTGGTCGGGCGATACCGTACGCATGGATGAAGAAGGTTTTCTGTATTTCATCGGCCGCCGCGATGAAATGATCAAGACATCCGGCTATCGCATCAGCCCTACCGAGATCGAAGAGGTGATCTATGGCACTGAGCTTGTGGGAGAAGCCGCTGCCATCGGCGTTCCTCACCCCATATTGGGGCAGGCCATTATCTTGATCGTTACGGCGCGGGCGGGCTCGAAAATTGACCAGAACGGGTTGCTGGCGGCTTGCAAGCTTCATCTTCCCGCTTTCATGCTGCCCAGTTCGATCGAGTGCAGAGAAGGCAATTTGCCGCGCAACCCCAACGGTAAAATTGACCGGAAATTCCTCGCCCAGGAATTGCAGGATACTTTCATGGAGACCGGTGCGTGAATAATGTTCGGCCAAAACATGCGTCCATGGTTCAATTCTCGAGTCGCGACGACTGCCTCCAGATTGGAGGCATGTCCCTCACGCGGTTGGTGCAGCGGGTAGGCAGAACCCCATTCTATGCTTATGACCGGCAGCGCATCACGGATAGGGTTGCCCTTCTGCGTCAACACCTGCCTGCCGAGGTTCACCTCCACTACGCGATGAAGGCTAACCCCATGCCTGCGGTCGTGCAGCATATGGCTGGTCTGGTGGATGGGTTGGATGTGGCGTCGGCGGGTGAAATGAAAATCGCTCTGGATACCCCCATGCCCCCATGTCAGGTCAGTTTTGCCGGGCCAGGGAAGACCGACCAGGAACTTTCCTGCGCGATCGCCGCAGGTATTGTCGTGAATATGGAATCTGAGCAGGAAATGGAGCGTATCGCCAATCTGGGCAATCACCTTGGCATCCGTCCGAAAGTAGCGGTTCGTGTCAATCCGGATTTTGAACTCAAATCCTCCAGCATGAAAATGGGCGGAGGACCAAAGCCGTTTGGCGTCGATGCAGAGCGCGTTCCGGCGATGCTGGCCAGAATGGCTAAGCTTGAGCTCGATTTCGAAGGGTTCCATATTTTTAGCGGTTCACAAAATCTGAAAGTAGCGGCAATCCAGGAATCCCACGAAAAGACCTTGCAACTGGGGGTCGCCCTTGCCAGGCATGCACCCGGCCCGGTTCGTTTACTGAATATAGGCGGTGGCTTCGGTGTGCCTTATTTTCCTGGCGACGCGCCATTGGATGTAGCGGCAGTCGGCGAAAATTTACGGCACCTGATGCCTGAGGCGAGACTGCAACTTCCCGACGCGCAGGTGGTGATCGAACTTGGACGCTATCTGATAGCGGAGGCAGGCATTTATGTGTGCCGTGTACTGGAGCGAAAAGAATCGAGAGGACAAATATTCCTGGTAACGGATGGTGGATTGCACCATCATCTCGCGGCTTCCGGAAATTTCGGCCAGGTTATCCGCAAGAATTATCCCGTGGTCGTCGGCAACAAGATGAATAGTGCCGAAAGGGAGGTTGTCTCGGTAGTGGGACCGCTCTGTACGCCGCTGGATCTGCTGGCGGACCGCATGGAAATGAGCAAGGCGGAGGCCGGGGATTTGATTGTCGTTTTGCAATCCGGTGCTTACGGCTTGACCGCAAGCCCGACGGCATTTCTCAGCCATCCGCCACCTGCCGAAGTGCTGGTTTAAAAACCACCGCAACAGCAATGTCCTATACCAGCAAGCAATTACTAAACGAAACAATGGAAAGATGATGTTCAAGAAAACCGGAGATCTACCATGAGCGGGTTGTGCGGCTGGATAGGACAGGATGGCTCGGTTACCGAGAATCTCCAGCTTGCCAGGCGAATGGCTGGACCGCTTGCCCGTTTTGATGGCAGTGTCGTCGAGGCGGTTGCAGGACGAAACAGCGGTCTTGCCATTGCTGCAAGCGGTGATAACAAGCACATATATCAAAAGAATGGGTTTCTCCTGGCATTATGGGGACGGGCGAATTTTCTTGAGCCACGCTTGAGCCAGCTTGCGCGCGCTGAGGGCGTGGCAAAAACGCTGGCAGACGACTGGCGGGAAAGAGGAGAAAAGGCACTCGAAAACCTGACGGGAGCGTTTTCTTTCTGCATCCTGGACGAAAATACCGGCGAGGCGATTCTGGCAATCGATCGTATGGGCATATGCCCGCTCGTCTACCGCAATGATGGAGGACGGCTGGTTTTTGGTTCATCGGCAGATGCCGTAAACCTGCATTCACAGGCCAAGCCGGATATCGCGCCGCAGGGTCTGTACAACTATCTCTATTTCCACATGGTGCCCGGGCCGGATACGATTTACCAGCGACAGAGACGTCTTCTGCCCGGCGAATACCTGATTTATCGAAAGGGAAACGTCGAGACGCGAAAGTACTGGGAAATGCGATTTCAGGAGAATGAGAAACGCCCCTTCCAGGAGCTCAAGCAGGATTTCATGGAGGTATTGCGGTCAAGCGTCCGCGAAGCGGTCGGAGATCAACAGGTTGGCGCTTTCCTGAGCGGAGGAACCGACAGCTCGACCATCGCGGGATTATTGGGCGAAGTCTCTGGCCAACCAGCCCATACTTATTCCATTGGCTTCGATGCTTCCGGCTATGATGAAATGGAATATGCGCGCATTGCCGCGAAACATTTTTCCACGCGGCATCATGAGTACTACGTCACTCCGGATGACATAGTAAGCGCCATTCCCCAGGTCGCAGCGATTTTCGATCAGCCTTTTGGCAACGCGTCCGCCATCCCCGCATACTATTGCGCGCGCATGGCCAAGGCTGATGGCCTGAGCAGGATATTGGGAGGAGACGGAGGGGACGAACTCTTCGGCGGCAATGTCCGCTATGCCAAGCAACATCTCTTCTCCCTCTATGGGCAAACGCCTTCCGTCGTGCGCAAGGGAATTATCGAGCCGCTGGTTTTTGGCATTCCTGGCGGAGCTGCATTGCCGCTGGTACGGAAGGCGCGCAGCTATATCGAACAGGCCTCGATCCCGATGCCGGCGCGGACAGAGACTTATAACCTGCTGGAACGCTACGGATCCCGTGAAGTTTTTACGTCGGAATTTCTGAGCACGGTTAATCCGGGCAATCCGGCTGACCTTCTCAATGAAATCTATCATGACAGCAACGCCGTGAGCCTGATAAATCGCATGCTTGCTTTTGATCGAAAGTTTACGCTCGCCGATAACGACCTGCCCAAAGTTGCCATGGCTTGCGAATTAGCCGCAATAGAAGTGGCGTTTCCCCTGATCAGCGATGAAATTGTGGCTTTCTCCCTGCAACTCGAACCTCACCTGAAGCTCAAGGGTACAAAATTACGCTATTTCTTCAAGGAAGCGCTACGGGGATTCTTGCCCGACGATATCATCACCAAGCAAAAACACGGATTCGGTTTACCTTTCGGTGTGTGGCTCCAACAGCATAAGCCACTGCAGGCCCTGGCTTCGGATAGCCTGAGCGATCTCAAGTCCCGGCGCATCGTTCGCTCTGATTTTATCGATAAGCTGGTGGGACAGCATCTGAATGAGCACGCGGGATATCACGGCACCATGGTTTGGGTATTGATGATGCTGGAACAATGGTACAGGCAGCGGTAAGGTTTGCAGATACAAGTTTTTAGCATTCGCCACAGGTAAAGTGCCGGTTTCCCGTTGAGCATGGCGCTCGGCTACCGGAGTGGACGAAGCCGATGCCTTTGAAAATTTCCATGCCCCATCGCCAAATGCTCGCTATGATGTAAGAAACCCGGCCTTCAGGTAGCCTGATCAGTCAGGCTGCACCTATGGCCGCTGCACCATCAACATATCGATAAAAGAAGCTGATGAGCAACTCATGCCAACATCGATCATGCGATTTGTATTAGCGTCCCCGGCAAACGGCCGCCCATGACCGAAGCCGCGCTGGTGTTGGTATGCAAACGGCCGGCATCGGGCATCGGCAAGCAACGGCTGGCTGCAAGCGTAGGTGGGGAGGCGGCGAACCGCATCGCCGAAGCACTGCTCGCCTGCGCGCTGGAAGATGCGCGTGCCTGGCCCGGCCCGGTGGTAATCGCGCCTGCGGATCCGGCGGATCACGCCTGGGCATCCGCGCTATTGCCGCAAGCGCAGGTACGGCTGGAAATGCGTGTAGAGGCCCAGGCAGAAGGCAATCTCGGACAGAGGCTTAGCACACTGGATCATAAACTGCGCGCCGGCGGGCTGGAACAGTTGGTGTATATCGGCAGTGATGCTCCGCTGCTTGCGACACCCGATTATGCAGCGGTTTACGAAGCCTTGACGAATTATGATACCGTGTTGAAGCCGGCAGCGGATGGCGGTGTGGTGTTGATGGCGAGCCGGCAGCGATGGCCGGCGCTGAGCAGCTTGCCGTGGAGCACGGCGCGCCTCGGCGCGGCACTGGTCAACTGTTGCCGATCTGCGGGACAATCGGTCGTTAACCTGACACAGAGTTTCGACGTGGATGAAGAAGATGATGTCATTCGGCTGATCGAAGCGTTGAATACGGATCAGCGACCGGCGCGGCGTGCGCTGCATGGGTTGGCCTGCGATCTGGCCCGTTGGAAGGAACGAAGTCATGTCCAGTTTTAGTGCGATTATTCCTTGCTATCATGACGAAGACAAGCTGGCCGATCTGCTCGGCCAGTTGCGAAATTTGCCGCATAACCTGTTTCAAGGGGCGCTGGAGATCATCGTGGTGGATGGTGCCGACAGCCCGTTATGCCGCAACATCTGCCATCGATACGACGCACGCTGGATAGCCGGAGAACCCTGCAGGGGAGGTCAATTACTCTCGGGCGCCGCGCTGGCGCAAGGTGACACCTTATGGTTTCTGCATGCCGACACCCGGTTGCCGTCCGATCCCTTGAAGGCGATGGGCCGCGCATTGGCGCAAGGTGCGGTTGGAGGCTATTTTCGCTTTCGTTTCGATGCGCCGCGTGCCTGGCCAGCACTACTGCTGGAGCCGGCTATCGCCTTTCGTTGCCGTTTCGGTATTCCATATGGTGACCAGGGTCTTTTTATGACGCGGCAGGCCTATGCGGAGGCGGGCGGCCACTCCCCCTGGCCCCTGTTCGAGGAAGTGTCTCTGGTTCGGGGGTTACGCCGGATAGGACGCTTTTTACCCTTGCGCGAACCGGTTTTTATCGATCCGCGCCGTTGGCATCACGACGGATGGTGGCGGCGTACCTGGGCAAATCGCAATCTGGCGCTGGCTTTTGCGCGCGGCGTCGCGCCCGAAAGACTGGCGGCTCGCTATCGTTCCAAAACGATTTAATTCCGATCAGAGGTAAATGCCATGCATGACACTATCCAGCAATACTATGGAGAAACTCTGGGCTCTTCACTCGATCTTCAGACCAACGCGTGCCGAACGGATGCAGGCTTGCCCGAATATGTAAAGCCCATATTGGCGAAGGTACACGACGAGGTATTGGCTCGCTACTACGGCTGTGGCCTGGTACTGCCCGAATCGCTCGATGGCTTGACCGTACTCGACCTTGGGTGCGGCGCCGGGCGCGACGTTTACGTACTATCGAAGCTCGTGGGAGAGCATGGCCGGGTAATTGGGGTCGATATGACGGAAGAGCAACTCGCAGTTGCGTCCAGGCATGAGGAACATCACCGTAAGGCATTTGGGTATGCAGAGAGCAACGTACGTTTCCTGCATGGCTATATCGAGCGCTTATCCGAACTCCAACTGGCGGATGCCAGCGTGGATGTCATCGTATCCAATTGCGTGCTCAATCTTGCCCCCGACAAGGCGGCGGTATTGAGCGAAGCGTGGCGGGTACTCAAGCCCGGAGGGGAGCTGTATTTTTCAGATGTATATGCTGATCGGAGGGTGCCCGCGGAACTTACCGCCGACCCGGTATTGTATGGCGAATGCCTGAGCGGGGCGTTGTACTGGAACGATTTTCTCGGCCTGGCCCGCACGCATGGCTTTGCCGATCCGCGACTGGTTGACGATCGCGGCATTACTATTGGCAACGCAGAGCTGGCTGAGCACACCGGGAACATCCGTTTTTACTCTGCCACTTATCGATTATTCAAGTTGGGCAACCTGGAGTCCGCCTGTGAAGACTACGGTCAGGCGGTGGTTTATCGCGGCACGATACCGCATCATCCTCATGTGTTCGAGCTCGACAAGCACCACCGTATCGAAACCGGCAAGTTCTTCCTTATCTGCGGCAACTCCTGGCGCATGCTGCATGATACCCGGTTCGCCGCACATTTTGACTTCTACGGTAACTTTGATCGGCACTACGGTATTTTCCCCGGTTGCGGCACGGGACTGCCTTTCGACGACACAATCCGTGGCGGAGCGGACAACCATTCGGGCGGATGTTGCTAGCCCATGGGCATCGGCGGTGCAGAGATCATCCCCATCGGTAGCGAGCGATCCAGCCGTTCTGAAAACTGGCGGCGCACGCCTGACGATCAGCCACGCGGCTTTATTCGGCCGCACGCGCTGGATGAATTGTGGTTCCATACCGGCACCGCGTGTAATCTTGCCTGTCCTTTTTGCCTCGAGGGCTCGAAACCGGGAGATGACCGCTTACAGTTGCTGCGCTTTGAAGAAGTCGTTCCGTTTGTGGATGAGGCGCTCGAACTCGGCGTCAAACAGTTTTCCTTCACCGGGGGCGAACCATTCATCAATAAGGATATCGTTCGTATCCTCGATTATGCGTTGCAGTATAGGCCGTGCCTGGTGCTGACCAACGCAACCGAACCGTTGATCAAGCGCCTGAAGCAACTCGAACCGCTGCGCGACCGGCCGTATGCGCTCGGTTTCCGTGTGAGCCTGGATTATCCCGATGCCGCCCGGCATGACGCCGGGCGTGGTGAAGGCATGTTCGCTCGTGCGCTGGAAGGATTGCGAGCACTCCATGAACTGGGATTCAATGTTTCGGTGGCGAATCAGCTTTTGCCTACGCTCACACCGGAAGCGGTTTCGGCGCGCTTCAGCGAGGTTTTCCGTACCGCAGGCTTACCTGAGGATTTGCCGCGTATCGAATTTCCCGAATTTCACCCACCGGGTACGCAGGTGACATCGCCGCATATCACGGAACGCTGCATGACAGGGTTGCATACCGAAGAGGCTCATCGCTCGTTTATGTGTGCGTTCAGCAAGATGATTGCGAAAAGCGACGGTGGCATGCACGTCTACGCCTGCACGCTCGTGGATGACGATCCTGACTATATTCTGGGGGAAACGCTGACGGAAGCCATGCAAACGCCCGTGAGCATGAAACACCACCGCTGTTACAGTTGTTTCAAGTACGGCGCCTCATGCAGCGAAATGAAACGAGGCATCTGAATGATCGTTTTCAGGAATGATCTTTCAAATAAATGAAGCGCATGGAAATGAAGTGGCCTGGAGATGAAATGGTGTTCGGAAAGAATTCAACCTAAATCCGGTAGTCCGTTTATCAAGGCAGCGCCAGCCTTCACCCCTGAACGGTAGCTGAGAAACAATTTCCATAAACTCATGGGGTACCATGGCAGGCACTCAGGCAGCCCCACCCTTAAACAGTACTTGCAAATCAGATTAGAGGCGCCCGGGATGAAGCATTGGTGGCTGCTCGTATTGCTGGTATTGTTGATTATTTTGTTCCTGGCGTTTGATCTCGGGCGCTTCCTCAGCCTGGAAACGCTCAAGAGCGGCCGTGATGAGCTGCAACAGGCTTATCAGGCACGTCCACTGCAAACGATAAGCCTGTATGTTGGTATCTATATTGTCATAGCCGCGCTTTCCCTGCCCGGCGCCGCTGTGATGACGTTGGCGGGCGGCGCCATTTTTGGGGTCTGGGTCGGTATTCCGCTGGCTGTCATTTCCGCCGGCATTGGCGCGGCGGTTGCATTATGGATGGCGCGCTACGTCTTTCGAGAGTTCGTGCAGCAACGTTTCGGCGACCGCATGGCGGCGATCGACGCAGGCATCAAGCGCGACGGTGCATTTTATCTTTTCACTTTGCGCCTGGTACCGGTATTTCCTTTCTTCATAATCAATCTACTAATGGGGCTAACGGCCATACCAACCGGCACCTTTTTCTGGATCAGCCTGCTGGGCATGCTGCCCGGGACGGCAATTTATGTCAACGCTGGCACGCAGTTAGCCTCGATCGCCAGTCTTTCCGATATTTTCTCGCCTGCGCTGATAGGGTCTTTCGCGTTGCTCGCCATATTCCCTTGGCTGGCCCGATGGGCAGTGGCGCGTGTGAGGATGAGAGGGGCGGGAAATATACATGGGCACTGGACTAAACCCATCCGGTTCGATCGTAATCTGGTGGTTATCGGCGCAGGCTCGGCAGGTCTGGTGACGTCCTACCTTGCCGCCGCCACCCGCGCCAGGGTTACGCTGATTGAAGCGAACAGGATGGGCGGGGATTGCCTTAATTTTGGCTGCGTGCCCTCCAAGACGCTGATCCGTTCGGCTACTTTCCTGCGGGAGGTGCGACATGCAAAAGACCTGGGTTTCCGTGGCGCAACCGTCGATTATCGTTTTGGTGAGGTAATGGCGCGTGTACATCGCATCATCAAAACGATCGAGCCGCATGATTCGGTAGAACGCTATACAAAACTGGGAGTGGAGGTAATTCATGGCAAAGCGCGCATTACCTCGCCCTGGACGGTGGAGGTCAACGGGCAGATCATAAGTACGCGCTCGATTGTCATCGCTACAGGTTCCCGTCCCGCTATTCCCCCGATTCCGGGTCTGGAGCAGGTGCGCTACTATACCTCCGACACCATCTGGTCGCTTACCGAGCGACCCGGACGGCTCGTCGTTCTAGGTGGCGGGCCTATAGGCTGCGAGTTGGCGCAAGCGTTTGCGCGCCTGGATTGCCAAGTCACGCAGGTAGTGAGATCAGGTCTACTGGAAAGGGAGGATGCGGACGCCGTTACGCTGATCGAGTCTGCGTTGCGTGCCGATGGCGTGCGCCTGCTGACCCAGACCGATGCTATTCGTTGCGAAAGCGGAGCCGGCGAGCAACAGTTGGTCGTGCGCCACAACGGAAAGGAGGAAGCCATTCCATTCGACGCAATATTGTGCGCGGTGGGAAGAACGGCTAATACCGAAGGATTCGGTCTCGAGGAACTGGGAATTCCGAATTCGTCAAAGGGGACGATTGAAACGGATGCGTGGTTGCAGACGCTCTATCCCAACATCTATGCGTGCGGCGATGTGGCCGGGCCATATCAGTTTACGCACGTCGCCGCCCACCAGGCGTGGTATGCATCCGTTAATGCATTGTTTGGCGGTTTCAAACGTTTCAAGGTGGATTACTCGGTGATTCCATGGACCACATTCACCCATCCGGAGGTTGCCCGCGTTGGTTTATCGGAGGCCGAAGCAAACAAGCGCGGCATTAAATTCGAGGTGACTCGCTATTGCCTGGAAGGCCTGGATCGCGCTATTACGGATGAAGCAGCGCACGGGTTTATCAAGGTGCTCAGTCCACCGGGCAGCGATCGTATCCTGGGTGCGACTATTGTGAGTGACCATGCCAGTGACTTGCTGGCGGAATTTGTGCTGGCGATGAAACACAACCTCGGCCTCAAAAAGATACTCGGCACCATTCACACTTATCCAACCTGGTCGGAGGCCAACAAATATGCGGCAGGGGAGTGGCAGCGTGCACACATACCGTATCGCCTGCTGGATTGGGTGGAAAAGTACCATGCCTGGCGGCGCGGCTAGCCCGGATGTTTCATAAATTCGCGCGCCCTCGCTGGTTTTTTGTTTCGTATGAAAATTTCGCTCAGTCGGGCGTATGAATAACTACGCCATTCTTTCACAAAATCTCCCTACAAAACAAAATCCTGCGCAATCATCACGCGAATTTATAAAACATCCGGGCTAAGAGAATGAGGATATTTTCGATAAAGAAATATGCCATATTTATTGTGGCATTATTATTGGGATATGGCTGGGCTCAACCTGGCAACGCTGCTTCGGAGAAACTGGTTTTAACCGGCGCCAGCACCATCGCCCCGCTGGCAGCGGAAATCGCCCGGCGCTTCGAGTCGCAACATCCCGGTACGCGGATAGATGTGCAGACTGGCGGTTCTTCGCGCGGAATTAACGACACGCGCAACGGAACGGCCGGGATCGGCATGGTATCCCGCGCCTTGAAACCGGCCGAGCAGGATTTACAAGCCCATACCATTGCCCTGGATGGAGTTGGGTTTATTCTGCACGCGAGTAACCCGGTCTCCGGGCTAAGCCGGCAGCAGGTTATCGATATCTATACCGGAAAAATCGTCAGCTGGAAGACGCTAGGCGGGCGAGACGCACCCATCACCGCCATCAACAAGGCTGAAGGCCGATCGACACTTGAGCTGTTTCTGGGCTATTTAAAGCTGAAGAACAGCGATATCAAGCCGCACGTGATCATCGGCGACAACGCGCAGGGAATCAAGACGGTAGCCGGCAACCCGAACGCCATCGGTTATGTATCGATAGGTGCGGCGGAATACGAAGCACGGCACGGTACCCCGATCAAATTACTGCCGCTCGATGGCATTGCGGCCACAGTAGCGAATGTACGTAACGGCACTTTTCCGTTATCGCGGCCGCTTAACCTGGTAACGCGGACTGAACCCGAAGGGCTGGCCCGGGATTTCATAGCGTTTGCCCGTTCGGAGCAGGTACATGATCTGGTCGAGGCACAATATTTTGTCCCCATCGGCTTCCGTTGATACACTGACGCTCTGGCTGCTGCGCGGTGCAGCAGGAGCCGCGATGGGCGTGGTGCTGTTGATCCTGTTATTCCTTGCGATGGAATCCTGGCCGGCGCTGCGGCATATATCGATCGATCGTTTTCTCACCGATCCCTCCTGGAATCCCGGAGAAAACCTGTACAACCTGGCGCCCATGCTGTCGGGTACCCTCTACGCCGCAGCCGGGGCACTATTACTGGCAACCCCGCTGGGCATCGCCTCGGCGCTGTTTATCGCCTATTATGCATCTCCGCATGTGGCGAGCATCTACCGGCATCTGGTCGAGTTGCTGGCAGGTATTCCCTCCGTGGTCTACGGTTTCTGGGGCCTGACTACCCTGGTGCCCCTGATTAACCAACTGCATCCACCCGGCGCCAGCCTGCTGGCCGGGATTCTGGTGCTGACGCTGATGATTCTGCCTACCGTCGCGCTCACGGCGTACGCCACGCTATTGGCCGTGCCCGGCGAATATATGATCGGCGCGGCAGCGCTGGGCCTGTCACGCTGGGGGATGATCCGGGGCGTCGCGCTACCGGCCGCAAAAACGGGTATCGCCGCAGGCGTCATTCTCGCGGCCGGTCGCGCTATCGGCGAAACCATGGCTTTATTGATGGTCACGGGCAACGTTGTGCAGAACGCCTCCAGCCTGTTCGAGCCGATACGGACGCTGGCCGCCAATATTGCGCTGGAGATGCCCTATGCCATGGACGACCATCGGGCTGCTCTGTTCGTATCGGGCTTGACGCTCATGGTGCTCGTGATGTCGCTCTGGGGCGTTGCAGCCCGGCTGGCGAGAAATGGCGATGGCTGAAATGGTTTTCACGAAATCGACGCGAACTCTTCGCGATTGGTTCGCGCAATTAGCGGTTTACTGTGCCGCGTTACTGATCTGTGCTGCGTTTACGTGGATATTGAGCGATATCGTGCGCGGTGGCATGGCGCATCTCTCCCTGGACTTTGTCATAGGTTCGCCGCGTGAGGCTGGCCGTGCCGGGGGTATCGGCTCTATCCTCGTTTCCACTGCGCTTGTGCTTGCCATTGCTCTGATGGCAGCCCTGCCGCTGGGATGGACGACGGCTGCGTTACTCGCCAATCATGTTTCCGCCGACAGGGGCTTCGGCGGTGCGGTACGCTATAGCCTGCAGGTGCTCGCCGCAGTTCCCTCCATCGTTTTCGGCTTGTTCGGCAATGCATTTTTCAGCATTTATCTGGGCATGGGATTTTCCATCCTCTCGGGCGGCCTGACCCTGGCTTGCATGTTGTTACCCATTCTCGTCAGTACCGCCGAGTCGGGCTTGCGCGCAATACCCGATGCATATCGCCTGTCTGCCGCTGCGTTGGGCATGTCGCGCACTTCGACGCTGTTTCGCTTGTTATTGCCAATTGCCGCGCCATCGCTGGCTGCGGGGCTGCTGCTGGGGATCGGCCGCGCCATTGCCGAAACCGCGGCGCTACTGTTTACCAGCGGCTATGTCGATCGCACACCGGGTTCGCTGCTCGATTCAGGGCGGACTCTGGCAGTACATATTTTCGATCTATCCATGAATGTTCCCGGCGGCGATGCCGCGGCTTATGCGTCCGCACTGGTGCTGATAACAGCACTGCTACTCATCAATGTGATAGCCATGCGCCTGACTGCCGGCTGGCAGCGCCGGAAGATAATGTCGCAGAACTCGAACGGATACTCCAATACCGATGTACCGTGAGCCTGAACCTACACCCATAGAACCCGCCAAAGCGGCTGACGACCCGCTGGGCAAGGCCGATAATGGCTATACGCTGGGGCCAATGCAGGTGGGCCCAGCGTGTTGCGACCCTCAACCGTTGATCCAGGTTGAAAATTTTTCCCTTCGTTACGGCCCCAAGACCGCCTTGGCTAACGTTACACTGGATATTTACCGTGGCTGCATTACGGCGCTGATCGGGCCTTCGGGATGCGGAAAAACAAGTTTTCTCTCTTCCATCAATCGGCTTACCGACCTGATTCCCGGTTGCGGAGTAAGTGGCCGCATTTGCATCGATGGTGGTGACATCCATGACCCTGCCCGCAATGTACAAGCATTGCGGCGGCAGATCGGCATGGTATTCCAGAAGCCAACGCCATTTCCGCTCTCGATCTACCGTAATATCGAGCTGCCTTTGCACGAGCATGGCGTCAAGCGTCGTGTCGATACAGCGGTCATTATCGAGCAGGTATTGCGGGATGTCGGGCTGTGGGACGAAGTGCATGATCGGCTGCATTCATCTGCGCTAAATCTCTCTGGCGGGCAGCAGCAGCGCCTGTGCATTGCTCGCGCGCTGGCCTTGAATCCACGGATCCTGCTGATGGACGAGCCCTGCAGCGCGCTCGATCCCATCGCCTCGGGTATAGTCGAAGACCTAATCAGCCGTCTGCGCGGTCGCTACACGATCGTCATTGTCACCCATAATCTGGCGCAGGCGCGGCGGATCGCCAACTACGCCGCGTTTTTCTGGGTCAGAGGCCAAGCCGGCAGCCTGGTTGAATTTGGCCATTGCCGGCAAATTTTTGAGTCTCCTGCACACGAACTTACCGCCGCTTACGTGAAGGGCGCGAGGGGATAACGAACGGGTATTGACAAGCCGATTTTCGTGTTGAATCCGCACAGTCCGCGCTTGACACCAAGGTCCTCATAAAGCATAATCCAGCCCTCACACAGTAATCAAAATGCATACCTGCGTGGAAAGTGTGGGTATTACTAGTGGGATTGAAAAAGATTGTTTCCGGCATGATGGATAAAAAGCGGTTCGAAATAACCGCTCAAAATGACCGTTGAATATAAGCAGTTCTCGGATACGTTGTAGATCCGCCATGAACAATATTTTCTCCCGGTTGTTTGCATATCTGGTGAATTTTCCAGTCTCGCAGACCTGGAAAATTCACCTGAATATAGGCAACCATTTCAAATCGGCATTTAGAGAATTTTCAAACCCCGCTAGAGTTATCGCCCGGCACCGCTGTATTTACCGGGCACTACCGATGAAATACATAGAAAGAAGGAGAGTATAAATGCAAGAAACCGCGTGGCAGGTTTCCCTTGTATTGATGTCGCTGATTGCATTCGGCGTTGTTTACGTTGCCATCAATTCCGGCAAGCGGGAAGAGGACTACGGGCCGTTGGTAAAGAGTGCATATGGTTTTCGCACGAAGTTATTCTGGACGGTGGCATTGTTGTTTTTCCCGGCAATGATTTATAACCTGGTCGGCCTGCCTTTGCCGTACAGCGAAAGCCGCGCGGATTCAAAACTTGGTCCGGCACAGGTCATCAATGTAATCGGGCACATGTGGTACTGGGAAATGGACCGCGACGAAGTCAAGGTCGGAGAACCGGTGGAGATACGTATTACCAGTGCGGATGTCAATCACGGCTTCGGTATCTATGATACCAATTTGCTTCTGGTGGCGCAGGCGCAAGCCATGCCCCACTACACCAATGTAATCTATCACACCTTCAAAAAGGAAGGCACATACAGGGTGCTGTGCATGGAGTATTGCGGTGTTGCACATCACAATATGATGACTGAAATCAAAGTTGGCAAATCTTAGAGAGGAATAAGCATGGCAAGCTATACCTATACCCCAGTTCCTGATACAGGGGCAAAGGCCGGCGTACTGGCCTATTTAGTCGTCTCAGCTGTTGTATTGCTGCTGATGATGGTTTTCGGTCTGCTCATGAGGCTGGAGCAAGCGCAAATCACCTCCATCGGGGGACTCTGGTTTTACAAGATCATGACATTGCATGGCGCCGGTATGGTAGGTATCGTCGCGCTGGCCGGCGCGGCTATCATGTGGCATTTTCTGCGGCTGTACGTGGATCTCTCCAATGGCATATTCATGGCCAACCTGGCGCTGTTCCTGATCGGCGTGGTGATGATCCTGGCCAGCGTCCTGCTGGGTGATTTTCATGCTGCCTGGACGTTTCTGTTTCCCTTGCCTGGAAACTCGATGGGCTTGTGGAGCACGGGCGCCGCTGCCCTGTTCATGGGTGGCCTGCTGGTAATCGGCGTGGGTTTCGTGCTGCTGCATCTGGATATCGCGCGCGCCATCATCGTTCGTTACGGCGGTCTCGGCCGCGGGCTTGGCTGGCCACAACTTTTTGGTCATGATGATGGTAATGCGCCACCGCCGACCGTCGTCGCCAGCACAATGGTAACGATCGTCAACCTCGTAGGCCTGGTAGTCGGCGCCAGTATCCTGGTGATGATGCTGGTGAATCTCTATGTGCCGAGTTTTGAAATTGATCCGCTGCTTGCCAAGGGCATGATCTATTTCTTTGGTCATGTGTTCATCAACGCGGTTATTTACATGGCGGTGATTGCTGTTTATGAGATTCTGCCGCGATACACGCAGCGTCCGTGGAAATCAAACAAGGTATTTCTTGCTTCCTGGACGGCTTCCACCATCATGGTCATGTTCATCTTTCCGCATCATTTGCTGATGGACTATGCCTATCCCAAGTGGTTTCTGATCGTTGGCCATATAATTGGTTATCTCAACACCTTTCCCATTTTAATAGTGACCGGCTACGGTGCCATGATGATCGTGTACCGTTCGGGTATTCGCTGGGACATGTGCTCACGACTGCTGTTTGTGTCATTGTTTGGTTGGGCTGTGGGCGCCATGCCGGCATTTATCGACGGCACAATCACGGTCAATTATGTGATGCATAACACGCTATGGGTACCGGGGCATTTTCATACCTACCTGCTGCTTGGCATGGTCGCAATGGTATTCGGGTTCATGTATTACCTCGGGAAGCCGAATGAAAATGCCAAAGACAGCCCTATCGATGTCGCGGCCTTCTGGGCATTCGTTATCGGCACCATGGGCTTCACCATGTCGTTTCTCTACTCCGGAAAAATAAGTGTACCGCGCCGTTACGCAGAGCATCTTCCGGAATGGGTGCCCTACGATCGTCTTGCTTCGTATTTCGTAATGTTGTTACTTGCTGCCGTGCTGGTATTTATATTCCGCTTCCTCTCACGGTTGGGTTTCGCTGGTCGCGATTACCAGCGCGCATCTCAGGCGCAAAGTCTGGCCACTACATGATGCGGCCCATATAACCCATGAACCCGGTGAAACGCAGCGTAGTGACAACAACGCTGGTGATTTCACTGGGTTCATGGTTTTTTTGGTGGGGTACGGACGGATTCACCGCATTTACTGCTGAAACGGCCCGGAGAGTGGAAATTCTGCACTCTCCGCGTCCATTGCCGATGGTGATGCTCGAAGACCAGGATGGAAACAAATTCAGCCTGCAGGATTATGAAGGGAAACTACTCGCAGTAGACTTCATCTACACAAGTTGCACCACGCTGTGCCAAAGCATGGGCATGATCTTCAAGCAGATCCGCGATCTCATACCGCAGGAATCCCTGGGGCGCGATTTTGCACTGATCAGTATCAGTTTCGACCCGGATCATGATGATACGGCCAGCTTGAAGAAATATGGCCAGGCCTACGGTGCTGACGGCAAAATCTGGCGTATTGCGAGGGTGCCTGACAAGGCAGAGCTCAAATCCCTGCTCGACGCATTCGGCATCGTTGTGATCCCCGATGAATTCGGGGGATATGAGCATAATACAGCCCTTCATCTCGTGGGCCGCGACGGGCGCCTGAGGCTGATTACCGATATCGATAAAGCGGCACCATTTGCTGAACAAGTGGTGTCGTTGCTATGAGTAATCCTGCTTTATCCCGTAATGTCAAATACGGGCTTGGCCTGGGCATATTATATTTGCTTCTCGGAACACCCATGGCGCGCGATTGGCTGGAAGCAACCATGAGCCGTCACATGCTGGTGCAAATGCCGTTGCTTGTTATATTGGGAATTATCGCGTGCCGATTGCTTCCAGTGCACTGGCAGAATGCCGTTCTGGCTGGAGCAGGCGGATCGGTGCCCTGCGTAGTGGTTGCATTATTTGCCTCAAGCTACTGGATGCTCCCTCGCGCGCTGGATGCGGCGCTGACGAATCCTCTGGCCGAGGTTGGAAAATTCCTCAGCCTGCCGCTGCTCGTCGGGTTTCCTCTAGTTCTTGCCTGGAGGCGACTAACTCTGATTGGCCGGGGCTTTGTCTGGACAAATTTTATTAGTATGCTGGCAGTGCTTGGCTGGCTATATATCGTCGCGCCTGTCCGGGTTTGCAACAGCTATCTGGTGAATGACCAGGAGCACGCCGGTTGGTATATGGTCATAGGTTCGATTCTGCTTTTCGTGTGGTGGCTCGCCACCTTATTTATTGGTAGCGGGGTTGGCCCGAATAAGCCGGGTGATAACGGTTCGGGTACGACGCTCGCGTAAGATCGAGAGACATTGTATTAAGGGAATAGGAAAAAGCATGGACTATCATCCGCCGTATAAACTCATGGAAGAGGTTGAAGCTGCCAGCAAAAAGAAAGCGGGTCTGCCTGCTGGCGGAATGCTGGTTAAAGGCTTCCTGTCTGGCGCGCTTCTCGCGTATGGAACCGCGCTTGCTTTCAAGTGTTCTACCGGCTTTTCCGAAGGCGCCGCCGCCCTCGTCTCGGGAGCCGTCTTCCCGGTAGGTTTCGCCATGATCATATTGCTCGGCATGGAACTTGCGACCGGCAACTTCGCTGTGCTGCCGGTTGGCGTTGTACGCGGCAAGGTAACGGTCAACCAGATGTTTCGCAATTGGGGCTGGGTATACCTGGGGAATTTCTTCGGCTGCGTGTTTGTCGGTTTTTTAATTGCAATTGCCCTGACCGAGGCTTTTATCGAACCACATGGGGCGCTCGGCGATAAAATCATCGCGGTCGCGATCTCCAAAACGCTCGTCTATGAACATGCCGGGGCGAATGGTTGGTTGACCGCGTTCGTCAAAGGTATACTTTGCAATTGGATGGTCGCGCTTGGAACCATTCTGGGTATGGTGTCAACATCCGCATTCGGCAAAATAGCCTCCATCTGGTTGCCGGTATCCACATTTTTCGCCTTGGCGTTTGAGCACTCGATAGTAAATATGTTCGTTATGCCGACCGCCATGCTTCTCGGCGCTGACATCACTGTCGGACAATGGCTGTTTTGGAACCAGATCCCCGTCACGTTGGGTAACATCGTCGGCGGCGCCGTATTCACGGGCCTGTTGTTGCATTATTGCTACAAACCGTCTCCTCCGGTTACCGAGGACAAATCCGTACATAACGTAACCCGGACAGCACCGTAAAGAAACCATGGTACGTTTCGCCATGGAGCCATTCGATGATTATGGTCAATCTGGTTATAGCCAATCGTTTTGCCGCAGATAAAATCGGCCGTTTAGCAATATAGCAATACTGAGCAGGTGGAGATCGGCTTATACCCGCTTGCTCAGTATTGCCTCTACCTCCCCACCTGGCTTACCCGTAACACTCATCAATTCAAGTTTTTCATCGCCTGGTCCAATAGAGGCGATTGAACTGTCGCGCCTGCCGGCGGTTCCCTTGATAAGCCACTTCCGCAGCCGGATCGGCCTGTTTCGATTTTTACTGCACAGCTCAATTTTCTTGACACGAAGTAGTTGTACGTTTAGGCTACGCGGTGTTTTAGGGAGGCCTTGGGGATAGCCCTGGGGGTTTTACAGAAAAGACAGATATCGGACTAGGGAGAGGCCCTGATTGCATAGCGATTTAGGTTTCGAGTCTGGATATCGGACACAACAAATCAACACGGAGTAAGGAGAGAAAAATGGTTGTCAAACCTTGGCT
>NZ_FMUF01000035.1:0-16980 GCF_900100985.1 Nitrosospira sp. Nsp1
GGAAAGCGGCACTAAATCGATTTACCATCATGTTCGATGAGCGTATGCCACAGCATTAAACGATTCCCCGATTACACAAAATCAAGGACACCCTCGACGAATCGACATTGGCGAAGTTATTCCATCACTGCCGGCAACTGCGCGGCAAGCGCGTTTTTTTCCTTGGTTGAAACACCCAGCAGCGCGTATCCCAGCAATTCGCCTTCCACACCTTGAAACAAGGCTTTGACCCCGTTTTCGTCTTCCTCTACCAGCCACTCTCCCTGTTTCCCTGCGTCGGGCGGTGACACTACTGCTGGGCAAGCCGGTGTCTTTACCAGCACAGGCATGGCAGGGTAGCGTACTGGAGTCAGGGTCTGGGCAAGCGTTGCCGCGAGTCCGCGCGCCGCATGCATGATCGGCATCACGAATGGCAATACTCTACCTTCCACTTCGGCGCAGTCGCCCAAAGCATAAATATCCTCATAACAGGTTTGCAGCGAGCGGTTGACCGAGATACCGCGATTCACCGCAATACCGGCTGCTTGAGCCAGTGCGGTCCGTGGACGCAACCCGACAGCGGAAAGCACGATATCCGTCTGGATGATTTCTCCATTGGCGAGCGTCAGACGCAGGCTTTCTTGTACACGTTCCACATATTGAGTCGCCGCACCCAGGTGAAAAACGACACCGGCTGCTTCCAGCCTGCGTTGCATGAAGGCACCGCCAGCTTGCGGTAGCAGCCGACCCAGAGGTTGTGCACTGATATCGATCACGCGTACCCGGTAACCCGCCATGGTCAGGTCATTGGCGAATTCGCAACCGATCAGGCCCGCGCCCAGGATGGTCACCTCTTTTTTTCCTTCCAGAACATTCCGCAAACGCTCGTAGTCATCGAGATCGTTTACGGAAAGAATATCTCCCGTCCCCTCGCCTTCCAGCGGCAACCGGATTGCATCAGCCCCCAGCGCCAGAACGAGCTGGCTATAGGATAATTTCTCCCCACCTTCCAGGGTTATAGTTTTACCGGATGGATCAATGGCCGCCACCCGGCTATAGGGCCGGATCGTCATCTTCAGCTGTGCGGCCATTTTCTCGGCGCTGGCATTCAGTATGGATGCAGGTGTTTTCCCGGTCGCCAGGGCGTTCGAAAGCATCGGCTTGGAGTAAAATCCGCCATGATCCGCGGAAATGATCAGGATAGGCGTTTCCGCATCCAACTTGCGAAATTCCCGGGCCACGGTATAACCGCCGATACCGCTACCGATGATGATTACCGGGTCCTTGCTCATGCCTGTGCCCCCGGCAGTGCAAGACCGGCACTCATCATGGCAGCATTACGTCTTTTTTCGCGCATGGTCCCCACGCAGGCGAGTGTGTTCATATTGTGTCGAGCGACTTTTGTATTAACATAGATAAAAATGCAGCGATTACGCCTGCCTTGTTGAAATTCGATCATTCCGTTTCCTTGTGATAGTCTGGTATTCAAGCTCGGCAACGGGACCCTGTTTGTAGGATTGGTGGAGCGAAGCATAACCCATCATTCGGTCACCCATGTCCTATCCGTACGCAGCAATGACGCGGTCCAAAAAATTATCTCGTAGGTTGGGGTGACGAAGGAACCCCAACGTTTATTTCCAACGGCAAGAATGTTGGATGTACACCTACGCTAGCTAAAAAATATGAGCATGCGTTAGAAATACGCTCTCGTATTCGGCACCCGGATCGCGAGAAAGTTTACACTAGCGAAACCTCGCCACCCGCGAAAATCCGTGAATGACGCGAGCGGGCCCAAAAGTATAACTGAGATAACCGGCAGGACTTCAAGTGCTGATGAGCAAAAAATGACAAGTATCGGTTTCATCGGCCTCGGTATCATGGGAAAGCCCATGGCCGGGCACCTTATCAAGGGCGGCCACACATTGTTTCTGCATTCCCGCAGTGGCGTGCCGGATGAATTGCTCAAGCTGGGGGGCAAGGCCTGCTCTTCGCCCAGCAAAGTCGCACAAGGCGCCGACATTGTCATCACCATGCTGCCTGATACGCAGGATGTGGAACAGGTGCTGTTCGGCAAGAATGGCGTGGTCGAAGGGTTGCGCGAGCTGAGCGGCAGCAATCGCGAAAGCCCGATTGCAGGCAAGATCGTGATGGATATGAGCTCCATCTCTCCCATCGAAACCAGAACATTCGCTGCCGCTATCAACAAGCTCGGTTGTGACTATGTGGATGCGCCCGTGTCCGGTGGCGATATAGGCGCAATGAATGCAACCCTTACCATTATGGTAGGCGCAACGGAACCGGTATTCGAGAAGATCAGGCATGTTCTCGAATTACTGGGAAAAACAATAACGCTGATCGGAGAGAATGGCGCAGGTCAGGTTTGCAAGATTGCCAACCAGATCATCGCTGCGCTTACTATCGAGGCTGTCGGCGAGGGCCTGCTGTTTGCGTCCAAGGCCGGCGCCGATCCAGCCAGGGTGCGCCAGGCGCTGATGGGTGGGTTTGCTTCATCGCGCGTCCTGGAAGTTCATGGCGAGCGTATGATCAAGCGCGCGTTCGAGCCGGGATTCCGCATAGAATTGCATCGGAAGGATTTGGATCTCGCACTCTCTAATGCACATGCGTTGGGCATCAGTTTGCCCAATACCGCCGCCGTTCAGCAAATGTTCAATGCATGCATTGCCCATGGCGGCGCGAAGTTGGATAGCGCAGCAATGATACAAATACTGGAAAAATTGTCGAATCATGAAATTAACGATTCGATTCAGGATTCGCAAAAAGAATCGAATTAACCGAGTTTAATAATTGAGATGAATGCGCTCGAGCTTGTTTCCAGGCTACGCACCTTTCTGCCATCCGATGCAGTGCTTCATGAGATCGAGGACCTGAGGCCCTACGAGTGCGATGGCTTGTCGGCATACCGGCAAATGCCCTTGATCGTGGCACTGCCGCGAACCGAAAATGAAGTGATCGAAATTTTAGAGGTGTGTTACGTAGCAAAAATCCCGGTAGTGGCACGCGGGGCGGGAACCGGCCTGTCCGGGGGCGCGCTGCCCCATGCGGAAGGTGTGCTTCTGTCGCTCGCCAAGTTGAAACAAATACTTGAGCTTGACCCGGTTGCACGCACTGCGCGGGTGCAGCCAGGGGTGCGCAATCTCGCCATCAGCGAAGCGGCGGCAGCGCATGGGCTATATTATGCACCCGATCCGTCATCGCAGATTGCCTGCTCCATCGGCGGTAATGTGGCCGAAAATTCGGGAGGCGTACACTGCCTGAAATATGGACTCACTGTGCATAACATTATCAAACTGCGCGTGATAACCATAGATGGCGAGATCCTTGAAATCGGCGCTGATGGGCTGGATGCGCCAGGTTACGACCTGCTGGCGCTCATGACGGGCAGCGAGGGCATGTTGGGGGTCGTGACTGAAGTTACCGTAAAACTCACGCCCAAGCCGGAAAAAGCCCAGGTGGTCCTTGCTGCATTTAATGACCTGCGTAGTGCCGGTGATGCGGTGGCGAACGTGATCGGCGCGGGTATTATTCCGGCCGGTATGGAAATGATGGATAAAATCACTACCCGCGCCGTGGAGGAGTACGTGCATGCGGGCTACAACCTTGATGCGGCCGCGATTCTGCTATGCGAAGCCGACGGTACGGCAGAGGAAGTGGCAGAAGAAATCCGGCATATTAACGAAATCATGGCAAGAAGCGGCGCGATCGAGATCAGGACGTCCCGCGATGAGGCCGAGCGGCTCAAATTCTGGGCTGGACGCAAAGCTGCCTTCCCGGCAGCGGGCCGCATATCGCCGGATTACTACTGCATGGACGGAACCATTCCCCGCAAGAGTCTTGCAAACGTATTGTCCGGAATCGAAGCGCTCTCCGTCGAGTATGGCCTGCGTTGCATGAATGTCTTCCATGCCGGCGACGGCAACTTGCATCCGCTGATTCTTTACGACGCAAATCAGCCGGGAGAGCTTGAATTAACCGAGAAATTTGGCGCAAGGATACTTCAGATGTGTATTCAGGCCGGGGGAACCATTACGGGTGAGCATGGAGTCGGTATGGAAAAAATCGACCAGATGTGTTCTCAGTTCAAGATCGGCGAACTGAAGATGTTTCATGCGGTAAAGGCGGCCTTTGATCCGGATGGACTGCTGAATCCCGGAAAAGCGGTGCCGACGCTACGCCGTTGCGCCGAGCATGGCGCCATGCATGTGCATCGCGGCGAAGAAAAATTCCCAGGACTGCCGAGGTTTTGAAAATTGATGAGGCGATGCACAGTCTGAAGACTGGCAAGGATTAGGCATGCAATATCTCATCGATCAATTTGCCGACACCATTCAAGCGGCCGGCAGCGCTGACGAGCCATTAATAATACGCAGCGGCGGCACCAAGGATTTCTATGGCAGTCGCGTTGTTCCCCTGGCCCTGGCCGATCCTCTTCCTTCGGGTGGCGGCATTCTCGATGCCACCGCTTACGCCGGTATAGTCGATTACGAACCTACCGAGCTGGTGGTCACCGCTCGCGCAGGGACGCGACTGTCCGATCTTGAAACCGAACTGGCCAGGCACGGTCAGATGCTGGCTTTCGAGCCGCCCCATTTTGGTGCTGGCGCTACCCTCGGTGGTTGTGTTGCTACCGGCTTGTCCGGTCCGCGCCGGGCATCCGCCGGCGCGGTACGCGACTTTGTGCTGGGAGTGCGCATGCTGGATGGTAGAGGAGAGGATCTGCGTTTTGGCGGCCAGGTCATGAAGAATGTCGCCGGCTACGATGTCTCGCGTTTGATGACGGGTTCGATGGGCACGCTGGGTCTCTTGCTCGAGGTTTCCCTCAAAGTGCTGCCGCTACCGGCAATGGAGCTTACGCTGTGCTTACCGATGAACGAGACGGAAGCCATCGAAAAGATGAATTTTTGGGCAGGTAAACCGTTACCGGTTTCCGCAATCTGTTTCTGCGATGGTGTCCTTTTTTTGAGGCTCTCCGGTGCAGCCCCTGCCGTGCGCGCCGCGCGTGCGATAATGGGTGGGGAGGAAATCGATGACGGCGCCGTTTTCTGGGAAACAGTGCGCGAACAGACCCACCCGCTTTTTCAGACAAGGAAGCCGCTCTGGCGACTCTCCATAAAATCGACGACTCCGCCACTATCGCTGCCCGGGAATCAATTGATCGAATGGGGTGGAGCGTTGCGCTGGCTGGTAATGGACTCGGCTGATGCGGATACCGAGGCCGTGCATTCCGCGATACGCAGTGCGGCGAAAGCCGCGGGCGGTCATGCTACTTTATTTCGCAGCGACGGATCGTGCGCCCCCGTGTTTCATCCGCTCACGCCGGCTATGATGAATATCACTCGCCGCCTGAAAGAAAAATTCGACCCTATGCGTATACTCAATCCCGGCCGGATATACCCGGAAATATAAACCTAAATCCGGTAGTTGGACGGGGTGAAGTGTGCGGTTTTTGGGGTACAGGGCAAGGCGCAACGACGCGGAATGGTCGTTCCATTCCAAGAAGTTGCAACGCAGCCATGTGCCGCAAAAACTGTGCAATTCACCCCGTAGCGCCCTCACCCGGAAAGTGAGCGTCAAATATATGAAATATTGTTATTAATCATGACACGGACCTATTAAATGAGCGGTCAACTACCGGATTTAGGGTAAATGCAAACCCATCTCGCCGACTTCATCAAAGACTCTCCGGAAGGACAGGAAGCGGAGGCGATACTGCGGAATTGCGTTCATTGCGGCTTCTGCCTTGCCACCTGCCCGACTTATCAGTTGCTGGGCGACGAACTGGATAGCCCGCGTGGGCGTATCTATTTGATAAAACAGGTGCTGGAAGGCGCACCGGTCACGCAAAAGACACAATTGCATCTCGACCGTTGTCTCACTTGCCGCGCCTGCGAGACGGTTTGTCCCTCCGGCGTGCAATATGGACGGTTGGTGGATATCGGCCGTGGCATTGTTGAGAAAAAGGTGGGACGCAGTTTCGCTGCAGCTACTGTCCGATATGCATTGCGCCAGACGCTACCCAACCCAGGGATGTTTGCTTCATTGCTGAAGCTGGGGCGGTCTGCGCGCCCGTTACTGCCGGGTGTGCTTCGGGATTCAATACCGCATATTAAGAATTCTCAACCTGCGGGACCACGGTTCTCTCAGCCTCCTGTACAACATCAACGCAAAATGCTGGTGCTGGAAGGCTGCGTACAGCCGACGCTGGCGCCTAACATCAACGCCGCAGCCGCAAGAATATTGGATAAGCTCGGCATATCCCTCATCAAGGCGCCGAATGCAGGTTGCTGCGGCGCCGTGTCTTACCATCTTAATGCCCAGCAGGAAGGGCTGGATTACATGCGCCGCAATGTGGACGCCTGGTGGCCGTATGTCGGAATGCAAGATGACGGAGGAGGAGAAGGGGCAACTGGAGTGGAAGCCATCGTCATGACCGCCAGTGGTTGCGGCGTGACCGTAAAGGAATATGGCCATTTATTGCGTCATGATCCTGCCTATGCGGAAAAGGCGGCACGGATTTCCGAACTGACTAAAGATATCAGCGAAATCCTGGAAGCCGAGACCCAAGCACTCGCGTCACTCCTCGACAGACCGCTGGCGAACACGGGTGACATAAAAAACCCCAGGCTCGCCTTCCATTCCCCCTGTACTCTGCAACATGGAATGCAAATCCGGGGTGTTGCCGAGAAGATTCTGGTTGCCGCAGGCTTTGAATTGACTTATGTGCCGGATGCGCATCTTTGCTGCGGATCGGCAGGCACCTACTCCATTTTGCAGCCTGAACTGTCGCAACAGCTACTGAAAAACAAGGTAACGGCGCTGGAATCGGGCCAGCCAATCCGGATCGCGACCGCCAATATAGGATGCCTCATGCACGTCCGGAGCGGTACGTCGTTGCCAGTCGAGCACTGGATCGAAATACTGGACGAAAAACTCCAGGTAACGACGTCCGGCCAGTTGAATCCGCCGCGCAAGTAAAGGAATGAGAGATCAAGTAAAATTCTTGAGCTTTGTGCCGCTGGTAGCGGTGCATATGTGATCGTCTTTCTTCATCTTCTTCCATACGATGCCAAGGCGGCGACGCTGCTTTTTTGCCCTGATGTAACCCTATATAATCGGATTTCTTTCCGTATTCTTCTGTCAGCCCGAGACTATCCATGAGCTCTGTCAAGTCTATGGCGAAAAAATCAAGCCCCAATCCCTTGCCGCCGAGGGTTGTCAGGCTGCTGCGCGAATCCGCGGGGCTCGCATTGCTCGGCGTTGCGCTTTACCTAGTGCTGATATTCCATGGATATGAGCGTGCCGATCCCGGGTGGTCCCATAGTGGCGCGGCGACCGTGCAAAATCCCGGCGGGACGGCGGGGGCTTGGCTGGCGGACTTGCTGCTATATCTATTCGGCGTTTCAGCCTGGTGGTGGGTGTTATTTTGCGCTTTTCTCGTAACGTGGGCTTATCACCGTATCGATGGGGGCATATTCGATCGTCGCCCATTGTTTGTTTCGGCTGTCGGTTTTCTTGTTTTGCTGTTCGCCAGCAGCGGACTTGAAGCATTGCGCTTTTATACGCTCCAAATAACGTTGCCCCAGACGCCGGGCGGTGTGCTGGGCCTGATAATCAGCAAGAACCTGTCGCAGATGCTGGGCTTTACCGGCACGACGCTGGCGCTGATGACATTGATCGCGATCGGCTTCAGCTTGTTTACCGGTCTGTCGTGGCTGCGTTTCGTCGAGAAGCTGGGCGCGGTGATAGAGGGAAGCTGCCTGATCGTCAGGCGCCGTTGGGAAGACTGGCAGGATCGCCGCGCGGGCCTGGCCTCGGCAATCAAGCGGGACGAATTGGTCGAGGTCGGGAAAAAACGTTTCCAGGAAAATCCGCCTTTACATATCGAGCAGCCCGCCACCATGATTCCGAAGTCGCCGCGGGTGATCAAGGAAAAACAGACGCCGCTATTCGTCGATTTACCCGATTCGCCTTTGCCGCCGTTGCGCCTGCTGGATGAGCCGGCGAAAAAGGATGTGGAAATCCTGTCGACCGACACGCTCGAATTTACTTCGCGCCTGATCGAGCGGAAGCTGATCGATTTTGGCGTGGAGGTCAAGGTGGTGGCCGCTTATCCCGGCCCCGTCATTACCCGGTACGAGATCGAGCCCGCTGTGGGTGTAAAGGGCAACCAGATTCTCAATCTGGTGAAAGATCTGGCGCGTTCGTTGTCGGTTGTGAGCATACGCGTGGTGGAAACCATTCCGGGAAAGACCAGCATGGGTCTGGAGATTCCCAACCCCAAGCGGCAGGTGGTGCGGCTATCGGAAATTCTCAGTTCGCAAGCTTATGCCGAGATGGCGTCGCCGCTGACCATGGCGTTAGGCAAGGACATCGGCGGCCATCCGGTAGTAGCGGACCTGGCCAGAATGCCCCATGTGCTGGTTGCGGGAACGACCGGATCAGGCAAATCGGTGGCAATCAACGCCATGATACTGAGCCTTATCTATAAGGCTACGCCTGAGCAGGTGCGCCTGATTCTGGTAGATCCAAAAATGCTCGAGTTGTCGGTTTATGAAGGCATTCCGCATCTGCTGGCGCCCGTGGTGACGGATATGCGCCAGGCGGCTAGCGCGCTGCGGTGGGGGGTGGCGGAAATGGAGCGGCGCTACAAGCTGATGTCTGCGCTGGGTGTGCGTAACCTCGGTGGGTATAACCAGAAAGTCCGGGATGCAATCAAGAGCGAACAGCCATTGACCAATCCATTCAGCTTGACGCCGGACGCACCAGAGCCGCTGGAAGAGATGCCATTGATCGTAGTGGTAATAGATGAATTGGCGGATTTGATGATGGTGGTGGGCAAAAAAGTCGAGGAATTGATTGCTCGGCTGGCGCAGAAAGCACGTGCCGCCGGTGTGCATTTGCTGCTCGCCACGCAGCGGCCTTCGGTCGATGTGATTACCGGCCTTATCAAAGCCAATATTCCGACCCGCGTGGCGTTTCAGGTGTCCAGCAAGGTGGATTCGCGCACCATTCTGGATCAGATGGGGGCGGAGGCGCTGCTTGGGCAGGGCGACATGCTTTATCTGCCTCCCGGCAGCGGTTATCCGCAACGGGTGCATGGCGCTTTCGTCGCCGATCAGGAAGTGCACAGGGTGGTGGAATACCTGAAGGCGCATGGTGCGCCGCGTTATGTGGACGGCGTACTTAATTCTATCGAAGATGAGGGCGGCGCGAGCGAAAGCGCTGGCATAGCAGGTCAGGAAGGCAGCGAAGCCGATCCGCTTTACGACGACGCGGTTGCGATGGTGCTCAAGTCACGCCGCGCTTCAATCTCGCTGGTACAGCGGCACTTGCGTATCGGCTATAACCGCGCTGCGCGCCTGATTGAAGAAATGGAACGTGCAGGCCTGGTTTCAGCCATGCAGACCAACGGTAATCGGGAGGTATTAGTCCCGGCGCGCAACGACTAGTCGATGTGAAAGACGACATCACGACGAATTGCAAGAATACCGGTCTGCTACTTTTGTTCGTGCTTTAAAAAAGGACGAAGTTGTTGCATAAATCAAGACCGCCCTCCTCTCCGGATTCCTTGGAGAGCGGGCGGTCCGAGCGTGGTTCAGGTCAATTTTCCAGCCGATTACGGTACGATCCGGTTGTTGAGGATGACTTTGCTTTGGCCATTCCAGACGACGTCGGTCAGGTTGGAGTAGCGGGTGATGATCTGTGCTGCAATCCCGCCTGCAAACAGTCCCGACCAGCCCAGGATGACGAAGCCCCAGTGCAGCGGTGCGCTGAAGAGTTCTTCCATGAACCAGAAGGCATGACCCCATTCGTTCAAGCCTACGTTCGGCAGGATCATGAGCGGTCCGGCTATGGCCATGACGAGCGGGAACGAGGTGCCCCGGGAGTACAGCGGCAGGCGGGTCATGGCGTACAGGTAGCTTGCCACGCCGCAGACGATGTACATGGGGAAGGAGCCATAAAATACGACGACGTGGCTGGGGGTGAAGCTGGTGTCGCGGATGA
The DNA here is from genome assembly GCF_900100985.1 of Nitrosospira sp. Nsp1. Taxonomy (NCBI): domain Bacteria; kingdom Pseudomonadati; phylum Pseudomonadota; class Betaproteobacteria; order Nitrosomonadales; family Nitrosomonadaceae; genus Nitrosospira; species Nitrosospira sp. Nsp1. Next base: position 10,003 of record NZ_FMUF01000035.1, read on the forward strand.
TGACCTGGTGCCAGGAGGCGTCTTGCTCGGTGAAGAAGCTGCCGCCCCAGTAAACACCAAACAGATAAACGCCCAGCCACATCATCCAGTAGAAGTAACGCTTGACTTCCAGTTTGGGGTCAAGGTTGTCCAGGTTGGTGTCGCGGGTCTTCCAGATCCAGCCCCAGGTGATGAGGGCAAAGATCGGCATGACGATCATGTGGACGCGCCATAGTCCCATCCATACTTTCTCAAACTCGGGTTCCATGGAGTCCATGCCGTGCGAGTAGGCGTAGGTCCGCTGGTACCAAACCCAGAATATCGCTACCAGCAGCATGGTGATGAGCCCGAATTTGTACCACCTCGAGTCATACCACTCCGACATGTCGTAGTCCCGGCCGCTTGCCTTGGCGTGACCCGATGTTTCCAGTGTTGTTGCCATGTTGTTTCCTCCTGTTGCCAATAGTTGAGAGAATAACTACCAACATTAAGTTGACGGGGAACTATTCTCCGCCAGCAAAAATTAGACTTTGTTGTTATAGGACGGTTCCAACATTTTTATGCCGGCTTTTCAGCCTGGTTCATATATACGATATCTCCCGGAATACGATATCTTCCGGGAAAGTGCTGATCACAGCTTGCTCCCCGAGATGCTTTCGACATGATGCGGGACATTTTTGGCCGGGAAAAAACGGAAGCCGGTAAAATCGCAGGCGAAACCAGATCAAACCAGCTTACGATCTGGAAAATCGGAAAAATGGTATTTTCAGGTAAACCGGGCTTATTCCACACGGGCGAAAGCACTTCTTTATAATACTTCCCTTGATGACTTAAGGAATACCATGAAGCTACCGGAACGATGCTGGATTTTTTTGCTGTTCTTTTTGTTTATCTCTACCGCTGAGGCAAGTGCGATAAGCAGTCTCAAGAATTTCATTCAGAATACCCGTACTGTTAGATCGGTGTTTTCACAGACTGTTCTCGATAGAAGTGGACGCGCGGTACAAAAAGGCGGCGGTACGATGCAATTCGAGCGTCCGGGCAAGTTTCGATGGATTTACGAGAAACCGTACGAGCAGCTTATTGTGGGCGATGGTTCCCGCATATGGTTTTATGATCGTGATCTTAATCAGGTAACCGTGCGCAAGCTTGATGTCGCTATCGGCAGCACCCCCGCAGCGTTGCTTGCAGGGAACAGTGACATTGAAAATAATTTCGATCTAACGGAAATCGGCTTGCAGGGAGACACAGAGTGGCTGGAAGCCAAACCCAAAGCCAAGGAAAGCACGTTTGAATGGGTGCGCCTGGGATTCGCACCGGGGGGCGCCCTGAAGAGCATGGAGTTGCATGATAACTTCGGCCAGACCACGGTGCTTACCTTTAGCCGAGTGGAACAAAACCCCAGGTTGGCGCCGGAATTGTTTAAATTCAGCCCACCGGAAGGTGCGGACGTGATCAGTGACTGACTTGTTCGGTCAACGTGAAGCTGTCGCGCCGCTCGCCGAGCAGTTGCGTCCTCATGAACTGAAGGATGTTGTTGGGCAGTCTCATTTGCTCGGCCCGGGCAAGCCGCTACGTCTTGCGTTTGAATCCGGCAAGCCGCATTCGATGATACTGTGGGGGCCGCCCGGCACCGGCAAAACGACGCTGGCACGACTAATGGCGAGGGTGTTTGATGCTGAATTCATCGCCTTGTCGGCGGTGTTATCGGGCGTCAAGGATATCAGGGAAGCGATTGAACGCGCACAGGCCGTATTGCAGCAATCCGGACGTCACACGATCCTATTTGTGGATGAAGTGCATCGCTTCAACAAATCGCAACAGGACGCGTTTCTACCCTATGTCGAACAGGGGTTGGTGACATTCATCGGGGCCACTACCGAGAATCCTTCGTTTGAGGTTAACAGCGCATTACTGTCCCGGGCACAGGTTTATGTTCTCACTGCCTTATCCGAAGATGAGCTCGCTACCTTGTTCAAGCGAGCGGAGTATCTCGCATTGCAGGGATTGAATTTTTCCGATGACGCCAGACGCTTATTGATCGAATATTCGGACGGTGACGCGCGGCGTCTGCTCAACTTTCTCGAACAGATAAAAACCGCGGCAACGACCGAGGGAATTGCGGAAATAGAAGCGGAGTATGTGCATAATGCGCTTTCCCGCGCCAAGCGCCGCTTTGATAAAGGCGGAGATGAGTATTTCGACCAGATTTCGGCGCTTCATAAATCCCTGCGTGGTTCCAACCCGGACGCGACGCTCTACTGGATGTGCCGGATGTTGGACGGAGGCGCCGATCCACGCTACATAGCGCGGCGCTTGATTCGAGCATCCGTGGAGGACATCGGTCTGGCCGATCCGCGTGCGTTACGGGTAGCGCTCGATGCTTCGGAGACTTACGAGCGCCTGGGCAGCCCGGAGGGGGAATTAGCGCTGGCGCAAGCGGCGCTTTATCTCGCTTGTGCGCCCAAGAGCAACGCCGCTTACCTTGCGTATAATAAAATCCGATCTTTTATCAGCGGCGATAAGTCACGCCGCGTACCTGAGCATTTGCGCAACGCACCTACCCGCCTGATGAAGGATATGGGCTTTGGGCGAGACTACCGCTATGCTCATGACGATCCCGAAGCCTACGCCGCTGGAGAAAATTATCTCCCGGAAGGCATGCCGGAGATTAAATTTTACGAACCGGTCACGCGAGGATTCGAAAGTAGGATATCCGAAAGGCTGACGTACTTGCGCGAACTCGACAAACAGGCAAAGAAAAAGCCTGGATAAGGCTGTTATTGCCCGGCACACGTTTTTTGGAGTTAGGATGTTAGATATTCAATTGTTACGTACCGATCTGGCCCATGTGGCCAGGGTTCTCGCCACGCGTAATTATGTTTTTCCGACTACGGAATTCAGCGCCCTGGAGGCGGAACGCAAGAATCTGCAGACCCATACGGAGGAGCTTCAGGCGCGGCGAAATGCCGCCTCCAGACAGATCGGTAACGCCAAAAGCAGAGGAGAGGACGTCTCGGGTATCCTTGCGGAGGTGGCTGATCTTGGCGACGAGCTAAGGCAGGCGGAAGCCCGGTTACAAAAAACGCAAACTGGGTTGCAGCAACTATTGTTGCAGATTCCCAACCTGCCCCATGGCAGCGTGCCGGAGGGCATTAGTGAAGCCGATAACCAGGAGGTGCGCCGTTGGGGAACACCGCGCACATTCGATTTTATGGTGAGAGATCATGTGAGCGTAGGCGAGGGTCTGGGATTGCTGGATTTTCCCACCGCCACCAAGCTCAGCGGCGCACGTTTCAGCTTGATGACAGGCGCGCTCGCACGGCTTCACCGCGCTCTTGCGCAATTCATGCTGGACACACATACGCAGGAGCACGGCTATACCGAGACATATGTCCCCTATCTGGTTAATGCGGAAAGCTTGCGGGGCACCGGGCAGTTGCCGAAGTTCAAGGAGGACCTGTTCGAGATCCCCCGAAAAAAGGCAGGTTCGGTTGAAGTTCTTTCGGGGCAAGAGAATTATCAAGACGCGTTCACGGGTAATTCGCCCTATCAGCCCGAAGGGGATGATCTGTATCTGATCCCCACCGCCGAAGTTCCACTCTCCAACATGGTGCGCGATCGAATCGTTGCTCTCGAATCGCTCCCCATCAAGCTCACCGCGCATACACCATGTTTCCGCTCGGAAGCGGGAAGCTATGGCAGGGATACGCGTGGCATGATCCGGCAGCATCAGTTCGAGAAGGTAGAGCTGGTGCAGATTGTGCATCCACAACATTCCTACGAAGCACTGGAGGAGTTGACCACTCATGCGGAAACGATTCTTCAGAAACTGGAATTGCCTTATCGCGTAATGACCTTGTGCACGGCGGATATGGGTTTCTCGGCGGCTAAAACATATGACATCGAAGTCTGGTTGCCGGAGCAGAATGTCTTTCGCGAAATTTCTTCATGCAGTAATTGCGAGGCATTCCAGGCGCGGCGCATGCAGGCGCGCTTTCGCAACGAAAAAGGTAAACCGGAATTATTGCATACCGTTAACGGCTCGGGGTTGGCGGTGGGACGGACGCTGGTGGCGATTCTGGAAAATTTTCAAAATTCCGATGGCAGCGTATCCATTCCGGAAATTCTGCAACCTTATATGGGCGGTCTTGTTCGGCTTACAGCGTAGATCACTATTTTTTCATCACTTAGGGAGTTTTTATCATGCAAAACGTAACCGGCGGTGAAGCTTCTCCTGACACAATTTCGGACACATCCGCGCTCGAGGCCAAAGTGCGCAACAGCATTGCCCATGGAAACAACGTCCGTGAAGAAGTTCGGGATTTCACGGTGAAAGCCTTGAGTACGCAGGACCAGGATCAGAAATCGCTACGGAAAGTCGTGACGGCGGTGATGAAAGGAGTGAGTGAAGGCGCGCAACAAAAATTGCAACAAGCACCTGCGCAGACGCAAGCAGTATTGGAGCCTGTACGCGATGCGGTCGCCGGATTGGATGCCGCACTCGCGCAGCTTGCCGAAGCTTCAAAGCTGGCTTTGGAGGAGGCTGCAGGCCGGGCGCAAAAATTTTCAAATGAGGAGCTTACCCGCGCCCGCACTGAACTGGAGAGTGTTGAGACACTTTTTCTGGACGTCGTACAGGCATCCGCTTCCGCCGCTCAGGAACTGGTGAAGGAAACCCTGGGGGATTTGATTGGCCACGCCAAACGCAACGGAACCGCGGTTGGTTCTCAGGTGAAGGACACCCTCGTGGTTTTTAATCAGCAGATGACCTCGGTCGGGCAGAACCAGCTAGAGGCGGGCATCGAGCTGACTCATGCCATCACCAATCTGATGCGTGAAGCAACTGCCGGAGTACTTGCCGGGATTGCAGAGCGCGTTAAACCGGACGATATACCCAAGACAGATCGAGGTTAACCGACTTTTCTAAATGAGCGACTCCGGAAAAACTCCACCGGCTGATCATTGGAATGATGCCATGGACCCCAAGGTCCTGCAATGGCCTGTTCAACCTGCAAATCAGACGCTGCAGCCGTCCGTGTCGCAAGCGCTACCCCCACTACCCGTCGGGATAGCTTCAGCCATGCCGGAAGATTCATCAATTTCTTCGGAAAGCAGCGTACCGATCGAGAATCCAATCGTAAGATCGCTCACATGTCCGAATTTATGCAGACGGATGTGCCCGGTTCTATCGATCAGAACCAGGGATGGCGTGCCCTGCATCCGATAAGCATGCATGGTCAACGGAATGCCTTTTGGTTCGCCGTCATACTTGTCGATACCAATCGGAAATCGCAGCCGATACTCATGTATAAATACTTCGAGGGCGTCGGGGCCCATCACGGCGTGATGTTCGAATACCGTGTGCAACCCGATCACTGCTACGCGATCAGGATCGAATTCCTGATATATTCTCTGCGCCTGCGGAATACCTACCTGCACGCAACCGGGACAGAAAATCTGAAAAGTATGCAATACAACCACTTTCCCCCGCAGTGAGGCGAGCGTAATCGGTCGCGGCGTATTGAACCATCCTGACGTTTGCAGCTCCGGAGCCATGCTTGCCGTAGCCGCGTTACTGGTTTCCGCCATTCTCATACCCTCTGGAAAATCTCATCAAATAGAACCGCTGAATAATTAAAACAAAATGGCGCCGCCGCGAAAATCTCAAGCCTTATTATAACGAACCCAGTTTGCCGGGGTCGATGTAAGTATCAGGAGACTCCGGAATGCGGGTTTGCCGTTATTCATGCCTCCGAAGCACCTTCACGCTTTTTTTTGCCGCTGTAATAATAGGCGGAACCCGTCTGACTCGTCAAGCAAGCACAATTTTTCTTCGCCGGATGGCCACGGTGTTATGAATATGGTACTTCAACCTGGGCGGGCGAAGCCGCATCTTCACCGGTATCCCTTCCACCGCTATCCCGTGATAGCTTCAGGGCAAGCTCATTTATTTCATTTTCGCTATACAAAGCCCTTCTAATCATGCAGGTGACGATAGAGATTCAACAATGACAAGCTCAATGGTAAACTGCGCCGTACGGAGCGGGGCCGCGCTATGCCAAAAGGATAAATTGGCGCCTGAATACTCGTATTACCATAATTCAAATAGGGTAAAATTACCACAATTAAAAGAGGGGGAAATACCGTTTTTTAGAATAGGGGCATTATTAATTTTGCTTAACGGGATAAAGTTTCTTTCTTGTACGCTCCATTTTGCTGTGGTAGAATTTTTCCGTTTCAGTAGTGGCGATTCGGATAATAGTTGAAACAGATGTTGTGAAATTCTGAAGAAATTTGATCGGCGCCAACAGAAAATCGGAATAATTTCAGCCTGAAAACCGCATTAAATATGGGTTAAGGCAACTTCGGCAATTTATGTACTATGCTTAATACGATAAGCATAGTACATAAAATTTTCATGATATAAACGTAACCCGGTTTGATGAGCTTTCGTTCGTTTCCTGTTTTGATGATCCGGTATTGAGTATTAATCAGGAAATTAATTGTTTAGATTTTATTAATGACTGCGCATAACAAATTTTTGTTTTCAGTTCAAACTTTGAACTTATGGGCATGCCATTATTCTTAATGTTTAAAATCGGCATAAGGCCGTAGAATAACACAATTACCGACATTCGCAACATGGCTATTAGGCAGAAAACATCCGGTAATCAGGATGCTTTTTTCCCGGCTATCAGGTAGGCGCCGAGCTAAACAAAAATGATCTGGAAGCCAGTCCGTGGGACCAGTCAAAGGTCGTAAAATTTTGGAATTATTGGCTCGTACTGTATTCAGCAATCAAGTGGGGGGAGATATGAGTAGCAAAGCAGCAGCAACCATAGTTGGGATTGTGGCGACCGCATTGTATTCCGGGCTGGGAATGGCGGCAGCGGCGGACCCATACCAGTTAAACTTGCCCGAGCCGCAAACGCCGATAGCCCAGCAGATATATGATCTTCACACGCTGGTTTTATGGATATGCCTGGTGATATTCGT